>JBBSCK010000007.1:0-38226 GCA_038250335.1 Caulobacterales bacterium
CGGTCGACATCGTCCATCTCGAGGATCGCTCCGGCAGGACCATTGGCCAGGGCCGCCGCCTGCGGTCCCGCCCTGCCGCCGCCGATGATCCGGCATGGCCCCGCGCCTTCGCGCTGCGCCAGCGCCCGCACCCGAGCGCAGTCCGGCTCGCGCGCCCCGGCAACGGCGCACCCGACCCAGTCCAGCAGGTGCAGCCGCGCTCGCGCCCGGTCCTCAGGCGCGACCGGTTCGGACAGGCGAAACACCAGTCGCTCGGTGATGGAGGACAATTGTCCGGACATATGCCTATATCGCGTTCCCGGCCCGAGACGGTCAAGTCAGGAACCGACGACCCGGCATGAACACTACGACGATGGACGCGGCGCTCGAGGCCCTGCGCAGTGCCCTGCCGGACGGTGGACGGGTCTTCGTTCCGGGCTGCGCGGGTGAGCCGCTGCCGTTCGCCGAGGCCTTGCAAAGTCGACCCGGGGCGGCGACCGGCCTGACCTTCGAGGGCGTCTGGATCCCCGGCGTCAATCGCACCGACTGGGCGGGCATTCACCCCGACGCGCGCGCCGAGGCGATCTTCCTGGCCCCCGAGTGGCGCGACAGTTTCGAGGCCGGACGGCTGTCCTTCTCACCCCTGACCTACACGCAGATGTGGGGCCGTCTTTCCGGGCAGAGGTTCGACGCGGGCGTCTTCGCCATCGCCCCCCCGGGTGCGGACGGGCGCTGCAGCCTCGGCGTCGCCGCCGACTTCAGCCCGGCCGTGTTTGAGGCGACCCGCTTGCGCATCGGCTGGATCAACCCGGCCATGCCCGCCGTCCGCGACGGGCCGGCCGTGCCGCTGGACGCCTTCGATATCGTCGTCGAAGCGGACAGCCCCCTGCCCGGCTATGGGGCCGGAGCGATCGACCCCGTCAGTGCCGCGATTGCCGCCCGTGTCGTTGCCCTGATCCCCGATCGCGCCACGGTCCAGACCGGCCTCGGCAAGATCGGCGTCGCCACCCTGGCGGCGCTGGGCGACCGCCGCAGCCTTCGACTTCACTCCGGCATGGTCACCGAGCCGCTGGTCGATCTGCTCGACCGGGATGCGGTCGAAGCGGTGACGACCGGCGTCGCCCTGGGCTCGCCCGCCCTCTACGCTCGCCTCGCCGATGACCCCCGGGTGTGCTTCAGGCCCGTGGGAGCGACGCACGGGATTGCGACCCTGGCGGCCATCCCCCGGTTCGTCGCGGTCAATTCAGCCATCACGGTCGATCTGTTCGGTCAGATCAACGCCGAATGGATGGCAGGAAGACAGATATCCGGGGCCGGCGGCCTGATCGACTTCCTGCGCGGAGCCTGGGCCAGTGAAGGCGGCGTCCCCATCATCGCCCTGCCCGCTGCCACGACGGGGGATGACATCAGCCGCATCTTGCCCCGCCTGCCGGACCCGCCCTCGATCGGCCGGGCCGATCCCGTCATGGTCGTGACCGAGCATGGCGTTGCCGACCTGCGCGGTCTGTCCATAGAGGCCCGGGCCGAGGCCCTGATTTCCGTCGCCGCCCCGTCCCATCGCGACCGGCTCGCCGCCGACTGGTCGGCGATGCGGCGGACGATGTAGGAAACGCTCATGGCCTCCCCCCGCTATCGCCAACTGGCCGACACCCTGCGCACGGCCATCGCACGGGGCGACTATCCCGTGGGTGGCCAGCTGCCCCACGAGCTGGAACTGGCCCAGACCCACGCCGTATCGCGCCACACCGCTCGCGACGCCATCCGGCTGCTGACCGAGGCGGGCCTGATCGAACGCCGCCGGGGTGCCGGCACCACCGTCATCGCCTCGGCCAGCCCCCAGGCCTACGTCCAGCCGCTGGGCGGTGTGGACGAGCTTTTGCAATACGCCCAGACCGCGCGGCTGACGGTACTCACCCAGGAGCAGCGCCGCCTGACCGACGCCGAGGCCGGCCGGATCGGGGGCGATACCGACCGGATATGGCTCGTGGTGGACGGACTGCGCATCGCCGAGGCCCTGCCCCTGGCCCTGTCACGCATCTATCTGCCCCAGCCCTTCACCGGCCTGGCCGGCGAACTCGGCGACGGCCGGTCCGTCCACGCCCTGCTCGACGAACGGTTTGGCGTCGCCGCCGGCCGGATCGATCAGGAGATCACCGCCGAGCTTCTGTCGTCCGCCGATGCCGCGCGACTGAAGGCCGAGCCGGGCGGGGCGGCGCTCCGGACCCTGCGCCGCTATCATGACGACGACACACTGATCCTGGCCTCGGACTCGCTCCACCCCGGCGGCCGGTTCGTCTATTCGATGCAGTATCGACGGGAGGGTTAGGGTCTCAGCCGCGCCCTGATTTCCGCTCCCTGACCATCCAGCCCAGGGACAGCCGGATTGATCGCCGCCGGCTCCTCGCGGAACCGGATCGGCGTGCCAACCACCTCATGGCCGTCCGCGTCCCGGCCCAGCATCCCCCGCGCTACCAGCGCCGGATCGTCGAAGGCCTCCTTCAGCGTCCGCACGGGGGCCCAGCAAACATCCCTGTCGACAAACCAGACTTCCCATTCTGCCAGCTTGCGGCCAAGGAACGCCTCGCGCAGGAACGCCCGCAACGGTTCCTGCCCCGGCCCCGGGGGCAGCTCAGCCAAAGGGACGAGATCAGCCCGGCCCAGCGGCGTCAGCAGATTCCGCGCGAACTTCGCCTCTGCCCCGCCCAGCGCCAGCCAGCGATCATCCGCAGTCCGGTACAGGCCATACATCGCATTGCCGCCCCAGGACCGTTCATCCTTGACCACATGGGCGTCGCCGGTCGCGAAGATCCGCCCGGTGACATTGGGCGTCCAGGCCAGGACACTGTCGAACATGGCCACATCCAGATAGTCGCCGAGCCCGGTTTCCCGCTTTCTGAGGAGCGCCATCAACACGCCGGACAGTGCCGTCAGCGAGGCCAGGGCATCGGCCACCGGCATGGCGGGCATGGCCGGCAGCCCGTCCTGCCCCTCGTTCAGCGCAACCACACCGGCCAGCGCCTGGACCGCCACATCATGGGCCGGGCGATCTCGATAGGGGCCGTCCTGGCCAAAGGCGGAGATGGCGCAATAGACCACGCCCGGATTGACCGCCCGGACCGCCTCATAGTCCACGCCCAGCCGCGCCGCCACGCCCGGCCGGAACGCCTCGATCACGACATCGGCCTCGGCCGCGAGGGCCATGAACACGGCGTGGTCGGCCGGATCCTTGAGGTTCAGCTGGATCGAGGACTTGCCGCGATGGGTGTTCCGGAACCAGACGCTTTCAACGCCCGTGCGATAGCCGACGTGGCGCGTCGGCTCGCCCTCGCCCGCCGGCTCGACCTTGATCACCTCGGCGCCGTGGTCGGCCATCATCAGGGTCAGCATCGGTCCCGGCAGGAACAGGCTGAGATCCAGAACCCTGACCCCGTCCAGCTTCATTCGCCCAGCACCGCGCCGGTCTGCTCGCCCAGCTTCGGAGCCCGCACGCCCGGGGCCCGGTTTCCGTCGATCTTGACCGGGCTGGCCAGCATCTGCAGCCCGCCCTCGCGATCCGGATGATCGACAACATCCCTCATCCCGACCTCGGCGACGAAGGGATTGGCCAGGGCCTCGGCGACATTGCGCACCGGCGCGAACGGCACCTCTCCCCCCAGCAGCGACAGCCAGTCGTCGGTCGTCCGGGTCATCAGGACCGCATCGACGGCATCGGTCAGCGCCGCGAGGTTGGCCCGGCGCGAGGGGATATCGGCGAAGCGCGGGTCTTGCCTGAGGGGCCCGGCCCCCGCCAGTTCGCAGAACCGGTCCCAGAATTTGGGCGTCTGGCACATCAGCAGCCCCCAGCCGTCCTTGGTCTTCACCAGTTGCGACGGGGCAATCGAGGGATGCGCCCCGCGCGGCAGGCGTCCGATGTCATGGCCCTCGTTCATGGCCCAGACGGCGGGATAGGACAGCTGGTGCAGGGCCACATCAAACAGCGACACGTCCACGTCGCAGCCGATGCCGGTCTCCCGCGCCTTCAGGATCGCCGAGACCGTCGCCATCGCCCACATGGTTCCGGTCATGAAGTCGACCATCGACAGGCCGAACCGCGTCGGCGGCGCGTCGGGCTCGCCGGTCAGGCTCATGAACCCCGCCTCGGCCTGCATCAGATAGTCATAGCCCGGCCAGGCCTGGCGGCTGTTGTTGCGTCCATAGGCTGACAGATGGGCGCAGACGATCGACGGCTTGATGGCCTTCAGCACCGGATAGTCGATCCGCAGTTTCGCCGGCTGATCGCCCCGCAGGTTGTTGACCACCGCGTCCGCTGACAGCACCAGCCGCTCGAAATCGGCCCGGCCCTCGGCCGTCTTGATCTCCAGCGCCACCGACGACTTGGAGCGCGAAAAGGTCTGGAAGAACTCGCTGTCGCCCTCGCCCAGGAAATAGGGTCCGGTCGCGCGCGACACGTCCCCGCCCATCGAGGGGGCCTCGATCTTGATGACCTCGGCCCCCAGTTCGGCCATCAGCATGGTCCCGTAAGGCCCGGCCCCGTACTGCTCGACCGCCAGGACCCGGACGCCCTCAAGCGGCCGCATCTAATCCTCCGCCGTCGGGGGAGGTGGCGCGGAGCGAAGCGCAGAGACGGAGGGGGTCCGACACGAACCCGGTGTCCGGGGCTGGCCCCCTCCACCGCTACGCGGTCCCCCTCCCCCGATGGGGGAGGATGGCGCGGTCATATCTTGTTCCTGGCCACCAACTGTTTGGCGATGATGATGCGCTGCATCTCGTTGGTCCCCTCGCCGATGCACATCAGGGGAGCGTCGCGATACAGCCGCTCGATGACGTATTCCTTGGAATAGCCATAGCCGCCGAAGATCCGCATGGCCTCGGTCGCCACCTCGACCGCCGTCTCGGACGCGAAATACTTCGCCATCCCCGCCTCCATGTCGATCCGTCCGCCGGCGTCGAAGGCGCGCGCCGCGTCCTCGACCAGCAGTTCGGCGGCGCGGGTCCTGGCGGCCATGTCGCCCAGCTTCAGCTGGATCGCCTGGTGTTCCGCGATCGGCTTGCCCATGGTCTTGCGCGTCTGGGCATAGATCACGCTTTCCTTCAGCGCCCGCTTGGCGATGCCGACCGAGCGGGCGGCGATGTTGACGCGGCCGATCTCGAGACCGCCGGTGGCCATGTAGAACCCCTGGCCCTCCTCGCCCCCGATCAGGCACAGCTCAGCGTCGCAGCGGTAGCCGTCGAAAATGAACTCGCCGGAATCGATGCCCTTGTAGCCCAGCTTCTCCAGCTTCTTGCCGTTCGAGATCCCGGGCAACGGGGCCTTCGTCTCCGGATCGATCTTGGAAGTGATCAGCATCGACATCCCCTTGTAGCGGGGCGAGGCATCGGGGTCGGTCTTCACCAGCAGGGCGCAGCAGTGGCCCATGATGGCGTTGGAAATCCAGGTCTTGGTCCCGGTCACGACATAGTCTGACCCGTCTCGCCGGGCGACGGTGCGGATGGCCTGCAGGTCGGTGCCCGCATCCGGCTCGGTCAGGCCCAGCCCGCCGCGCATCTCGCCGGTGACGAACCGGGGCAGCCAGTATTCACGCTGCTTCTGTGTTCCGAACTTCTGGACGACGGTCGCCATCATCAAATGGGAGTTGAAGATGCCGGTCAGGCTCATCCACTCCTCGGCGATCCGCATGACGATACGCGAATAGGTCGTCGCCGACAGGCCCAGTCCGCCGTACTCCGGGTCGATGATGGCCCCGAACAGGCCCAGTTCGGCCATGTCGGCCACCAGGTCGGCGGGCCAGATGTCGCCGTGCTCCAGTTCCATCGCCACGGGCCGGACCTTCTGCTCGATCCATTTGTCGATCGAATCCAGAATGGCGCGTTCGTCGGCGTCCGAAATCATCGCAGGACTGTGGGCGTTCATGTCAGTAGTTCCCGACGCGATCCTCGACCGCATTGCCGCGACCGGGGATCAGCATGTTGCGCACGAAGGTGCAGACCTTCACCCCGTCCTGGTTCAGGCCGATGGTGCGGATGGTGACGATGCCCTGGCCCGGCCGCGACTGGCTCTCGCGCTTGGCCAGGACCTCGCTCTCGCCATAGATGGTGTCGCCCGCAAACACGGGGGCTGTGAACTTGACCTCGTCCATACCCAGGTTGGCGATGGCCTTCTGGGAGCAGTCCGTCACGCTCATGCCGATCAGGAGGGCCAGGGTGTAGGGGCTGACCACGATGTTCTTCTTGAACTCCGAGGCCTTGGCGAACTCGGCGTCAAAATGCATCGGATGGGTGTTCATCGTCATCAGCGTGAACAGGTGGTTGTCGTATTCCGTCACCGTCTTGCCGGGGCGGTGCTCATAGACGTCACCGACGACGAAATCCTCGAAATAGCGACCGAAGGTCTCGCGATAGCGTTGCGGACCGACTTGCTTGAACTGCTGCACCATCAGGCGTCTCCGGCATGGACGAGGATGCGCCGGGCGGCGCGGATCAGGGGCTTTTCGATCAGTTTTCCATCCAGCAGGGCGGCCCCGCCGCCGGCCGCCGCGAAGGCGTCGACGACGCGCCGGGCTTGGGCGATCTCGGCCCCGGTCGGCGTAAAGACAGCGTGGACCGGGCCGATCTGGACCGGGTGGATACAGGCCCGGCCGGTAAAGCCCATGGCCTTGATACGGTGGGTCGAGGCAATCAGGTCAGCCTCGTCGGCGATGTCCAGATGCGGCACATCCAGCAGTTCGACCCCCGCCCGCGCGCAGGCCGCAGCCAGCACCCCCCGCGCATGGAACAGCGGCTCCCATTCCATGGTGCAGCCCAGATCGGCGGCATAGTCCGCGCCGCCGAACAGCACCCCGGCGATGCCCGGTGCCGCAGCGATGTCCCAGGCGGCATGAAGCCCCTGCGCACTCTCGACGATCGGCCACAGTGGGGCGTCCGTCGCTGCTCGCACCGCCGCGACATCGCTCGCAGACGCCGCCTTGGGGATCATGACAAAGACGGGTGTCGCGCGGGTCAGCGCCCTCAGGTCGGCCTCGCCCTCGGGCGATCCGACGGCATTCATCCGGACCCCGAACCGCCCGTCCAGCGCCGCGATCGCGAAAGCCCGTGCCGCATCCTTGCCGTCTGGCGCAACCGCGTCTTCCAGATCGATACAGACAGCATCCGCCCCCGCCCCGCCCGCCTTGTCGAAGCGGTCGGGCCGTGAGCCGGGCACGAAGAGGAGCGAGCGATAGGCCATGGGTCTCGGATCAAATGTCCGGACATTTAGTCGGAACAGCCGCTCAAGGTCAATCGACGCCGATCGCCATCCCGCGCCGGACCCCCGGGCGCTCCGCAACCCGGTCATGCCAGTGCCGCAGCGCCGGATAGGGATCCAGCCATCCCTCAAGCCGCTTCGCAGAGGTCGCGACCACCGGAAACAGCAGGCAGTCGACCACGCTGAACGCCTCGCCGCACACGAACGCGCGCGCCGCCAGCCGCGCCTCGAACACGGCCAGCGCATTCCTCGCCCCGCCGGTCATGGTGTCGATCAGCCACGGATCGGGCGTGGGGGCCAGCTGGGTAGAGAAGAACTGCATGGCGAACGGCATGGCGACGGAAGACGAGATCGCACTGGCCCACATCAGCTGTTCGGCCCGCAGTGCGGGGTCGTCGGCGACCAGTCCATTCGCACCCTTCTCGGCCGCGTACCACGCGATGGCCAGCGTCTCCGCCAGAATGATGGCCTGACCGCCCGGCCCGTCCGGATCGCGCATCACCGGAGCCTTGCCGAACGGGTTCAGCGCCAGGAACTCCGGCGTCCGATGCTCGCCTTTCGTCAGGTCGATCATGCGCGCTTCATAGGCCAGCCCCGCCTCCTCCAGCGCGATATGGACCTTCTGCCCGTTGGCGGTCGGCACCGACCACAGGGCGATCATGCGGGCGCAGGTACGGCGGCGGCGAAGGCGGCGGCGATCTTCGAACGGCTTGTGACCCACACGCCCGGCCTGTCCCTGATATGCTCGAGGAAGCCCCGGAACGCCCCGATCCGCCCCGGCCGACCGATGATCCGCAGGTGCAGGCCCAGACTCATCATCTTGGTCTCCCCGTCCATGGCCTCGGCGTGCATCTGGTCGAAGGTGTCGGTGGCGTATTGCAGCCAGTCGCGCGCCGTCAGGGCCGGGGCCAGCCAGAACTTCATGTCGTTGGAGTCGATCGCATACGGCAGGATGACGATCGGCTTTTTCCCATCTGACGTCTCGACCACGTCCCAGAAGGGAAAGTCGTCCGAGTAGTCGTCCATATGATAGGTGAACCCTTCCTCGACCAGCAGCCGCCGCGTCGCCTCGGTATGCAGATAGCGACTCAGCCAGCCGGTCGGGCGCACCCCGATGGTCTTCTCGATGGACGACCAGCCCTTGCGGATGAACTCCCGCTCCCGGTCCTCATCCATCCAGAACTGGTGCGCCCAGCGCCAGCCGTGGCAGCAGACCTCGTCGCCCCGCGCCGCGATCTGCGCCGCCAGCGCCGGTGCCCGCTCAAGCGCCAGGGCCGCCGCGGTCCAGGTCGCCTCGATCCGGTGTTGGTCCAGCAGTTTCAGGATGCGCGGCGCACCCGCCTTGATGCCGTACTGATAGTTCGACTCATTGCCATGCATCCGCATCGGTCGCTTCGGCACAGCCGACAGCTCGTCGACCGGCTCGGGCCCCTTGTCGCCGTCGCGAATATTCTGCTCGGCCCCTTCCTCAACATTGACGACGATCGACAGGGCCAGGCGACGGCCACCGGGCCAGGTGAAATCGGGGGGACAGGGCATCGAATCCTCTTGCGGTAGCCACTAATGACCTATTGTTATATCTTTATATCTTGGAACGGGAGAGCCAGGGGATGATCATCGGTGAAATCGAAGTGCTCCGCTGGCTGCACATTCTGGCCATGGTCTACTGGCTGGGCGGCGAGTGGGGCGTGTTCCAGACCTCGTACAACGTCGTGAATCCCAGACTGGGCCTGGACGAGCGGCGACGCCACATGGAAACGGCATACCGGATCGACATCCTGGCGCGGACCGGGATCATCCTGCTGCTGCCGCTGGGGCTGCACATGGGCACGCTCTACGGCTTCGTCCCCTGGGACCGGGTCTGGCTGGTCCCGATGTGGATCGGTTTCGCGGCGTGGCTGTCGCTGACCTGGGCGGCGTTTCTGAAGCGTGAGACCGACACGGGTCTGCGCCTGACGCAGATCGACGAGGCACTCCGCTACATCCTGATCCCGGCCCTGTTTTTTGTCGGCCTCTCCTCGCTTCTGGGACACGGCCCGCTGGCCATCGGAGAGGGGACGCTGTGGTATCCGGCCAAGATCGTGGTCTACGGCCTGATGCTCGTGATCGGCCTGGGTCTTCGCTTCATCATGCGCGCCTGGACGGTGCGCTTCCGTCGACTGGCGGCCGGGCCGGACGCAGCGGAAGAGGCGGCCCTGAAGCGCGAGATCGGCATCGGGCGAGGCTTGGCCTATGTCTACTGGATCGGCATCGCATCGGTCGCATTTCTGGGCGCGGTCAAACCGTTCTGAGCTCAGTGCGGCTCCTCGCCGCCGGACACGTTCAGGCTCTCGGCGGTGATGTATTTGGCCGCGTCCGAACACAGAAAGGCGACGGCGTCGGCCGTGTCCTGCGGCAGACCCGCCCGGCGCATGGGAATGCGAGCGGCCATCGCGTCCAGATAGGCCTCGACCGAAGGCGCGCCCACGACGCCCGCGAAATACTCGTTCTGCCAGGCCCCGAGGCCCGTCGTGACGTGGTTGGGGCAGACGTTATTGATCGTGATCCCGTACGGGCCCAGTTCGATCGCCGCCGACCGCGTCAGGCCCACGAGGCCGTGCTTGGACGCTGTATAGGCCTGGGCATGAGGAAAGCCCGACTTGGCGGCCTGGGAGGCGATGTTGACGATCCGCCCCCCGCGGCCCTGATTGATCATCACCTCGGCCGCCGCCTGGAGACCATAGAAACACCCCGACAGGTTGACGTCGATCACGGCCCGCCAGTCGTCCGGCGTGACCTCCATCAGCGGCTTCATGATGTAGCCGATGCCGGCGTTATTCACCCAGATGTCCAGCCCGCCATGGGTCCCGACTGCGTGGGCCGCCAGGGCGCGGACCTGGGCTGGATCGCGGACGTCACAGACGCACGTTGACGATCCGGGCAGCTCTGCCGCGATTGCCGCCATCTCCCCGGTCGCCCCGATCATGGTCCCCGGTGTCGCGTCGTCCTTCGATTCTCCGATGTCGGAGATGACCACACGCGCTCCCTCGGCCGCGAGAGTCTTCGCAATGGCCTCGCCCAGGCCCTTTCGGCGGCCCGAACCGGTGACCACAGCCACCTTGCCGTCGAACCGGCGCATCACAGCGCGCGGGTCACGAGAAAGGTCACATCGACCATCGCCTGGAATTCGCCGGCGATCTTCTGCGCGGCGGGCGTAGAGACCTCGGTGAAAAATTGATCCATGTCATTGACGTCGATCGTCTCGATATAGCCGTATGGCGGCGTGGCGTCGGAGCCCAGCAGGCCCTCCACCTTCGCCACCTGAAAATCGGCGACGGAGGCCATGGCCCGGACGGCGGGAATGTCCGTCGCCCTGGCCCAGGCCTCGTAGGCGGCCGGATCCTGTCCGGATTTGAGATTGAACAGGGCGAAGATGCGGGTCGTGGCCATGGGCTCGGGTCCTGACGCTGGAAAATGGGGTCTCGACGACAAATGATATAATCCTATATCATTTGCGGACAGCAAGCCCGGAGGTTGAAGATGGACGGTTCGCCCGATCTCAAGAACGCTGGCCCGGCACAGACCTATGCGGGCCCGCCGGACTATCGCGTGGTCGGCCGCCACGGCGTCTTTCCCGAGACGACCCACGACGAGATCGCCCGGTTCAACTTCCTCGCCCACATGAACCGCCACCTCTCGACCCGGGTCATGCCGTCGGTGAAAACCGCCTGGGAACGCCGGGCCGGCCCCGCCTTCGAGGCGCGCGAGGGCCGTCCGGCAAAGGATCGCCATGAGGTCCGCAAGGCGCTGCTGCACGACCCCTACTACCAGGCCTGGTCGGCGCTGCGGCGCGCGACGATGGAACAGCGCCAGCAGGCGGGCCGCTGGATCGCGCTGCGTCAGGCCGAGACGCTGGCAGCCAGGGTGGAGGCACTGACGGCGGCAGGCGACCGGCTGGAACTCGATCCGGCCCTGCCGATCCCGCGCTATGTCTCGGCGGTGGATCACCACTGCATGCCGGGCAGCTATCACACCGAGGTCTTCCCGGGCGACGTCTCGGGGGCCGCCAACTACGACTGCGGGATCTTCGCCACCACCGGCGGGGCGCTGGGCCGGTTCTCGGACGGCGGCGGCCATGCGGTCGTCGGCTGGGTCAGGAAGCATCAGCCCGAATTCAGGCCGGCCCGCATCCTCGATATCGGTGCCAACCTCGGTCAGAACGTCCTGCCGATCGCCCAGGCCTTTGCAGAGGCGGAGGTGGTCGCACTCGACGTCGGCGCACCCATGCTGCGCTACGGTGCCGCCCGCGCCCGTTCGCTGGGGGTGGAGAATGTCCGCTTCGTGCAGGGCGATGGCTCGGACCTGTCGCGCTGGCCCGACGGCCATTTCGACTGGGTCCAGACCACCATGACCCTGCACGAACTGTCGCTGACATCGATGAAGGCGATCTTCCGCGAGATCCACCGCGTGCTCGCGCCAGGCGGCATCGTCCTGCACGTCGAACAGCCGCAGTATGGCCCCGACATGCCGCTGTTCGAACAGGCCATGCGCGACTGGGACGCCTTCTACAACAACGAACCCTTCTGGAGCACGATGCACGAACTGGACATTGACGGCTTCCTGATCGAGGCGGGCTTTGATCGGGCGAACCTCATTCACGGCGGCGTGACGGCCGTGGTTGATCGCGATGTCTTCCCCGACGCCGCCGACGACGACGGCGAGGACTATGGCCGAAAGGCCGCCTGGCATGTCATCGGAGCCCACCGGTGAGCATCGACATTGCCATGGCGCTCTCATCCGCCAAGCCGGCCGGCAAGCGCCCCTATTTCATGGACCCCTCGGTCGAGCGGGTGCTCAACATCCTGATGGCGACGGTGCAGGAACTGGCCGTCACCCGGGAACGGCTCGACACTGTCGAACGGCTGCTGGAGATAAAGGGTATCGTCCCCCGGTCAGAAATCGAGGGCTTTGAACCCACCGGGGACCAGGCGGCCGAGCGCGGCCTCTGGATGCAGGAGTATCTCAACCGCGTGCTGCGCACCCTGCAGCAGGAGGCCGAAGCATTGCAGACCCCGGGCGACCTGGCCTCCGAGGAGGTCGCGCTCGAGGTTTCGAAGGCCGACGCCTGATGCCGGTCTCGGCCCTGATCCGGTCAGCCGTCTTCTGTTCCGAGCTCGAGCGGTCCACCGCCTTCTATCAGGCGCTCGGCCTCGACGCCGTCTACTATGAGGGCGACCTTGATCCTGAATCCTCACAGGCTGCGCTGCAGGTCCCGTCCGGCACGACCCTGCGCTGCCGGATCCTGAAACGGGGCACCGACGCCGCCAACTTCGGCATGGTGGGTCTGTTCGAACTGACGCCGCAGCCCGAGGCCCTGCCGCAACCGGCCGGCCCGCCGCGCCTTGGCGAGATCGCGCTGGTCTTCTACGCCAGGCCGTTCATGGACGTCCTGAACGCCGCACGAGCCGCCGGTGCCACCTGGTCGCCAGAGCCGGTCACCTTCACCATGCCCCATCGCAGCCAGATGGAAGTCTGTCTCCGCGACCCCGACGGGGTGCTGATCAATCTGATCGACCGCGATCCGTTCGAAGCGTTCCGGACCGCGGCCGCCTGATCCTCACCCGCAGTGAGGCCATCGCTCAGTTCGCGCCCGCAGCCGCCGCCCGCTCCGCGTCGATGACCTTCCTGAAATAGGTCCAGCTGGTCTCGTTTGGACGCGCATCGTCGAGCGGCGGCGGGGCTACATAGTCGGGATAGTTGGCAGCGATCTCGTCTCTCAGCACCCGGGGCAGGCCCTCAATGCCATTCGCCATGGTCTGGCCCACGGCGTTGAACACCAGCCCGCCGGGCCGCCCCCCCATCCGCATCCACGGCAGCCAGGGCGACAGCCGGACCCAGGCGATGGCGGGATCGGCGCGCGGCCGGGTCGCATCGATCAGGTCGGCTTCCTGAACTGAGAAGTCGAAGATCTCCATCGCGTGATACTGGTTGCCTGCAAACTCCTGATAGTCGCCGCCCAGGGGATTCTCATAGAACAGCGGCACCTCGAAATTCAGGAAGACCTTGCCCTGGTTCACCCGCCCGCTGAAGGTGAACGGTGTGCCATCCGCGTTGCGTTCGTAGCTCCCCCGCGAGTTGACGGGGTCGTTGGCGACATGGAGCACCTCAACCGACTGATCCGTCACCGGATTGGTCCAGGTGCGCAGGATCTCGTTGGTCCGCGGGTCCAGATAGAGCATCAGTTCGCGCGAGACGAGGCGATAGCCCGTGCCCCGGACCGGGTCGGTCAAGGTCGCGCAGTGGCGCACATTCATCCCCTCGATATTGAAGATGTGCCGGTCAGGCTCGCCGGGGGACCGGGCGAACACGCGACCGGACCAATGATAGACCACCGGTTCGCCGTCCACGGTCGAGCACTGGACCTTCCGGTTCGCCGCAATGGCACCGGCGGGCGTGGACAGGTCGATCGTCTGGGCGCTCGCGGCCAGGGGCGCGCAGGCAGCGAGGGTCAGGGCGGCGCAGGCAGTCAGTGTGCGGATCATGTTATCCTCCATTGAGACATCAGGTGATCTTGGGGGCCTCGATGGCCCAGACGCGGCAGTCGGCGACGCCCAGACGCGCCTTCTTGACCTCGGCGTAGTCCGGGCTGTTCCAGAAGGCATGGATGGCGGCCAGATCGGGCCATTCGCTGATGACCGCCGAGGCACCGTCGCCCCAGTCGCCCTCCAGCAATGCGATTCCGGGTCCGCGCAGCACGTAGCGGCCGCCGAATTTCTCGACGAGCGCGGCAGCCGGCTTGCCATAGCCTTCGATGAAGGCCTCTCGGTCGGCGATCTTCGCCAGCACGATCATATAGGCCGCCACACCGGACCCCCTCTTGCTTCCATCACCCTAGCGCGCTCAAATGGTATAAATCTATACCATTTCGACAGAGGCCCATGGAACTGCTCCGCGCCGCCACCCTGACCGTCCCGGACGCCGAGGCCGCAGCGGCCCGCTATGGCGAATGGCTCGACTATTCCGTCGTCGAACGCGGCGTCGTGCGGCAGGATCTGGCCATCAGTTGGGGCTGCCCCGCGTCGGCCGGCCGCGCTTTCGTCGTCTGCCGCCCGGCGTCGGGGGCGGATGTCTTTATCCGCTTCGTCGAGGGCCGGCCCCCGCCCGACTACCGGCCACTGCGCACCTTCGGCTGGGCCGCCATCGAGATCTGCGTTCAGGACACCCTCGCCGTGAACGCCCGCATGGAACGGTCTCCTTTCGAGATCATCGGTCCGCCACGCGAACTGGACGGCCTGCCCGCCATCTTCCCCATGCAGGTCAGGGGGCCGGATCAGGAGATCGTCTATCTGACCCAGATCCGCGACAACCTGCCGGCCTATGACCTGCCCCGCGCCGGGGCGCTGATCGACAAACTGTTTATCCTGGTGCTGGCCTGTTCGGACCTGCAGACCTCGCTGGACTGGTTCGAGCACGAGCTGAAGCTGTCCCCCGGCCGGTCGATGGACATCGTCTACACCATGATCGCCAACGCCTTCGGCCTGCCTCACGCGCAAAAGCACACCATCGCCACCATGATCCACGAACGCGACTGTTTCCTGGAGCTGGACCAGTATCCAGACGCCGCCACGGCCCGACCGACCGAGCCCGGTGCCCTGCCGCCCGGCGTCGCCATGACCACCTTTCGTCACCCCGATTTCGACGCCCTGTCCGGCTGGATCGTGCCGCCCGTCGCGCGGGACGGCGCCGTCTATGACGGCAGGCGAAGCGGAACCCTGCGCGCGCCCGACGGCGTCCTCGTCGAGGTGGTCGAGGCATGACCGGGTCCGCTCGCGAAGTCGTCCTCGCCCGCCCCGTCCTGTCCTTCCCGACCGTCGCGGACTTCACGGTCGTGGACCGCCGGCGCACCCCGCCCGAGGGCGACGGCTGGCTCAAGGTCCGGCCGCTCTATCTGTCGCTCGACCCCTATATCGGCGCCCGTCTGCGCGGTCGGCATATGGGCGAGCCGGCCCCTGCCCCCGGCGAGGCCCTGCCCGGCTTCTGCGTCGCCGAGGTCGAGGACAGCCGCGATCCCGTCTTCGCAGCGGGCGACCGCGTGGTGGTCGAGGCTGGCTGGACGGACCTCGCCTGGGTGCAGTCGGGCGCCGCGCGCAGGGTCTCGACCGATCTCGCGCCGTCCCTGCATCTCGGCGTCCTGGGCATGCCCGGTCTCACGGCCTGGGCCGGTATGACCCAGCTGGCGAAGACGGGTCCGGATGACGTCCTGACCGTCAACGCCGCGGCTGGAACCGTCGGGGGGGTCGCGGGCCAGATCGCGCGAAACCTCGGGGGTCGCGCCGTCGGCATCGCGGGCGGGCCGGAAAAATGCGCTCTGGTCGTCGATCAATACGGCTTTGACGCCTGTTCCGACTACCGCCGGGACGACTGGGAGGCGCGGCTGGCCGACGCGGTCGGCGAAGGCTCGACCATTCATTTCGAGAATGTCGGTACAGGCCAGCTCGCGGTCGGCCTGCGCCTGCTGAAGCTCTACGGGCGGGTCGTCCTGTGCGGCCTCGCCGACCACTACCACGCCGACGCCGCCGCCGGCCCGGCGATGACCGCCATCGGGCCCATTATCGGTAAACGGGCCGCCGTTTTCGGCCTGGTGGTCTATGACTTCTACCCCCGCTGGGCCGAATGGACAGCGCTGGCAGAGCCCTGGATCCGGGCCGGCCGGCTGACCATCGCCGAGGACATCGGCGATGGTCTTGACGCTGCGCCCCGCCAGATCGAGCGGCTGATGCGCGGGGAAAATATCGGCAAGACCCTGGTCAAGATCGCCTGATGGCCCGGCACCTCCCATGACCCGGGCAGGCGGCGAGCGCGGTTTGGTCAGTGTCGACGGCCGCCGCGTGCTGGTTCGTCGCTATGGACGCGGCCCGGCTGTGATGGTCATTCACGGCTCACCCCAGTCCTCCCGTGCGGTGGAAGCCGTTTGCCAGGCCATCGCCGCGCGCGGTCTGACCGCCATCGCCCCGGACACGCCCGGTGCCGGCCGCTCCGATCCCCTGACGATCGAAAACCCCGACAGCGCCGACTACGCCCACGCCCTGCATCGCCTGGTTCAGACCCTGGGCCTGCAGCGCGTCGGCCTCTACGGATTTCATACCGGCGCGGCGACCGCTGCGACCTATGCCGCCCTGTTTCCCGGTGCGACCGCCGCCGCCGTTCTGGACGGCCTGCCCGCCTGGACCGAGGCCGAGCGCGCCGAATGCCTGGCCGACTATCTGCCGCCCTTCGCCCCGGTCTGGGACGGATCGCACATGGCATGGCTGTGGGCGCGGATGGAGGCCCAGACGGTCTTCTTCCCCTGGAGCTCGACCGATCCTGCCCGGCGGATGAACATTCCCGTGTCCGACGCCGCCCATGTTCACGCCAACGCCATGGATCTGCTGGCGACGGGCGACGCCTATCGCCCGGTCTATCGCGCCGCCTTCACCTTTCAGGCCGAAAGGGTCGTCGACCGGCTGCCAACCACGACCCTGATCGCCGGAACCTCTGGCGATATCCTGACCACCCATTTCGAGCGGCCTGTGATGGCCGGTCTCGGCCGCATGTTCGCCGATGCGCCGGCGCTGCATACGGCCGCCGCAAACCACCTCGCCGCCCATCCGGGATCGCCGGCTCCCGACCGCATCGGCGAAGGCTTCATTGCCCTGGGCGACGAGCGGCTGGCCTGCCATCGCCTCGCCGGGGGGGCGGGACGTCCGCTGGTCCTGCTGCACGACGCCGGCGGATGCTCCGACGACCTGGTCCCACCACCGGATCGCCGGGTCATCGCCGTCGACCTCCCCGGCCACGGCGATTCAGCCGAAGGCTGGACCGGCGACATCGACTGGATCGAGACCCTGCGCTCCGCCCTCGCCGCCGAGGGGCTCGGCGACGCGGAGATTGCCGGCATCGGGGCCGGGGCGATGCTGGCCCGCGCCCTGTCGGCTGCAGGCACGGGACCCAGCCCCCGCCGCGCATTCGGCCTGCCCGACCCGGTTCCGTCCCTGTCGCCGGAATGGGACGGCGCACACCTCGTGCGCGCCTTCCGGATCGCCGCCTGGGAACAGTGGTTCGACCCCTGGTTCCGCCGCGATCCGGCTCACGCCCTTGCGGACGCGCGCGACGTCGGCGTCGTTCACCGCCGCGCCGTCAGCCTGCTGAAAGCCCATCGGCGCTGGACGACGCTTGAGGGCTGGGCGGCGTCCCGCCGGTCCTGACCCGACAAACGCCGACCCCTGCGACCGCATTTGACGCACCGTCAGCCTAATATGCCCGGGTGACCCGCCCTCGACCTCGCCCGATCATCCGGACCATCCGGACACTAATTTTCGAGTCCGGTTGGGAAGGCTCAGGCCGCGAAATCAGGGTCAGTCGTGCGTTAGGCCGCCGCCACCGCCTCGGTCCGGTCCGGCTCGCCGAAGTCCCGGTATTTGCCCAGCAGAAGCAGCACCGAAGCCCCGGCCACCAGACCGGCGGCCGAATACAGCAGGATCGTGTCGTAGCCGCCGGTCCGGTCGAAGAACTGGCCGAAGACGACAGGCCCGATCCCGGCCCCAAGGGCAAAGAAACCGTAAAGCGCCCCATAGATGCCGCCATAGCTCTTCAGCCCGAAATAGCGCGCCACCATGAAGGCCATCAGGTCGAACTCCACGCCGGCCGCGAAGCCGATCAGCACAATCGAAAGCCCCGCGATCACCGGATCCGTTGTGCCCTGGGCCAGTAGCCATAATGCGACCGCAGGCGCGCTCAGGAAGACGAAGGCCACGCCCGGAGCCCAGAACCGGTCGATCAGCCAGCCCCCGGCCAGCCGTCCGGCGATCACCGACAGGCCGATCAGCGAGGCGAGCATCACCACCTGCTCCGCCCCGAAGCCGTTGGATTTCAGGATGTTCTCGATATTGGGGATCGGCCCGCCGACGGCGAACGAGATCGGCACGAACGCCACAGCCAGCACCCAGAACCGCCAGTCGGCCAGCGCCTTGCCGAAGCTCATGCCCGGCGTCACCGCCTTGCGCTCGGCATCGGCGACCCGGCGTTCGGCCGATGTGATGGTTTTTGCGCCCAGGTCGTGGAACAGGAAGAAGGCCACCGGCAGGGCGATCAGAAGCGGCAGGGCCGCGACGCCCAGATAGGCGACACGCCAGCCGAATTCCTCGACCAGCCAGGCCGTGTAGGGTTTGCAGGCGAAGCCGAACAGGCCGGTGCCCACCAGCGACAGCCCCAGCGCCAGGCCCTTCCTGACCTCGAACCGGTTGTTGACCGCCCGGGTCCAGGTGACCGGCAGAGTCCCCGCGCCGACGACGGCCATGACCCCCCAGGTCAGATAAAACAGGCGGATGTCGCCATTGCTGAATGCAAAGGAGGCATAGGCCAGGCTAAACAGTAGCAGCGACGCCAGCGCCACGGTCCGCACCCCGATCCGGTCGGCCAGCAGTCCGACCGCCGGGCTGGCGATCAGCACGGCAAAGGTCATGATCGGCAGGCCGCCAAGGATTTCGGCAAAGCCCCAGCCGAACTCCTTGGCCAGCTCAGGTGCCAGGACGCCGATGGTGTAGAAGGGCAGCGGCGACAGCCCGAGTCCGATACCGAGCATCGCGGCAGTGACGACTGGCCAGCCCTCGCGGAACTCGCCGTATCCGCCTTTTTTTGTATGCGCTTGCATCGCCGCCCCGGTGAGTTGGTATAAGTCTATACCATTTGGCTTTGGAAACCCCGCCGATGCAAGCGCCGATCTCTGACATGCCCCCGACGGTCGCGCGGGACGCCACTCCGGTCTTCCTGTTCGTGTGCCGGGACGGGCCCAACGCCACGGCGGCGCGGGCCACGCATCTGGAGGGCCATCTGGCCCATGTGGAGGCCCACTGGCGGCGCTACATCCTGGCCGGCCCCATGCGCCGGCCCGGCGAGACAGCGATTTGCGGATCCTTTTTCCTCGTCCGCGCGCCCGACGCCGATGCCGCCTGGGCCCTGATGCGCGGCGACCCCTATTTCACCTCTGACCTCTATGCCGAGATCGAGACGACCGACGTCACGCCCGCGATCGGTCTTTGGGTCGGCGGCAAGATCTGGACCAACGCCGCTTCCCTCAACGCGGCTCTGCCAGGCTAGCCCTGCCCGGTCGAAGCGACCCTCCCCAGGCTTGTTTGCGTCAGCGGCGACCGCCCAGGCGGTTGCCGCATCGGCGCAGAAACGGATGCGGGTCTGCAGATCAGAGGGCGTTGGATGTTGGTGTCCCAGCCCGTGGTGTAGCTGCGACGGTGTGATCACCGCGCTCTCCGGGCGGGCCGGGGCGATCAGTTGGCCGTGATGGGAGACGACCGGGTTCCCGGGCTCCGGAAGGCCGGACGCAACGGCGACTGTGAGGCCACGGGCACCCGTGACACGCAAAAGGGGCCGCAGCGTTTCCGCTGCGGCCCCGTCTGTTACGCAAGCAGGTCGTCCCGTTTTAGCGGGCGGCCTGGAACTTCTCGACGGTCGCGGTGACGCGCTCGTTGATCGGCTGGAAGCTGTCCTTGACCGAGCCGGTCAGGGTCTCGGTCATCTTGGTGACTTCCGAGAGATAGGTTTCCATCGCCGACTTGGCGAAGTTGGTCTGCAGCTCGATCAGTTCTTGGACCGACCGCGCCTGGGCGATCGTCTGGGCGGCGGCAACACCGTTCTCCCAGCTGGTCTTGCCGTAGGACAGGGCCTGGGCCGACAGGGCTTCGGCGCCCTTCTGGGCGGCGACGGCCGAGGCGGTCAGGGCGTCCATGTTCTGCTTGCCGTGGGCGGACATTTCGGCCAGCGAGGCCGAGGTCTTCTCCATGCCCTCGCGCAGGGCCTGGGTTCCGGCGGCCTGGGCCTTTTCGGCCTGGGCCTTGAACTGCTGGCCCTGGACCTTGGCGGTCGTGGCGGCGTGCTCGACGGTCTTCTTCACGGTTTCGGCGCTGTCAGCCATGGTAGTCTCCTGAACGAGTGGGATCGCGGTCGGCCCGCGAAAGGGTCGCATCCCGGGCGGGTTCCCGGGTCGATGCCGGGTATATGGTGCAGGTGCGAAGGCAGGTCAAGAGGATTTGTGCAGTGCACCATAGTGCCCCGGTCGCCGAGTCTCGTGTCAGGCTCGCGCCGTTCAAATCCGCGTTGATCTCTGCTTAACCAGAGTGAAACCTGCGGCCTGCATGCTAGGCTTGCCTATGCGTCGTACCGGGGGGTCGTCGTCGCGTCACAGGATCAAGAGGCTTCGCCTGGCCATGTTGCGTTTCCGGTCAATTTCCCTGCGACCCGTCCTCGCAGCCCTGGTCGCTCTGGCGCTCGTCCTCGGCCTGCTCGGGGCCGGCGTCTGGAGCCGGGCCGAGGCGCAGTCCGAAGACAACAGCCGCTATGCCGCCATCGTGATTGACGCGACCTCGGGCGAGGTCCTGTTCGCCCGCCACGCCGACAGCCGCCGCTATCCGGCCTCCGTCACCAAGGTCATGACCCTGTATCTGGTGTTCGAGGCCCTGGAGAGGGGTGCCGTGACGCTGGACGACGTGATCACCGTCTCCCCGCTCGCCGCCTCCCAGCCGCCGTCCAAGCTCGGCCTCGCCGCCGGCCAGACCATCCGCCTTGACGACGCCATGCGCGCCACGGCGATCCGCTCCGCCAATGACATGGCCATGGTCCTGGCCGAGCACGTCGGTGGCTCCCAGGCGCGCTTCGCCGCGATGGCGACACTGAAGGCCCGGGAGCTGGGCATGACCCAGACCCGTTACGTCAACCCCAGTGGCCTGCCTGACAGCCGGCAGCTGACCTCGGCCCGCGACCTCGCCATCCTGGCCCGCGCCCTGATGCGCGACTATCCGCAATACTACAGCTATTTCGGCCAGCACGACTGGGCCTATCAGGGGCGCGGCTATCGCAACACCAACGGCCTGCTTTACGCCGACAGCGGCTATGACGGCATCAAGACCGGGTTCACCAACGCCTCGGGCTATAATCTGGCCGCCTCTGCGGTCCGCGACGGCCGCCGCATCATCACCATCGTCATGGGCGGCCGCTCCAGCGCCACCCGTAACGGCCACCTCGCCCAGCTGATGGATACCGGCTTCGAGGTCGAGCGCCGCCGCGCCGCTGGCGAGCGCATTCAGGTGGCCCAGACCTTCTTCGAACAGCGCGGCTTCGGCATCGGTACGCCCGACACCGGTGCGCCGGTGGCCTATGCCGCCCTGAACGGCGCACCCCCGGTCGAGCCCGAGGAGGGTATCGGCTCCGGCAGCGTGGCCTATACCGCCCTGCCCGCCCCCGCCCCGCTCCCGACGGTGGTCGCCTCGGCCCCCGCAGCCACCCGTCCCGTCGCCACCCCGCCCGTCGCCCCAACGGTGGTGGCCCCACCCGTGCGCCGGGCCGAGGTCGCGACACCCGCCCGGCCGGGCAATCTGACGGCCAGTCTGAACGGCGGGGTTGCCGGCAACTCCAGCCTGAACCGGGGGGCCGTCGCCAATCCGCCCCCGCCGGCCCGCACCCCGGCCACGACGCTGCCCGCCGGTCGCTGGTCCGTGCAGGTCGGGGCCTTCCGCGACGAGACGGTGGCCCGCAATTGGCTGACCGAGGTCAACCGCCGTTTCCGTGCCCAGTTCGCCAGCGCCGAACGGTCGGTGGCCAGCGCGTCCGGATGGCACCGTTCGCGCTTCACCGGCCTGAGCCAGTCTGCGGCCGAAGCCGCCTGCGCCGCCCTGGCCGAACGCCGCGTGACATGTATGGTCGTCCGCCCGGGAGCCTGACGGCCAGGGTTTGCCAGACCCCTTGCCCCGGACCGCGAAGCGTCGCTAACTCGCAGCGCGGTCCGTTGGTAACCGCCCGGCCGGATCCAGCGACACCGCTTCATGCCCCATTCCCGACCCGACAGTCTCGAAGCGGCACTGGCCCGGGTGTTCGAGGACCAGAACACCAAGGCCAGCTGGTTTGCCCTGACCGGCGGCGAGCTGTTGTTCAGCGCCGGTGACGCACCCGACAGCCTTTATCTGCTGCGCTCGGGCCGCCTCGGCGTCTTCCGCCAGGAGGAGGATCAGCTGCCGCAGTTCCTGGGCGTCATCAAGCCCGGCGAACCGGTCGGCGAAATGGCCCTGATTGCCGGCAGTCCGCATTCCGCCAGCGTCGTGGCCCTGCGCGATTCCGAGATCCTGGCCCTGCCCGCCGAGGCCTTTTTCGACGCCGTCCGCACCCAGCCCGACGTCATGATCGAGCTGTCGCGCCTGATGCTGCACCGCGCCCGCGAACGCGCCCCGGGCGTCACCGAGCCCAGCGTCTTCGGCTTCGTCTCGGTCCGGGGCCGGCCCATCCGCGCCTTTGTCGAACGGGTTGCCGCCGAGATCGTGGGTCAGGGGTTCACCTGTCAGGTCATCGACCATTCCGCCCTGTCGTCGGTCGCGGACTGGTTCTCGCGCATGGAGGACACCCACGACTTCGTCCTCTATGTCGCCGAGCAGGACGAGCCGTCCTGGGCCAATCTGTGCGCGCGCCAGGTCGACCGTCTGTTCGTCGTCGGCGACGCCCTGACCGCCCCGCCCCGCGCCCTGCCGACGCTGACGGCGCACGGGCTTCAGCAGTTCACCGACCTGATCCTGCTGCGCGACCCCCGCATGCCCCGCCCGGCCAACACCGCTGTCTGGCTGGACGCCATCAACCCGGGTCGCTGGTTCCACGCCCTGGAGGGAGACGCGCGCGACGCGGCCCGTATCGCCCGGGTCCTCACCGGGACGGCGGTCAGTCTGGTCCTGTCCGGCGGCGGGGCCCGGGCCTATGCCCATATCGGGGCGGTGCGTGCCCTGCACGAGACCGGCCTCCGGTTCGACTTCCTCGGCGGTTCGTCGATGGGGGCCGTGATCGCCGCAGGGCCTGCGCTGAACTGGTCGGACGACGAACTGGACGCCCGCATCCGCCGCGCCTTCGTCCGCTCCGACCCCCTGTCGGACCTCGCCTTTCCCATGATCGCCATGACCCGGGCGCGCAAGGTCACAGGCCTGCTGGAAGAGGCCTTCGGCGACATCGATATCGGCGACATGCCCCTGCCCTTTTTCGCCGTCTCGTCGAACCTGACGACCGGGCGGATCGAGGTCCACCGGCGCGGTCTGCTGCGGCTCGCCATGCGCGCCTCCATCTCGATCCCGGGGGTCATGCCCCCGGTCGTTATAGACGGTCAGGTGCTGGTCGACGGAGCGGTCATCAAGAATTTCCCGACCGACGTCATGCGCCAGATCAACGCCGGGCCCATCGTCGGCGTCGACATGTCCCAGATGCGCGGCGTGGACCCCCAGGCACTCGAGAACCCGCCCTCGTGGTGGCGCTGGATCGCCTCCGGGGCCTGGAAGAAGGGTCCGCCAATCGTCTCGGTCCTGATGCGAGCGGCGACCATCACCACCGACGCGGACATGGCAACGTCCCGCGCAGAAACCGACCTGCTGATCCTGCCGGTGCCCGAAGACTCCGACATCCGCGACTGGAAGACCTATGAACCGGTCGTCGCCGCCGGACGCGCCGCCGCTCTGGAGGCCCTGGCCGCGCTGGACCGTCCGGTTGCCGAACTGGGCCGCCACAGGCCGGTCGCATCGGTGACACCGCTCGGTCAGGCGGCCGAGGCTGACGAAGCCGCCGCCTGACGACGCGCACAGGCCCTGCAGCGTCGGGGCCACATCGCCGACCCTTTGCCATCCCCGACTTGATCGGGGATGGTACCGCCTCTCAGGCTTGAACTGAGGACCTCCGGTTCCACAAACCGGCGCTCTAACCAACTGAGCTAAGGCGGCGCAGCGACCCTTCGTCATCCACCGGCCGATCGAGGATCGGACCAGGGGACGGGCGACGCGAGGGGCGTTGTCTAGCGGGACTGCCCGGCCCGATCAAGGCCAGCCAGCGCCGCAGCGCTCTTGCGCTCAAAGAAAAACGCCCCGGAGGTTTCCCTCCGGGGCGTCGATCGTTGGCGTCCAGCGGATTGCCTATTCGGCGGCCAGCTGGAAGCGGACATTGAAGTTCACGCGCCCCCCGGTGGCCACGCCATCGACGGTCCGGGGGGACAGTCGGGCGCGACGGGCGGAGCTCAGAGCTGCCTGGCCAAAGCCGGCACCCGAAGGGCTTTCAGCCGTGATCTGGCAGTCCGTCATCGAACCGTTCGGTTGAACGGCGCAGTTCAGGGACACCGTGCCGCTCTCGATATTCCGCTGCGCGGCCCGATCCGGGAACTCCGGCGTCGGACGCGAGGCCCAGGCCGGGTTCGAGATCACGGGCGGACGAACCGGAGCCGGCGGGGCCGGCGGAGGCGGCGGACCGGGGACGATCACGGGCGGGCCCGTGTATTCGACGCGGTCTTCCTTCTTCGTCGGCTCGATCGGCAGGGTCATCGGCGGGGGCGGAGCGCTGGTGTTGATCACCGGCGGACGGACCTGCAGCTTGGGCGGCGGCGGGGTATCCGGCGGAGGCGGAGGCGGCGGGGGCGGCGGGGGCGGCGGGATCGGTTCGACGATCTCGACGTCCACGGCGTCGTCCGTATACTCCATCAACTTCAGCTCGAACTTGGTCTGCTGGATGAAGAAGATCAGGACGGCAAAGAGCACGATCACCACTGAAAGAGCGATCAGCCAGATGCCGGTCGAGACCCCCATGAAGCCCTTCCTGCGAGGGGCGTCATAGCGACTGCGATGATAGTCAGCGGGTGTGTCTGTCATGTGTGACTCCCCTATACCGGCGCATTGTCTTCGCCGACCAGGGCGACAGAATAGAAGCCATTGTCCTGCAGGGCGTTCATGACCTGCATGAAATCACCATACCGGACCTGCTGGTCACCCCGGATGAAGATACGCTCTTCCTCCGGGTTGCGGGTCCCGATCAGACGCCGCAGGTCATCCCCGAGCTGCTCGGGGCTGCTGCGTCCATCGCCGATGTAGACATCGCCATCGCTCTGGATGGAGATGAACACGGGCTTGGGCGGGTTCTCCTGCGGCGGGGCCACGGCGGTCGGCAGCTTCACCTCCACCGACACGGTTGCGAGCGGTGCCGCAACCATGAAGATGATGAGGAGAACGAGCATGATATCAACGAAAGGCGTGACGTTGATATCACTCGTCTGATCGACGTTATACTTGGAACCGCCGCCGCCCGAAAGATTGGCGCCCATCCGTCTTACGCTCCCTTGTCGAGTTGACGCGAGATGGAGTTGAGCAGCTCGGCGCTGAAGCCGTCAGAGCGGTTGCCGTAGGAGGCGATGCGGGTGTTGAAGTAGTTGAAGAAAATAACCGCGGGAATAGCGGCGAACAGACCGATACCCGTGGCCAGAAGCGCCTCGGCGATACCAGGGGCAACGACCGCGAGGTTGGTGGTGTTGGATTCCGCGATACCGATGAACGAGTTCATGATGCCGTAAACGGTACCGAACAGACCGATGAACGGTGCGGACGAACCGGTCGAGGCCTGAAACTGCTGACCCGTCGAGAGACGGGCAGCGAGGCCGGCCTGAACCGCAGCGACCGCCTGATGGGCACGCGCCAGCGACGAATCGCGGTGGTCACCGGTGAGCGACAGGCCCGCCTGGCGGGACAGTTCGAGTTCTTCAGTAGCGGCGGCGGCCATGTCGGCCAGCGGATTGCCGTCGAACTCGTCCTGGGTGGCGACATTGCGCATGTCCGCAATCGTGCGGGCCCCGCGGAAGGATTCCAGGAACATGTCGGTCTTGCGGTTCAGACCGCCGAGCTCAAGGATCTTGATGATCAGCAAAGTCCACGAGAAGATCGAGGCCAGCAGCAGGCCGATCATGACGACCTTCACCACCGGCGTCGCGATCATGAACATTGTGATCGGGGTCAGGCTGCCGCCATGACCGCCGCCGGTGGCTTCAGCGACTGTCGCCGGATCGGCTTCAGCGGCCGGTGCGGGGGCGGCCGAAGTTTCGATCGCGGGGGTGGCCGCCGCCGGAGCAGCAGCGGTCGCAGCCTCAGGAGCCGCAGGGGTCTGCGCCAGGGCCGGTGAGCCGGCCATCAGGACGGCGGCGCCGGCCAGGGCCAGAAGAATGTTGGTCTTGTGCATGTGTCGCCAGTTCCTGCTTGTTTGGTCTGACTCGTGGAACCCTGGAGATACAACGCGTCAGCACGCTGCATCTCCTTATGAAATCGGTTTTGTCCCACCGGCCGGCCGGGGGGCCAGACGGCAAAACGCCTTCTGTCGCGTCCGGTTGCCCAAGGGCCCCATCAGCGGGTTGGTCGAAGCCTTTCGGGCACAGGCCTGCGGGCATTCGGCCGCTCACGCAAAGAAAGCGGTCAAGCTCCTTTGGCGAACCGATAACAGAGCGTCAAGGGCGCAGAGGTGCTTTTCGCCCCTTGGGCGAGCCTGACCCCCAAAACCGCGCAATGTCTTACCGCTGCTGCATTTCAGCGTTAGGTTAACGCCCCCCGCAGGGGCGGAAGGTGGATTTTGCTGACGGAGGGGAAAGGTGGTGCCTGGGGGCGGATTCGAACCACCGACACGCGGATTTTCAATCCGCTGCTCTACCAACTGAGCTACCCAGGCGCAGGCACCGGAACGCGAGAGCGGGGTCTATAGGCGAGCCGAAACGGGGTGTCCAGCCGGGATCAGTCGCCGCTTTCGGGATCGGCGTCAGGGACCGTCTCGTCGGCGTCCGGCAGAACATAGGCCCCGACCAGCCAGCGCTGCAGATCGACATCGGCACACCGCTTCGAACAGAACGGCTTGTAGGCCTCCACGGTCGGATGGCGGCGGCAGATGGGACAGGTGGCCAAGGCGTCAGTCCTCCGAAATCACGATATGCCCGGCGGCGAGGTCCGGGTCCGCCCGGACGACCGCTCTCGGCCCCAGCCGCGCGGCCAGGGGCGCGGCGACCGCCGCCTCGTCGGGCGCGCACCGGGCGACCAGACGGGGCGTGGCCGTATCGCATAACAGGTCATGGCGCAGCCGGCGCACAACCTCGATCGCGCGCGTGAGCGGCGACCGCCGGCCGCCCGCCTCGTTCAGCACCTCCTCGACCGGACGGGTCCGCCACGGCAGGGCCAGCTGCAGCAGACCGAACCGGCTGAGCGGCCCGACCGTCGCCTCGTCGCCGGCGAAGGCGTCTCTGGCCATCGCCGCGACCTCCGCCGGGTCGAGCGCGGTGCCCACCAGGTCAACGACCACCAGGCCGCCCCAGCCCTTCAGCCGGATGATCCGCGCCGCCTGCGCCAGACCCTGACGGTTGGCCTGCGCCCGCCCCTTGCGGGCGTCCCGACCCGGCCGGGGCGCATGGTCGATGTCCACGGCGATCAGTGCCCGGGTCCGCTGCACCGCCACATCCAGTCCCCAGTCGGCAAACATCTCGCCGGACGCCAGAGCCTCCGCCTCCGCCGCCTGACCGGCCCGGATGGCCGCGGCACCCCGAACCGGCTCTACCCCTGGAACCAGCCGGTCCAGATGTTCAACAACGCTCGGGCCGGGCGCGATCAGCCGGACGGAACCTGTCCCCGGCCCCAGACACCGCAGCGTCGGCCCCTTGGCCTCGCGCGGTTCGGCCGTCACCTCGACCTCGACGGCCTCGCCCTCGCGGACCGTCTCGCCCTTGCTCACCGGCAGGAAGCCCGCTCGCCCCTCGCCACCCAGGTCAATGAAGGCGGCACCCAGAGCCGGGTCCCGCTCGATCACCCGTCCGACGACGCGCGCCCCCAGCCGGTGCTCAGGTGGATCGCCCTCCCTGTGGAGAATCAGCCGTTCGAACCGCCCGTCCCGCGCCACCACGCCCCGGACCTCTCCGGGGGTGTCGTCCACATAGACCTCGATCGCGCTCACGGCAGAAGCGGCTCGGGACGCCAGCCGGCCCCGGCCAGCAGATTGACCGTCTCGGGCAGCGGCAGGCCCACCACCGCCGGATGGCTGCCGATGATCTTCATCACAAAGGCCGCCGCCGGGCCCTGGATGCCATAGCCCCCGGCCTTGCCGCGCCAGTCGCCGCCGGCGACATAGGCCGCGATCTCGGCCTCCGACAGCCGTTTGAACGCCACCCGCGTCTCGACGCAGCGATGGATCACCCGCTCGCTTGCGGCCACGGCCACGGCCACAGCGACGGCGGTGAAGACCCGGTGATTGCGCCCCGACAGCAGACGCAGGAACCGCTCCGCCTCGGCCGCGTCGGCGGGCTTCTCCAGCAGTCGCCGTCCCACGGCCACCACGGTGTCGGCCGCCAGAACCACGGCATCGGTCGACCGCGCGGCCACGGCCTGCGCCTTGGTCCGCGCCAGCCGCACGGCCAGCCGGGACGGCGTCTCGTCCTTCAGCGGCGTCTCGTCGATGTCGGCGGGGTCGATTCGATCGGGGGTGATCCCGATCAGCGCCAGCAGTTCGATGCGGCGCGGGCTGGCCGAGGCCAGCACCAGTTCGGGACGGCTCACGCGAGCCCGTCCCTACTTGAAGCGATAGGTGATGCGGCCCTTGCTCAGGTCATAGGGCGTCATCTCGACCAGCACCTTGTCCCCGGCCAGCACGCGGATACGGTTCTTGCGCATCTTGCCGGCCGTGTGGGCGATGATCTCGTGGTCGTTCTCGAGCATCACCCGGAAGGTGGCGTTCGGCAGCAGTTCGCTGACGGTGCCGGGAAACTCGAGCAGTTCTTCCTTAGCCATGCGGCCTCTCGCGCCCTGTGAATACGAGTCTGGACACGCGCCGGGCGAAAGCGCGTGTCGAAAGAGGGCGGCCTAATGCACGAAATCCGCGCGTTAGTCGAGCGGGACAGCATCTCGTGACGTTGCAGACCGAGCCGGGACGCGCTCTTTCAAGACCGCGACGTCGGTTCGAACTTCGGCAATGGAGGCTGTAATCGCCTCATCACGTTGAGCAGAAGCGGCAAAGCCAGCGTCTAACTTGGAAGCGATGGCCATGAAGCCTCCGCCAAAAATAGCGAGCAGGACCACGAACGCCGCGCCGAAGGCGACCAGCAGTGCGCGATGATCGCCTTCAAGACGATCAACTCTCGCGGAGATCTGATCGACATTGCTCATGCCATCATTAGTGGGGCCTGAAGGCGCTGCCCGCAAGCCTGTGCCTTCTCCCATTGAGCGAGGCCCCCACGGCGCAGGAGGCTCGGCGTCCACGGCATCAAATGGCCCAGCATCGCTCACGCGGCGTCCTCGACCATCACGCTCGTCATTATCTGACGCAGCTTGTTCTGCGCCTCGATTTGCCGCCGTGAGGCCTCCCAGGAGTGGGCGTTCGCGTCTTCTAGCGACCCGTTCGTGTAGGCGATGAGCGCGCTTTGCAGCTCAGCAGACGCTCTGATCGCATGATCCAGGCAGAAGAAGATATTGTCCCAATCAGCCTTTGTCAGGGTCCGATCGATGACCCGTTCAGCCGGCATACTCATCCAACGCTGGATCACCTGCGGTGGGACGTTGATCGGCTCAGGTAACGGAGGCTGCGGTTTCATGTAGCGAGGTAATCACGCTGAAGCTGAAATCACCACCCAAAACTACCCCCGGCGGTAAAGCGCACACACCAGCGTAAACAGCCGCCGGGCCGTCTCGTGGTCGATCGCGACCTTGCCTTCCAGCCTGGCCTTCAGCAGTTCGGCTCCTTCATTGTGCAGACCCCGCCGCCCCATATCGACCGCCTCGATCTGGCTGGCCGACGATCCGCGCAGCGCCTCGTAATAGCTGTCGCAGATCATCAGATAGTCCTTCAGCACGCTCTTCAGCGGCGTCAGGCTCAGGGCATAGGTCCGCACGAACCCGGTCGCCGCGATGTCGAACACCAGCCGGTTGTCCTGCAGCGACAGTTTCAGATCATAGGGCCCGCCCCCGGCCCCCTCCGGCTCGAACACGTTCTTCTCGATCAGGTCGAAGATGGCCACCCGGCGCTCGTGCTCGATCTCGGCCGTGGCCGACGGCAGGGTCGCCTCGTCGAGGGCGACAGTCGCCAGCCGGTGCTCACTCATGGCTCTTCCCCTGCGCCGGGCGCGTCCAGATGGGTCGGGGCCACCCGCGCGGGCCAGCGATCGGACAGGTCGGTCACGACCGCGTCGAGGCATTCCACATCGACCCTCAGGTCGCCGCCGCCCGCAAACATCAGAACGACCCGTCCGCCGGGAGCCTCGCCCTCGATGAAATGGATGGCCAGAAGCTCGAGCGGCGCATCCGGCAGGCGCGGCAGGCCCCGGCTCTTGACTGCCAGCACGTCACCGAACTGCATCGCCGCCCGCACCCAGGTCCCGCCGCACTCCCAGCAGAAGCGCGACAGTTCGATCGTCAGCCGTCGCCCGGCTTTTTCCCAGACGATGTCGGCGGGCCTCAGGATCGCGTCCTGCAGCGCGGCCGAGATGATGGCCAGGTCCTCGTCGTCCTCGGCCAGCAGGCGCAGCGGCGCATTGGCACCGTCGGACGCTGCGCGGATCGCCGCCTGCTCCTCGGCCTCGAACGCCTCAGTGGTCATCACCCGGTCCCTCGACCGGCGGGCCATTGACCCGCCGTATGTCCGCTCCGCACGCGCTGAGTTTTTCCTCGAGCCGCTCGAAGCCGCGATCCAGATGATAGACGCGACCGATGGTGGTTTCACCCTCTGCGACCAGACCGGCGATCACCAGACTGACCGAGGCCCTCAGATCGGTCGCCATGACCGGCGCGCCCTTCAGCCGCTCGACCCCGGTGACCCGCGCCTCGCCCGCATGGACCGAGATGTCGGCCCCCAGCCGCGCCAGCTCCGGCGCGTGCATGAAGCGGTTCTCGAAGATGTTCTCGTGGATCACGCTGACCCCGTCGGCCGTGGTCATCAGCGCCATGAACTGCGCCTGCAGGTCGGTGGCAAAGCCGGGATAGACCTCGGTCGCCACGTCCACGGCCTTCAGCCGCTGTTTGGGGTCGCGTTTCACGGTCACGCCGTCGTCGGTCGGTGTGATCTCGACGCCCGCCTCGACCAGCCGGTCGGTCAATGCCTGGATCAGCTCGGCCCGCCCGCGCGTCAGCCGCACCTCGCCCCCCGCCATGGCGGCGGCGCAGACATAGGAGCCCATCTCGATCCGGTCGGGAATCACCGACCAGGTCCCGCCGGTCAGCGAGGTCACGCCCTCGATCACAAGGGTATCGGTGTCGATCCCCTCGATCCTGGCCCCCATCATCACCAGGCAGCGCGCCAGATCGCCGATCTCGGGCTCGCGCGCGGCCCGCTTCAGCACCGTCGTGCCGCGCGCCAGAACCGCCGCCATCAAGGTGTGTTCGGTCGCCCCGACCGAGACGAACGGAAACTCGATCTTCGCCCCGCGCAGCCCCCCCGGGGCCTGGGCCGAGACATAGCCCTCCTCCAGCTCGATCACCGCCCCAAGCCGCGTCAGGGCGTCGATATGCAGGTCTACCGGCCGCGCCCCGATGGTGCAGCCGCCCGGCAGCGACACCTTGGCGTGGCCCGTCCGCGCCAGCAGCGGCCCCAGCACATTGAAGCTGGCCCGCATCTGCCGCACCAGATCATAGGGGGCGAAGGTCGAGGTGATTTCGCGCGCGTCGAACAGCGTCTCCTGTTCGACGCCATGCCCGTTCTCGGTCACGCTGACCCCGAACTGGCGCAGCAGCCGGCCGAGGAATTTGGTGTCCGCCAGCCGAGGCATGTTGGTCAGCCGCAGTGGCTGGTCGGTCAGGATCGACGCCGCCATCAGCTTGATGGCCGAGTTCTTGGCCCCGCTGACCGGGATCTCGCCGTGCAGCGGGCCGTTGCCGTGAACCGTGATACTGTCCATGTCGTCCCTGACGTCCGCAGGGAGAAGCCCGGCGAGCCGGCTATCTAGCCCGGGCGGGTGCAGGTGCGAAAGAGCCGTGCGGCAAGAACCCCCCCGTCTCTCTGCGATGCTGCGAGCCACCTCCCCGTCGCTACGCAACAGGGCGGCGACGACACCGCCTCACGTCGCCTCCCCGCACGCGCTTGCGGAGGGGGAGGTGGCTGCAAGCATCGCGAGCAGACTGTGGGGCTCTTGCGATATCCGATCAGTTCCGCGGCCGGTCCCGCCCGGGCTGGACCGCCTTGCGCCGTCGCAGATTGTCCCGCAGCGCCTTGGCCAGCCGGCTGGCCCGCTCGGCCCTGGCCACCTGCTCCGGCGAGCGGGGCGGCTCTGGAGACGCCGTGACCGGCGGGGACGCTGGGGACTCGGGCGGCTCGGTCATGGGTTCAGTCAGCGCCGGGAAATCTTCCGGGGCAAGGGGATAATGGGGCTTCCCCCCCGCGATCTGAGTGGCTATACGGCCGCTTCCTCAGATCAGGCCGCCGTAGCTCAGTGGTAGAGCGCATCCTTGGTAAGGCTGAGGTCGTGGGTTCGATTCCCCCCGGCGGCACCATCTGAACGAAAGGCCCGGTCGCCAGACCGGGCCTTTTTCGTTTCAGGCCGATCAGTCTGCGGCGCTGACCCCACCCCGGCGCGGCGCGCCCCGGTCGCGGCGATCCTTGTCCTCATCCCAGTTGAAGCCCAGGGCGATCGACCGGCCGGACCGGGCGCGGCCCCCATAGACGGGATCATAGGCACCGAACGGCCGGGGCTGGGCACCATAGCCCGGATACACGATACCAGACCCCGCATGGCCGTAGCCATAGCCCGGATAGCCGTCGCCGAACCCGGGATAGCCGTAGCCATAGCCGAAGCCGTTCTTCGTCTGGCTGTAGCTCAGATCCAGCCGGCCGCTCTCCCCGATCGGCAGGGACACCCCGACCGCGACCGAGGAATAGTCGTTGGTTCCGATCGATCCACTGACGAAGCCATGCATCTGGCGGTCATCGCCCGGTCCGATGTCGTCGGCGAACGGCTCGACATCCCGCGCGCGCGCTGACAGCCAGCGCTCGATCTGCTGATCGGTGGTCAGATCCTGCGACGTGACCTGGGACGCCAGCGCTGCGTCCGGCCGGGCGTCGGAGGTCGGGGCGACGGCCCCCACCATGACGGCACCCATGCCCCTGGGAGCCGTCGTCACCACGCCGTCGGGATCGACAGGCGTGATCAGGGCGGCCAGGGCGAGAGCGATCAGCATGGGCAAAACTCCGGACTGACCGACATCCTAACCCGGAATGAGGCCGGACCGTGATGGCTGGATGTCACCGCCGTCACGCCACCCCGTCGCCGCGTCCCAGCGGATCGGGCAGGGGGCTGCCGTCCGGCACGAAGCTCAGCGCCACCGAGTTGATACAGTAGCGCAGGCCGGTCGGCGGCGGTCCGTCCGGGAACACATGGCCCTGATGGCTGCCGCAGCGGGCGCAGGTCGTCTCGGTCCGGGTCATGCCCCACGACCGGTCGACGATGGCGGTCACATGGGCCTCGTCCACCGGCTCGGTGAAGCTGGGCCAGCCGGTCCCGCTCTCGAACTTGGTCGCGGCGCGAAACAGGGGCAGGCCGCATTCCCGGCAGCAGAACACGCCGGGCCGCTTCTCGCCCAGCAGCACGCCACAAAAGGGGGCCTCGGTGCCGTGCGACAGCAGGACGCGCTTCTCCTCGGCGTTCAGATCGGCCTCCAGCGCCACCCTCTGCCCCTCGCTGGGCGGCGTCAGGTCATAGCCGGAGGCGGAACGGAGGGCACGGGTCTGGGTCATGTCGGTCATTGCTGGGAAATGGGGAGGCCGACGCGGGGTTCCAAGCCCGGCCTCTCCCTCCCCCTCGGGCGAGGGTGGTCGGATCGCAGCGAAGACCGGGTGGGGCGGGCAAGCCGATCCGGACTGCGACCTGTGCGCCCCTCTCTTACTGAAACAGCGTCCCCACCCAGGTCCGCACGGCCGTCTCGTCCGATGGACTGCCCGCATAGGCCAGACCCTGGGCCGGGCTGAACGGCTGGTTGTTGGGGCGCTGACGGCTGGTCCAGGCCTTGTGGCCATAGCTCAGCTCCGAATAGTTCGACGGCAGCCGCTCCACCGTCGGCTCGATGAAGATCGAGTCCGTCGCCGTGGTGGCGCCCGCGATGCGCACGTTCGGCAGGCGGGTCAGCAGGTCCAGCGTATCCAGGCAACCGCCCGAGCAGCCCGCATCCACCAGCACGATCACCGGCCCCTGCACGGGGTTGGGCGCGCCGGTGTCGGCAACGGCGGGGCGTCCCGCCAGGGTGAAGGAGGTCTGGCCGGACGCCAGGGAGGTGTCCATGGCGGCGACGATTTCCTGGGTCTGTTCGATGACCGGAGTGGCTTCCTGGACGAAGCGCGGATCGGCCTGCATCCGGCCCAGGGTGTCGGCGTACCAGGTCCGGTTGCCCGAGGTCGCCCGATAGGTAATCTCACCCGCCGCCGGCTGGCGGCTGACGGTGAACTCCGGCGTCCAGATGCGGTTGGCCAGGCCATAGCCCCGCGCCGTCGACGTATAGGCCGAGGTGCCCGAGGCGGCGCGCAGGTCCAGCACGAAGCCCTGCGGCCCGCGCAGCGCCGACGCCTGGCCTTCGACCAGATTGTTGAAGGCGTCCCAGCCGGCGCTGTCGGCAAAGGAGTGCACATGCACCCACGGCCGGCCGTTGACCGTCTCGACGTTCAGCGGCGTCGCCGGCGGCATATAGACGGTGGCGCGGTAGGCGGCTTCAAGATCCCCGGCCACGATCGGCTGCGGACGGATCTCGTAGGCCCGCGGACGACGGTTGCCGACCTTGAACTCGCAGGTCGAAGGCACGCCGCCGGCGAAGGGATTGTTGCGGTTCCACAGCAGATAGGGGGCCGAGGTCACGCGACCGGCCTCGGTCTCCAGATTGCCTTCCCACTTGTCCAGCTTGGCGCGGGCGAAAGCCTCGATCGGGGTCAGGTTGCAGCTGACGGCCTCGGCCCCCAGCGGCGGCGTGTTGCGAACGCCCGGCTTGATATAGGTCACCACATATTTGCCGCCGCGCCATCCGGTGGTGAAGCCGGGCCAGCTGGTGGCGAAATAGGGACCCAGACCCTCGAACGTGGGACGCAGCGAAATGTTCGAATCCCGAAAACCGGCTCCGTAGTAGCGCAGCAGATAGGCATGGGCGTCGCCCGAATTGACCTGGCCCGTCCGGCCTTGCGCATCGGCCAGGCCCGCCCCGATCCAGGAACGGAAGATGTCGCCGGCCGCGCCCGGAACCACCGCTGCCGGATGGTTGGCGCGCAGGGCGTCATGGGCCGCCTGCAGGTCGGTCTGGGCCAGTTGCCGGAAGTCCTGCGCGGAGGCGGCCCCCGAGACGAGCAGGACGGCGGCCGTCGAGACGGCGGTCAGGAAACGGGTCATGGGCGGACTCCAGGGCCGGGGAATGCGAAGGATCGGCGCGTGTTAAAGCCGATCAGGACCGACCTTGCCAAGCCACAACGGCGATGATGTGTCGCTTCGCCTGTCACGCGAGCCGCCCGGCGACCGTTTACACGCTCCCGCGCCCCGCCTACGGAACGCGACATGTTCTCAAAGATCCTGATCGCGAACCGGGGCGAGATCGCCGTCCGGATCATCAAGACGGCCCGCCGCATGGGCATTGCCACCGTGGTGGTCCACTCCGACGCCGACGCCGGCTCCATGGCGGTCGAGATGGCCGACGAGGCCATCCATATCGGCCCGTCGCCTGCGGCCGAAAGCTATCTGGTCCAGGACAGGATCGTCGAGGCCGTCAGGCGGAGCGGGGCCGAGGCGGTCCACCCCGGCTTCGGCTTCCTGTCGGAGAACCCCGTCTTCGCCCGCCGGCTGGAGGCCGAGGGCATCGGCTTCATCGGCCCCAATCCCCACGCCATCGAGGCCATGGGCGACAAGATCACCTCCAAGAAGTTCGCGCACGCAGCCGGCGTCTCTACCGTCCCCGGCCATATGGGCCTGATCGAATCCAACGCCCACGCCCTCCAGATCGCCAACGAGATCGGCTATCCGGTCATGATCAAGGCCTCGGCCGGCGGCGGCGGCAAGGGCATCCGCGTGGCCCACTCCGACGCCGACATGGCCGAGGGCTTTTCCGCCGTGAAGGCCGAGGCTCAGACCGCCTTCGGCGACGACCGGGTCTTCCTCGAGAAATTCATCATCGACCCGCGCCACATCGAGATTCAGGTGCTGGGCGACAAACACGGCAACATCGTCTCCCTGTTCGATCGTGAATGCTCGATCCAGCGCCGCAACCAGAAGGTCATCGAGGAGGCCCCCTCCCCCCTGCTCGACGAAGCCACCCGCAAACTGATGGGCGATCAGGCCATCGCCCTGGCCCGGGCGGTGAACTACGACTCAGCCGGCACGGTCGAGTTCGTCGCCGGTCAGGACCGCAGCTTCTTCTTCCTCGAGATGAATACCCGGCTGCAGGTCGAGCACCCCGTCACCGAACTGATCACCGGCGTCGATCTGGTCGAACAGATGATCCGCTCCGCCGCCGGCGAACGCCTGCCCTTCACCCAGGACCAGCTGGCCATCAACGGCTGGGCCATCGAGAGCCGCATCTATGCCGAAGACCCCTATCGCGGCTTCCTGCCCTCCATCGGCCGCCTCGTCCGCTACGACCAGCCGGAAGAGGGCGAACACGACGGCTATACGGTCAGGAACGATTCCGGCGTCCGCGAGGGCGACGAGATCTCGATGTTCTACGATCCCATGATCGCCAAGCTGAACACCTGGGCCCCGACCCGCCTCGCCGCCATCGACGGCATGGCCCGCGCGCTGGAGGACACCCATCTGCAGGGCGTCGGCCACAACGTCCCCTTCCTCGCCGCCGTCATGGACCAGGACCGCTTCCGCTCCGGCAAACTCTCGACCAGCTATATCAAGGACGAGTTCCCCGACGGCTTCAAAGGGGCCGCCCCCGACCGGCGCCGCACCGACATCCTCATCGCCACCGCCGCCGCGATGAACGAGATCCTGACCGAACAGTCCGGCGACCCCTCGGACCGCACCGACTGGATCGTCCTGATCGACCGCCCCGACACGCCCAATGAGGTCCACGGCGTCTCCCTCGCCTATGACGACGACGAGGCCCTGACGCTGGACCTCGTCGGCGCAGACCGCGCCCTGCAGCTGTCCGACATCGACTGGCGCCCCGGTCTGGCCCAGTTCCGCGCCGTGCTTGACGACACCCCCTATACCGCCGAGGTCGCCCGCATCGCCGACGGCTTCCGCATCCGCTCCGGTGCCACCACAGCCCGCGTGCGCGTCCTCACCCCCCGCATGGCCGAACTGTTCGCCCGCCTGCCCGAGAAACAGCCCGCCGACACCTCGAAACTGATCCAGTCCCCGATGCCTGGCCTGGTCGTCTCCATCGCCGTCGTCGTGGGCCAGGAGGTCAAGGCCGGCGAGACCGTCGCCGTCATCGAGGCCATGAAGATGCAGAACATCCTCCGCGCCGACCGCGACGGCGTGGTCAAGGGGGTGGGTGCCAAGGCGGGAGACCCGGTGGCGGCGGATGACGTGCTGGTGGAGTTCGGGTAGAAGAAAGCGGCGGTTTCCGAGGCCAGCACTGCGTTGCAAGCAGAATATTTGGACGGTCATCGATAAGGCATCTGAATGGTCAACGAAAACGCTATAGCGACCTACGGATCGCTTATGGAGGAAGTGAAACTTCGGATCGAAGCCATCGATCTTGTTTTGAACAGTCAGATATCCCTGCGAAACAAGATCGCAGAAGAGCTGTGTTATCTGCAACTAAGAATGATTTGCGAACTGACCGCTCTATCCTGTCTAATCATACATGGCGATGTGAAAGGAGCTCAGGCTTCTCAATTACAGAAGGCGTATCAAGCCGACTGGATTATGAAACGTCTTCAAGAACTGCACCCGCAATTCTACCCTCAACCTATTGAAGCGAACGATATACCCAGCAATCCGCCTCAAGTAGTTGACGTGAAAGACGGCTATCTGACCCGCGCTGACTTGGATAAGCTCTATCACCTATGTGGAAGCAAGCTCCACAGAGGTCGGGCCAAGAACATTCTCAGTGGTGCTGATGTTCCCAACTACGCGGCGATTAAAACGTGGCGAGATAAGATCATTCGACTGCACAATCGACACCGGATCGCTCTGATCGATGGCATTCACGAATGTTGGTTCGTCATGCAGCAAGAGGCCACAGGGCGGGTAGCTTGGAACATTATGAAACTGGTGGAAACAC
>JBBSCK010000008.1:0-37995 GCA_038250335.1 Caulobacterales bacterium
AACCCCGTCTAGGGTCAGCCGGCTGCCCGCCAGTTTCATCAGCCGCTGACGCACCGGTTCGCGCAGCGACGGCGAGTTGAGGACATCGAACCGCATCTGGACGGCGGTGGACACCTTGTTGACGTTCTGCCCGCCGGGCCCGCCTGCGCGGTAGAATCGGAACTCCAGCTCGCTTTCGGGGATGACGGTCATCGCGCGATCCGCCTCGCCCGGACCACGGCCTGATCCAGCGCCTGCAGGAAGGCGGACCGGTCCTTCGGTCCGAACGGCGGCGGGCCGCAGGTTGCCACACCCATGGAGCGCAGATGCTCGCCGACCATCCGCCCGGCCAGCGCCGACCCGATGGAATCCGGCGTGAAGGGCTGGCCATTCGACTTCAGCGCCTGGGCGCCCGCCTTCAGGCAGCGGTCAGCCAGCGGGATGTCGGCGGTGATGACGATGTCGCCCGGGCCGGCGCGTTCGGCGATCCAGTCGTCCGCGATATCGGGTCCGGCGTCGACCACGACCTGCTCGATCCAGGTCTCCCGCAGGGTGTTGATCCAGCTGTTGGAGACCACGAACACGCCAAGGCCATAGCGCACAGCGACACGGTAGACCTCGTCCTTCACCGGACAGGCGTCAGCGTCGATGAAGATGCGCGGGGCTGGCATGAGGTCCCTATACCTCTCCCTCCCCCTCCGGGGGAGGGGCGTCGATGCGCAGCAGAGGCGGGGTGGGAAGGTAAGGTAACCCGGACCCAGATCGGTACGGCCTTGCCCCGCAGTCCCCCCCGGTCTTAGCTTCGCTCCGACCACCCTCCCCCGAGGGGGAGGGAAAGATCGCCTTAATTTCCGTAGGCCAGCGGCATCCCCCCGTCCGGACGCCCGCCGTTGCGATAGCGGTCGCGCAGCAGGATCTGGCGGCTGCTCAGCGACTGTTCCTCGCCGTTGATGAACTGCACCGTCACCGAGGACAGGGGCTCGAGGGGATCGCCGTCCCACACCACCACATCGGCGACGGCCCCGGCCCGCAATTCGCCGAACTGGCCGGCCATGCCGAAGATCCGCGCCGGATTGACCGTCAGGGCCGCGATGGCCGCCTCGAAGGGCAGGCCATGCGACACGGCGTTGCCGGCGTTAAAGCGGGCCTCACGGGCCCTGTGGACGCCGTTGCCCTTGATGGCGATGACGACGCCGGCGGCGTTGAGCGCGGCGGCATTCTCCATGCGCGAGGCGCGGGTCTCGATACTGCCGGGCAGGTTGTCGATCGGATTCATCAGCACGGGCACGCCCGCCGCCGCGATCTGCGGCGCGACCAGCCAGCCCTCGTCTGCGCCGTCGAGGATGATCCTGACGCCTTCCTCCCGGGCCAGCCGCAGGACCTGCAAGATGTCTGCGGCCCGGCGAACGGTAACGATCAGGGGCATGTCACCGGAGACCACGGGGATCAGCGCTTCCAGATCGGCGCGTGACAGGCTGAGGTCGCGCAGACCGGCACGGTCATAGGCGGCCTTGTTCCGGGCGTAGAGCCGCACCTCGGCCAGGCTTTCCTTGAACTGGACGAACTGGGCACCGCGCGCGCCGCCGGCGATGCCGGCCCCGGCCTCGCCGAAGGGCGCGACCATGGCCACACGTGGCCGGACCAGAATGTCCGAGCCAGCCGCCAGATGGATGATCGAGGCGGTCCCGGCGAACAGACTTGGGGTCTGGAAGCCGCCCGCCCCGGCCCCGGCGAAGTCGGAATCGTCCTGGTGGGAATGGCCGCCGCCGCCGGATCCCGGATGGTTCGGGATCACGACCGCGCGGGTGATGCCACCCAGACGCGCGACAGGCAGTGTGAACGACCAGGGATCCAGCCCGTAGCTGACATCGAACGAGGCGCTGATCGTGTTGGCGCGGTTGGACAGATCGTCAGATTCCGCGACCGACGAGATTTCGGAGGCTCCGAGGCCGGCGTCCACCGCCACCAAGCCGGGCGTCACCACCTTGCCCCGAGCATCGATCACCCGCGCCCCCGACGGCGCTGCGCCGGTCCCGACCGAGACAACGCGGCCGTTCTGGATGACCACCGTGCCGTTCTCGATCACCGACGTTCCGGTCAAAACCCGGCCGCCGGTGATGGCAGTAAGGTCCTGGGCCAGGGCGGGCAGGGCCGACAGCGCGAGCGCGGCCAGCGAAATCAGGCTGAGACGACGCATCAGCGGGCTCCTGCGGCGATGTTGGCGGCGCTGAGACCATAGCCGGGCTGGCCCAGCTCAAAGTCCGACCGGGGCTGGTAACGGGGGTCCATGCGGTCAAAGGTGAGGGCCCCGTCGATATAGACCTGGTCGGCGCGGGCATAGACGCTGAAGGGATTGGCGCTCCAGATCACCACATCGCCGCGCTTGCCGGGTTCCAGCGACCCGGTCTCGTCGGCGATCCCGATGGAGCGGGCGGCGTTCGAGGTGATCCAGCTGATGGCGCGCTCCTCGGAAATGGTCATGCCGGCGCGGCGGCCGGCGGCCAGGGCGGCCGCGACCTCCTGATTCAGGCGCTGGGTCAGCTGGGCGTCGTCGGAATGGATGACGGCGCAGGACCCCGGCTGTGCGTCGACAAGCGCGGCATTCTCCTCGACGGCGTCAAGGGCCTCCATCTTGAAGCCCCACCAGCCGGTCCACATGTCGGCGCAGATGCCGTTCTCGGCCAGTTGCGGAGCCAGCTTGTAGGCCTCGATGGCATGGTGGAAGGCGGTGATCCGATAGTCGAACTCGCGGGCGATATCGATCATCACGGCCATCTCGTCGGCGCGATAGCAGTGGTTCTGGACCATGATCGAGCCGTCCAGGACGCCCGCAAGGGTCTCGTTCTGAAGGTTCCGGGTGGGCGGCGCGCCCTCGCCCGTCTCGCGCCACCTGTCCCATTTGTCGCGATAGTCCTGGGCGGCGATGAAGGCGGCGCGATAGCCGGCGACATTGCCCATGCCGGTCGCGGGCGACTGGTTGCGGCCGCCGTAAACGCGCGAGGGATTCTCGCCGCAGGCCATTTTCACCCCGTAAGGCGCGCCGGGGAACTTCATGCCCTGCATGGTGATCGAGGGCACGTTGCGAACGGTGACCGCCCGGCCGCCGAACAGATTGGCCGATCCGGGGAGGATTTGCAGCGTGGTCACCCCGCCCGCCCGGGCGGTGTTGAAACCGGGATCCTGGGGCCAGAGAGAGTGTTCAGCCCAGACCTGGGCGGTGTTCGGGCTGGTCGCCTCGTTGCCATCGCTCATCCCGGTCACGCCCGGCGAGGGATAGACGCCAAGGTGGGAATGAACGTCGATGATGCCCGGCGTGACGAACCGGCCGCGGGCGTCGACAATGCGATAGCCTCCCGGAACCGGCGTCTCGGGACCACCTACGGCCTGGACCCGGCCGTCGGACACCAGCACCACGCCGTTCTCGATCCGCTGCTCCGTCCCGGTGAACACGGTCGCGCCGACGATCGCGACATTGTCGCGCGGCAGCGGCCGATAGGTCGAGGGGAAGGGGTCCGGGTTGGCGGCGGAGTCGAGACCGGCCGGCAGAGTCCGGGGCGTATCGGCACCGCCGCTGTTCGACCCGTCAGCGGAGGGGGTCCCCGGCCCGTCGGTGGTGGCGCAGCCGGCGAGAGCCAGCGCGCAGGCGACAACGGCGAGGCTGGGGCCCCGCAAGGCGTGACGGATCATCAAAACGCTCCCCCGATGCGCACACGGCGCAGAACAGACGGGGATTACAACGGCTTCTGAACCCATCCGTCAAAGGCGGAAACATTACAAACCTGTAAGGCAAGCCCTCACCTCCGTCTCGCGGAGACCGACCGCATCTCTCGGGTCGGCCTCACGCCAGGTCGGGACGTCAGCCCAGCGCAGCCATCAGCTCCGGGATCACCGTCTTGTAGTCGCCAACGATTCCGAAGTCCGCGACCTGAAAAATCGGCGCGTCGGCGTCCTTGTTGATGGCGACGATAATCTTGGAATCCTTCATCCCCGCCAGATGCTGGATGGCGCCCGAGATGCCGACGGCGATGTAGAGCGCCGGGGCCACCACCTTGCCGGTCTGGCCGACCTGATAGTCGTTGGGCGCATAGCCCGCGTCCACGGCTGCGCGGCTGGCCCCAACGGCAGCCCCCAGCCGGTCAGCCAGAGGCTCGATCACCGCATGGAATTCGTCAGCCGAACCCAGGGCGCGACCACCCGAGACGACGATTTTCGCCGCTCCCAGTTCGGGACGGTCGGACTTGACCATTTCTTCGGCGACGAAGGCCGCCTTGTGCACATCCACCCCCGCGACGCTCTCGACCGGGGCCGAGCCGCCCTCGGACGCAGCCACGAAGCTGGTCGGGCGCACGGTGATGACTTTCTTGCCGTCAGACGACTTCACCGTCTCCAGGGCATTACCGGCGTAGATGGGGCGCACAAAGGTGTCGGCCGAGACGACCTCGACGATTTCCGAAATCGGGGCCACGTCCAGTTTCGCGGCGATCCGCGGCATGAAGTTCTTACCGTCCATGGAGGCGGGCGAGAGCACGGCATCATAGCCGGGGGCCAGTCCCACCACGGTGGCCGCGACAGCTTCCGCCAGGGTGTGACCCAGCTCACCGCCTTCAGCCAGCAGCACCTTCCTGACGCCGACAATCTTCGCGGCGCTGTCGGCGGCGGCCCGGGCGGCCTGGCCGACGACCAGAACATCAACATCCGGGCTCAGGGCGAGGGCGGCCGTGACGGTCTTGTGCGTGCTATCGCGGACGGCCGAACCATCGTGGTCGGCGATGACGAGGACGGCCATGTCAGAGGGCTCCTGCAGTCTTGAGTTTGGACACCAGTTCGGCCGCGTCGGCCACCTTGATCCCGGCCGAGCGGGTCGGCGGCGCGGTGACTTTGACCACAGTCAGGCGCGGAGCCGTGTCGACGCCGTAGTCGGCGACCGCCTTCATCGCGATCTCCTTCTTCTTGGCCTTCATGATGTTGGGCAGGGAGGCGTAGCGCGGCGTGTTCAGGCGCAGGTCCACGGTCACCACGGCCGGCAGGGTCGCGGCGAGGGTCTGAACGCCGCCATCGACCTCGCGCGTCACCGTGGCCTTACCGTCCGCGATCTCGATTCTCGCGGCGAAGGTGGCCTGGGGCCAGTCCAGCAGTGCGGCCAGCATCTGGCCCACGGCATTGTTGTCGCCGTCGATGGATTGTTTGCCCATCAGGACGAGGTCGGGCTTCTCCTCGGCGACCACGGCCTGCAGCAGTTTGGCGACGGCGAGGGGCTCAAGATCGTCGTCGGACTGGATCAGGATACCGCGATCCGCGCCCATGGCGAGGGCGGTGCGAATGGTTTCCTGAGCCTGGGTCACGCCGATGGAGACAACCACGATCTCGGTCGCGGTCCCGGCGGCATGGTGCTCCTTGCCTTCCTTGAGACGAACAGCCTCCTCGACGGCGATTTCGTCGAAGGGGTTCATGCTCATCTTGACGTTGGCCAGGTCGACGCCAGTCTGGTCCGCCTTGACGCGGGCCTTGACGTTATAGTCGATCACCCGTTTGACGGGGACGAGAACCTTCATGTTTGACTGTCCATAGGATCGCCGGAATGCTGCGGCAGGGAATGGAACGGGCGAACCAGCCTGTCAATGTAACGCGGCGTGCTTGGGCGTCGCAGCGAGAACGGACCCTGCGATGAACCGCTTTCTGACGATACGTCGTCTGTCGATCCTGTTCTTCAGCCTGTTCGCCGTGCTGGTGGCAGGTGTCTTCGTCTTCCAGCGTTTCTACGTCGCGCCCGCCGAGAAATGCGTCCAGTCCGGCCTCTGGTGGTATGCCGAGGGTCGCGAATGCGTCCAGCCGATCTATCTCCCCGACATCACCGGCCGTCCGGCGGGCGTCAGCCGGGCCGAGGCGTCCGATCTCCAGAATCGCGAACTGCTGGTGATCGAGGACCGGCTGGCCGCCGAACGCGCGGCTCGTCTCGCCGCGACGGAACGTGATCGCGCCGACTACGCCGCCAGAACGGCAAACTGACCCGAGCGCAGCCCCCATGCCGGGACCGGAGCGGCTCACACCGCCGCGTCGAAGAGGGCGTCTCGAACGATGTCGGCGCGAACCATAGGGAACAGATGGCCGGTCCCCGGCACTGTCTCCACCGTCAGGTGTGGAAGGCCGCGCGGCCGGTCCGCGACCTGCGCGATGGACCCGGTTTCGGCCTTCAGGATGCGGACGGGCTTGCGATAGGTGCGCATCGCCCGCCATGGATCATGCCCTTGAGCCATATAGTTGGACGCTTCCCAGTCGGGGGCGCAGCTGAGGACGAAGCCCTCGCCCTCGGGTCGCAGACCATCTCCCAGATAGTCCAGCAGGACCGGATCGGGCCATCCCCTGAAGGCACCCCGGCCGCGATAGGACTCCAGCGCCGCCTCGCGGCTGTCGAAGGTGGCGCGGCGGCGACGCGCGGTGCGAACCAGCGGAATCCGGTCGGACAGGCGGCGCAGCAGGGGGAGGCGGAACACCATGGCGGTCGCGCCGCTCCAGATCACCGGGTCGAACAGAACCAGCTGCGACACACGACCGGGTCGTTCGGCGGCGGCCAGAAGGCTTGCCGTTCCGCCCATGGAGTGGCCCGCCATGACCACCGGCGGACCAGGGAAGGCCTCGAGCAGGGAGATCAGGTCGTCGCGGTGGTCGTGCCAGTCGTGGCGGCCGCAGATCTCGGTGGGCAGCCGGGTCGCGCCATGGCCGCGCAGGTCGGGGGCCAGAATCCGAAGGGACGAGGCCAAGGGGGCCAGGATGGAGCGGTAGGTGAAGGCGTTGAAACCGTTCGCATGGCTGAAAATCAGATCAACCGGCCGTTTCGGATCGCCGAAATCCAGCACCGCCATGTCCCCGCTGCCCCACCGGTTGGCGATGGGAAGGGTCAGGCGGCGGGGCGGGGAGAGCCGGGTGGCGTCCATGGGCTAAACTTAGGGGCGTGCCGAACCCCGCGCCAGCGGGAACCCGTCTATGCGGCGACCCGACACGCGGGACAGCGGCCGTGGCCTTCGATCGTGGTGCGTTCGATGGCATAGCCAGCGGCTTCGGCCGCGCGGTGAAGCGCCTCTCCCTCGGGCGGCGTGACCTCCTCGGTCGCCCCGCAACAATCACAGATCAGAAAGGCGGCAGCATGGGCGCGGTCGCCGACGGAACAGGCCACATAGGCGCTGATCGAAGCACTGCGATGAGCCAGCCCCGCCTTTTCCAGGAAGTCCAGGGCGCGGTAGACCGTCGGCGGCTTGGCGGCCACGCCGTCGAGGCCGTAGCGGGCGATCAGGTCATAGGCCTTCACCGCCTCCCCGGCCTGCAGCAGCAGTTCCAGTACCCTGCGCCGCGGCGCGGTCATCCGCTCGCCCTGATGGGTGCAGCGCGCCTCGGCTGCGGCGAGGGCGCGCCCGATCTCGCCGTCGGTCAGGCCGGTCTCGTCTTGCGGATGGCTGCAACTCGAACCCATGGAGCACAGCTAGGTCGCCGCAGCCATCTTCGCAACCGCTGTCATGACCTCGCAGGACGCGTTGCAGGAGAGCCGGTTTGCGGCGACGGGCCGGTTCCGCTAGAAGGCCGGCCTTTCCGTCATTCCAGAGCCTGCGCGTCCATGACCGACACCACCGCCCCCTCCCAGGATGCCGCCCTCGACGGCAATGTGCTGTTCTATTCCAAGCCAGAGCCGCTCTCGAGCGACGCGCACGGCACGCTGGGCGTCAACCCGGTCGACAAGCCCTATGCGTTCGTCGCTGCCTCCCACGTGGTGCCGTTGACGGTGACCGAGTTCGCACCGGCGGCCCTGTCCTATCCGGTCGTCTTTCTGGGCGATGCCAAACAGCCGGTCGCGGTCATGGGCCTGCGCCAGGGCGAAAACCTTTACGTCCACCCGAACGGTGACTTCCGGCCCGAGGCCTATATCCCCGCCTATGTCCGCCGCTATCCGTTCGTCTTCGCCAATGACGCCCAGGCGCAGCGGCTGATCCTGTGTATCGACCGCGCCGCGCCGTTCATCGTCGAGGGCGGCCAGGCACTCCTGTTTGTGGACGGAAAGCCTTCGGACTACGTCAATCAGGCGATGGAGTTCTGCAACAATTTCGAGCAGGAGCGCCAGCGCACCGAGAGTTTCGTCAAGCTCCTGATCGAGCTCGACCTGTTCGACGTCCGCGAGGCAGTGTTCACGCCGAGGAACGAGCGCGGCGAGCCGGGCGAACCCCAGAAGCTGGCCGATTATTTCGCTGTCTCGGAAGAAAAACTGAAGGCCCTGCCGGCCGAAAAGCTGGCCGAACTGCGCGACAATGGCGCTCTGGGCCAGATCTACGCCCACCTGGTGTCGCTGCTCGGCTGGGACCGCCTGATCGCACTGGCCTTCCAGCGTGCCAACGACATGCCGACGGCAGCCAACGCTTAGCTTTCAACTGGTGGAGGGTGACGGGTGGCCACGAGGTTCCCGCCATCCTTCATGCGCGCGCCCTGTCACCGTCTGACGAACAGGGCGCGTGTCAGACAGGAAAAAACCAGCCGGCCACCCTCGTCGAGCAGGTCATGCTGGGCGATGACGATCCCCTTGTCATCGCCTACGGGATCCTTGCCCATCACCGTCATACGCCCCCGCAGCAGCTCTCCGGGCGGCGGGTTGCGCATGAACCGAAGACCGTCAACGGCAAGCACCTTGGACTGCGCCCAACCCGCGGACGTGTCCGTCGCCAGTCGGCTCCATAGGGCGTAGACGAGGGCATCAGGTGCACCGTAGGCCACATCCCAGCCGGGCGAGAAATGGTCGACGAACACGCCGATGGCCGCCTCGTCCACCGCACACGCGCCGAGTTGGAGCACCTGACCGACCTCGATGTCCTCGAAATGGGCGTGGAGCGGGTCGCTCATCCCGCCGGTTCCTCGGAGACTCGAACCAGCAGCTTGCCGTCGTGGTCGCCGGTGAACAGCCGGTTCAGCGAGGTGACCGCGCCCTCCAGCCCGTTGTCGACATGGACCTTCCACTGGACCTTGCCCGAGGCGAGCCAGGGTCCGACATCGGCGACGAATTCCTTGGCGCGGGGCGCATAGTCCATGACCAGGAAGCCCCGCATCGTCATGCGATGGGTGATCAGCCGGCTGAGGTCGGGCGATGGCGGGCGTTTGGTCGCATTGTAGGCCGAGACCATGCCGCAGACGGCCATGCGGGCGTGGATGTTGAGACGGTTCCAGACCGCGATCATGATGTCGCCGCCGACATTCTCGAAATTCAGGTCGATGCCGTTCGGGGCCAGCCGGTCCAGTGCATCGCCGACATCCTCGTTCTTGTAGTCGATGGCCGCGTCGAAGCCGAGATCGTTGACCAGCCAGCGGCATTTTTCCGGTCCTCCCGCGATGCCGATGACGCGCGCGCCCTTCTGTTTGGCGATCTGGCCGGCAATCGAGCCCACAGCCCCGGCGGCGGCCGAAACGACCATCGTCTGGCCCGGCTCCGGACGCAGTACGTCGGTGACGCCGGCCCAGGCTGTCAGGCCGGTCATACCCAGCACCGACATATTGGCGGTCAGCGGCAGGCCGGGGGCCCGGTGAACGCGCGACGCGCCGCTGTCCGGCACCACACCGTAGTCGCCCCACCCTCCCATGGCGGTCGTGACCAGGTCGCCGACCTCGAACCGGTCGGACCTCGACTGCTCCACCACGCCCAGGGTCAGGCCCCGCATGACGTCGCCGAGACCCACAGGCGGCAGATAGCCGACAGCGTCGTTCATCCAGGTGCGGTTGGTCGGATCGAGCGACAGATAGATGGTGCGGATAAGCAGCTGACCGTCGGTCAGATCGGAGACCGGCGTCCGGACGAGTTCAAGGTCGGTCTCCTGGATCAGGCCCTGCGGGCGCTGGCGAAGCACCCATTGGCGATTGATCTGGGCCATGGTCGTCTCCCGGCTGCTTTCTTTTGAAGACCCATCATGGCCCACGTAGCGACGGGGACCAAAGAAAAAGGCGACCCGTGAGGGTCGCCTTGAAGTGGCATCATCGAGAATGAGGCGCGGAGACGGCAGACCGGCTTTCACCGGTCCGGGTCGGGGGGCGTCGCCGCCTCCGCATTCATACAACGAAGTCCTTCCAGAAGCGTTCCCGGGTCTCCCGGAAAAAATATCGCGGACGTCACGTAAGGCCATTTGGAACGCCAACGCTCGCCGGGACGTTCACCGGTTTGTACGTTTTAAGCCCGAGGTCTTGATGTCCCACGACGATCCCCATTCACAAGCCGCCGATGCCGTCCATGAGGGCCGTCCCGTGGACGCGCAATATGTTCGCGGTGCCCGGCCTGGAAAGCGGATCCTGTGGCTGTTGATCCTGTCCGGCGGCGCGGCGGCCGTTCTCCTGTTGGGCATGTGGTTCGTTTCCAACGGAGGCTTCGCGACCCAGAATCAGAACACCGGACAGCAGGCCGTTGATGCCGCCGCCTTCTCTGATTCATCCGTTCCCGCCTCTGAAGCCCCTCTGGCGACGACACCGTCGACCAATTGATCCCCCGCCACGGCCCTGACATTGAAAGCCCCGCCGGATCGCTCCGGCGGGGCTTTCAATGTCAGGGCCGTGCCTGGCTCAGGCGGCTTCCTTCTGCCGCGCGGGATGGAAAAACAGGGCCTGGCTGATGGCCGCCTTCACCGTCTCGGGCTGGAATGGCTTGGTAATCAGGAAGGTCGGCTCGGGTCGCTCGCCGGTCAGAAGCCGTTCCGGGAAGGCGGTGATGAAGATCACGGGCACATCGAACCGCTTGAGGATGTCCTTGACCGCATCGATGCCCGACGAACCGTCGGCCAGCTGGATATCGGCGAGAACCAGTCCGGGCCGGTGGCGTGCCACCGCGTCGACGGCCTCGTCATGGGTCGTGGCCGTGGCCGTGACCGTGTGCCCCAGCTCCAGAACCAGACTCTCGATATCGGCCGAGATGATGGCCTCATCCTCGATGATCAGCACATCGGTGGCCAGTTCAGCGTCGATCTCGGCCTGGGCCTCGCCGATCAACCGTTCGACTGCATAGGCGTCTGCAGAGAGGATCTGGGCCGCTTCCGACGGCGTGAAGCCTTCGAGCGCCGTCAGCAGGAAGGCCTGGCGCGAGCGCGGCGCAATCCGCATCAGGCGGCGCGAGGCCTCGTCCTGGCTTTCCAGTCCGCTCTGATCCTCGAGCTGGGCCCCGGTGGAGGACCAGATGGCGTGGAACACCTGATAGAGCGCGACCCGCGGCGTCATGTCCGGCGAGAGTTGCCGGTCCCCCGCCGCCAGGGCCTCGAGGGCGACGCGGACGTAGTTGTCACCCGTGGCCTGGTCCCCGGTCAAAGCCCGCGCGTAACGGCGGACATAGGGAAGATGCGGCGCGAGTCTGGCCAGTAGGCTCATGTGATGGTCCCCGACAAATCGTTTCGCCACCCATTCATCAAGGCGCGCGATGATGTCGAAACGTATCACAACCGCCACGGTTCCCGCCACGGATCACAGCTTGACCATAAATCCGGTTTCACTACGGAACTCAGCGCCGGGGGCGACGTTGACGGGTTGAACAAAAAGCCCGGCGGACAGCCGGCGCGACCTGCTTGAATGAGATCAACGATTGGCGGCCGACATCTCCATGATCGATTCCCCTGACTCCCGGCGACGGCGCGCGCCCCCCCCGGTCAATGCTGAAGATTTTTCGCTGGAAGAAGCGCGTCTTCGCCAGCAGGCGATCGGCGTAAAGCTGCGGCATATGTTCGATGAGGTGGTCAACGAGCCTGTTCCGGACGCGTTCCTCGAAATCCTGCGCCGCGCTGACGCGCGCAAGTCCGGCGAGGACGAAGCGTGAGCGCCGCCTCCGGTCGCTCGACCGCGCCCAAACCGCCCTCTGCGGACGATGAAGGGTTCAAGCGCGAACTGGTTCAGCTGATCCCGCACCTGCGAGCCTTTGCCCGCACACTGACCGGGGACCCGACCGCCGCCGACGATCTGGCGCAGGACGCCATGATGAAGGCGTGGGACGCCCGGGCCAGCTATCAGATGGGTACCAATATGAAGGCCTGGACCTTCATGATCCTGCGCAACCAGTTTTATTCAGAAAAGCGCCGCTCCTGGCGCTCGACGCAGCTGGACCAGGAGGCCGCAGAACGCACCCTGGTGGCCGTGGACGATCCCGAGGCCCCGGTCGCGCTGGACGAGTTGCGTCAGGCGCTGAACACCCTGCCGGAAGAACAGCGCGAGGCGCTCATTCTGGTCGGCGCCGGCGGGTTCGCCTACGAGGAGGCCGCAGAGATCTGCCAGTGCGCCGTCGGAACGGTCAAAAGCCGCGTCAGCCGGGCCCGCAAGGCGCTGCAGGCCACGCTCGAACGCGGCGGCTTTCGCCGTGACGGACGGGCTGCTGGCGACGCGATGCGCTCCATCCTGGCGGACGCTGACCGTCTGAGCGGCGCGCGGCAAGTCTGAGCGTGCTGTCGTCGGGGCCAGGTCGCGGCCGCCCGACCGGGCGCGAGGCCCTTTCAGTCGCCCGCATGTGGGGGCGTGGAGCCGGGGCACCGAAGGTTCAGGGGATCCGGTTCCGGCTCGGGCTGGCCATGGCTATCGCCCTGTTGCCCATCCTGCTGCTCGGTGCGGTCCAGGCCCAGGTCGAATTCCGGCGACAGGCCGAGGACCGCCGCGAGGATCTGCAGCGCGCCGCCGAACGGACCGCCGATTCGGCCAGGGCGCGGCTCGATGCGGCTTATGTCCTGCTGGGGGCGATTGCCCCCGGCGCGATCGGCGAGGCCTGCGGCCCGCGATTGTCGTCGCTGGTGGGGAGGCTGGACGGATACGACGCCCTGTATCGGCTTGGAACGGATGGGCAGGTCATCTGCAGTTCCCTGCCGCCGAGCTCGATCAATACGATGGCCCCTCGCGTCGCTACTCCCTGGTTCGCTCGGCTGCGGCAGGGCGAACCGGTAACGCTGTCTCGTGCCTACCAACTGGCGGGTTCAACTCCGGCCCTGGTGGTCGGTGTGCGCTGGGAACGCCCTGCGGGTGTCTTTGCCGGCGCAATGGCGGCGACCCTGCCCCTGTCCGAACTCCAGCCCGACGTCGCCGACCGTGCCCTGCCGCCCGATGCAGAGGCTGCCCTGACTGACGCGGATGGCAGGGTGCTGGTCGCCACCGACGTACGCGCCTTCACCATCGCCGAAGGACCGGGTTTGCGTGGCTGGGTCGAGCGCGCCCGAAACGGCGGATCCGCAGTGTTCGAAGCCGACGATGCAAGGGGCGCACGCCGAGACTATGCGGGAGCCGCGCTGGCGGGTCGTGACGTCTATGTCGTCATCTCTGCGCCCTCGCCAGGCCTGCTGTCATGGGCCAGGATCAATCCGATCGGGGTTATGCTGCTGCCGCTGGCGGCCTGGATTACGGCCTTTGTTGCCGTGATGCTGGTCTCCGAAAGGATCGTGGTGCGCTGGCTGGACTATCTGGAGCGGATCGCCGCCCTGTACGCGCGCGGCCGCTATTCGGTGCGTCCTGTGCAAGCCGCCAACGCCCCAGGAGAGATCCGGGTTCTGGCCGGGACGCTTGATGAACTGGCCGAGGCCATCGCTGCGCGGGACCGCTCGCTGAAGGACAGCCTCTCGGAGAAGGACGCGCTGATGCGCGAGATTCATCATCGGGTGAAGAACAACCTCCAGATCATTTCGTCCCTGCTGTCGATGCAGCAGCGCGCCCTCAAGGACGAGCCAGCCAGGGCGGCCCTCGGGGATACCCGGCAGCGTATTTCCGCCCTCGCCCTGATCTATCGCACCCTCTACCAGAGCGACGATATCCGCCATGCGGACGCGCGCGAGTTCATCACCGAACTGGTCGGGCAGCTCGTGGCCAGTGGGTCCGGACGCGGGCCTGTCGTCACCAGCTCGATCGACGCCGACAGTCTGATCGTCGATCCGGACAAGCTGGCCCCTCTCGCCCTGTGGCTGGTCGAGGCGATCACCAACGCCCAGAAACACGCCTTCGCCGGTCGGGGCGGTGCGCTGCAGGTCCGCTTCCGTGTCCATGGTGATACCAGCGTACTGGAGGTCCAGGACGATGGACCCGGCTCGGAAGGCGTGGTGCGGGCGGGCGTTGGACGCACCCTGATGGGGGCCTTCGCCAAGCAACTGCGCGGAGAGGTCGAAATCCTGTCCCCCCCGGGCGGCGGCACGATTGCGCGCATGGTGTTCGCCACGCCCGAGGCTGTCGTGCCGAGCGATCCCGCCGACCTGCGGCCCGGGACGGCTGTCGTGACCCCCGGAACCCTGACCCGTTCCCCGCGTTGATGGTTCGTATCGGTGAGACTCCCCTCTGCGTTCCCGATCTCAGGAGCTTTTCCATGCGCAAGATTTTCGTTCTGCTCGCCGCCGCCGCTGTCCTTACCACCGCCGCCTGCAATACCGTCGCCGGTGCGGGCCGTGACACACAGGCCGTCGGTTCGGCCGTCACCGGTGCCGCTGAGGAAGCCAAGAACTAGGCGGTCCCTTCCCGGGCAGAAGAGAAGGCCCCGTCGGCTCGTCCGGCGGGGTTTTCCCTTGTCCGGTTTCCCCCGGCCCCGCTAGGTTCGGGTCAGGCGTCCGACAGACGACGTCAGCGGTGCCTGTTCGCCCGGGACCAAGACTGGCGACCTGAACGATCGGCGATAGACGCGCTAGCATCCTGCACCCGTCCCCTCAGGGGAGAGAGACGACAGAGGAGCATTCATGAACACCCCCGCCCGAGAGGCTGGTCTTAAGCTCCTGCGCGAGCACGCCTTCATCGCCGGAGAGGCGATCCCGGCGGGGGCGAACGGGATCGCCGTGGACGACCCGGCGACCGGCGAGATCATCGGCCATGTCCCCGATCTGGGCGTCGCCGAGACGGAGCGGGCCATTCAGGCTGCGCATGATGCGTTTGCAGACTGGTCCCGGTCCGACCCGCACAAACGGGCGGCGTTCCTTCGTGAGTGGGCCCGACTGATCGACGCCAATCTGGATGGGTTGGGGGCGCTGATGGCGCTGGAGAACGGCAAGCCGTTCGAGGAGGCCAGGGGCGAGGTGATCTATGCCAACAGCTTTCTCAAATGGTTCGCCGGCGAGGCCGAACGCCTGCTGGGCGAAACCCACGACAGCCCGCTCGGTCACCTGATCCTGACCTATCGCGAGGCCTTGGGTCCGTGCGCCCTGATCACACCTTGGAACTTCCCCACGGCCATGCTGACCCGCAAGCTGGGCCCCGCCTTTGCGGCGGGCTGTACGGCTGTGGTCAAGCCGGCGTCGCAGACCCCGTTCTCGGCCATCATCCTGACGGAACTGGCCTATCAGGCCGGCCTGCCGAAGGGCGCGCTCAGCGTCATTACCGGCGATGCGGCGACCATCGGCGGCGTCCTGACCGCCTCGCCGCTGATCCGCAAGCTGAGCTTCACCGGCTCGACCGGCGTGGGGGCGAAACTGGCCGCGCAGTGCGCACCGACTCTGAAGCGACTGTCGCTGGAGCTGGGCGGCGCGGCACCCCTGATCGTGTTCGAGGACGCTGATCTGGACCTGGCCGTCGCCGAAACCATCAAGGCCAAGTTCAGGAACGCGGGTCAGACCTGCGTCTGTCCCAACCGGGTCTATGCCCATGCATCAATCGCGAGGACCTACGCAGACAAGCTCGCGGCCGAGGTGGCGAAGATCAAGGTCGGCCCCGCCTTCGAGGCGGACGTCAAGGTCGGGCCCCTGATCGAGGACAAGGCGGTCACCAAGGTCGAGGACCATCTGGAACGGGTCATGGCCTCGGGCGGCAAGGTGCTGACCGGTGGGGCGCGCCATACACTGGGCGGACGCTTCTTCCAGCCGACGGTAACCCTGGGCGGCGACGACGAGATGTTCCGCCACGAGGAGACCTTCGGCCCGCTGATCCCGGTCTTCGCCTTCGACACCGAGGACGAGGTGATGGCCAAGGCGAACGACTCGGAGTTCGGCCTGGCCTCCTACATCTTCACCCGGGATCTGGACCGCGCCATGCGGGTCAGCCGTGGCATCGAGGCCGGAATGTGCGGCGTCAACACCGGCCTGATGTCCACCGCCGTCGCGCCCTTCGGGGGCGTCAAACAGTCCGGCTACGGCCGCGAGGGGTCGACCCACGGCATCGACGAATATGTGACCATCAAGTCGGTGACCCTGGCCCTGAGGTGAAACGAAGAAGTCTCCAGCCCCTCGTCCTGCCGACGGCCCTGCTGGCAGCCGGTGGCCTAACCGCGCTGCTGGCCGAGGCGACGGCGCGGTCGGCCGAGACTGTGAGCCTCTTTGGCCTCGTCAAGCTGGTCAGCGATCTGGTGCTTGTGATCGCTGTCGTCTGGCTGGCAATGGCGTTGATCCGCGTCGCCCTCGTCAGACCGGTAGAGCCCCCCGCTTGACCACTGTGCGCATGGCCACGCTGGAGGACACGCGGGTCACGCCCGGAAGGGTTGTCAGCGCCCGGGCGTGGACCCGCTCCAGATCGTCGACGTCCCTGACCACCAGCCGCAGCAGATAGTCCGAACCGCCGGTCATCAGATAGCATTCCACCACCTCGGGCACGGTCGTGATGGCGGTCTCGAAGGCAGTCAGGGCGCTCTCGGCCTGGGACGACAGGGTGACAGTGACGAACACGCTGATCGGCAAGCCGACCGCCCGTTCGTTGATGATGGCGGCGTAACGGCTGATGACGCCGGCGGTCTCCAGCGCGCGCAGCCGACGCAGGCATGCGCTTTCGGACAGGGCCACGGTTCGGGCCAGCTCGGTGTTGGTCATCCGCCCGTCCGCCTGCAGGGCACGGAGCATCTTTCGATCGGTCGCGTCAAGCGTGACGGCGGAAACAGTCTTCATGTCGGTCTCCGACGCAATTTCCTGCGACTTTACATCGATCACCCCGCGAAAAGAACAGGAACCTGCCCCCCGCGCATCGCTAGAAGATGCAGCCATCGCCCCTGCCGCCCATCGCGCCACAGGGCCATGAACCGGAGAGATCTGATGCGCGTCGGCGTCCCCAGGGAAATCAAGAAGAACGAGCACCGGGTCGGCCTGACCCCCACGGCGGTGCGCGAGTACGTCGCCCGTCGCCATACCGTCACGGTCCAGACCGGCGCGGGCCTCGGTGCCGGCTTCACCGACGACGACTATACCCGCGCGGGGGCCTTGATCGTCGCCGACGCCCCGACCGTCTTTGCCAGTTCGGACATGATCGTGAAGGTCAAGGAGCCGCAGAAGGCCGAGTGGGAGATGCTGCGCGAGGATCAGATCCTCTACACCTATCTCCACCTCGCGCCCGATCCGGAGCAGACGAGGGGTCTGCTGGCCTCGAAATGCGCGGCCATAGCCTATGAGACCGTCACTGACGCGCGCGGTGGCCTGCCGCTGCTGGCCCCGATGTCCGAGGTCGCCGGCCGGATCGCGGTCTTCTCGGCCGCCGAGACCCTGCTGAAACACAACGGCGGCATGGGCCTGCTGTTCTGCGGCGTCCCGGGCGTGGCACCGGCGCGAGTGCTGGTGCTGGGCGGCGGCGTCGTCGGCCTCAATGCCGCGCGCATGGCCATGGGGCTGGGAGCCGAGGTGGTGGTGCTGGAACGCTCGATCCCGCGCATGGCCTATATCGACGAGGTCACCAACGGCCGGGTCATCACCCGCTACTCCTCGATCGGCGCGATCGATGAGGAGGTGGTCAAGGCCGATGTGGTCATCGGCGCGGTGCTGGTCCCCGGGGCCGAGGCGCCCAAGCTGATCAAGAGATCGCACCTGAAGCAGATGAAGCCCGGTTCCGTCCTCGTCGACGTTGCCATCGACCAGGGCGGCTGTTTCGAGACCAGCCACGCGACCACGCATGAGGATCCAACCTATATCGTCGACGGCGTCGTCCACTATTGCGTCGCCAACATGCCGGGCGCAGCACCACGCACCTCGTCCGAGGCACTGAACAACGCCACCCTGCCGTTCGGCCTCGCCCTGGCCGATCACGGACTGGAGGCGCTGAAGAAGGACCCGCATCTGGCGCGTGGCCTGAACGTCCTGAAGGGCGAGATCACCTATCCGGCGGTCGCCGAGGCGTTGGACATGCCGTGGAGCGATCCGTTCGGCGTGTGGGCCAGGGGCTAGGGGCTACGGGTCGATATCGGGGCGCGGGTGACGAACAATCTTCGTCACCCGCCCATCCTCGATCTCGAAATTAGTCTGCCACTCAGGGCTGTCATGAAGATCAGCCGAGGGTCTGGACAGCCCCCCGCTCTAAAAACATAGTCAGGCCACAAAGCTTACACGGACTGCTGCCCTCTGCCGCAAACGACTGCGTCGAGGCCTCCAGCATCGGAAAGTCGATAGGCGTCGAACGCTGTCGCGATGAGAGCGCTGACGCAAACGCCGGCCGCGCATTTGACTTCTCCTGACGTCGCACCGCGGACAAACCATTGGACGACAGGCGCTGCAAATACTCCGGCGGCGAATGCGATCACGCCGTAGTGCAGTGTCGGCAATGCCTTCACGGGAATCTCCGCCAGTCTCGCTGCCGCTAAATCATCTCCGCCTGTAATTCGCCGCTCTCTTGGCCTGCAGGCTGCGCTCAAGCAGCGAGCGACCGCGTCGCAAGCGGTAGCGCCCTTCTTGGAAATACTGCGATGAAGTTTCTCGACTAGGCCCGGGTCTACATTCGTTCCGGCGACGGCAGGGCGGGGCGCGCGGGCAGCTGATCCTGCGACACCCGGTCGCGGGAGGGGGTCAAGGCTCCGCACGGTAAGCTTTGCCATCAGCAACAGCAGAGCGTGATCATGTCATCCCGTCTTGCCTGGGCCATCGGCCCCGCAGTCGTCGTCGTGGCCGCCGCCACCACCGCCCTCGCCCACCACGGTTGGAGCTCCTATGACGCCGAACGCGTCATGAAGCCCTCGACGCAGGTGTTGGAATCCAGCTGGGGCAGCCCCCACGGCTCCCTCGTCATCGCCATTGGCGATCAGACCTGGGACGTGGTGCTGGCTCCGGTGTCGCGGATGGAGGCGCGCGGCCTCGCCCGCGAGGACATCGCGGTCGGGCGAACCGTCACTGTCGAGGGCTATCCGCGCCGCGACGGGACGCGTGAGATGCGGGTCGAGCGTATCACGGCGGGCGGCAAGACGGTCGAACTGCGCTGAGCGCGGCCCCGCCGGGCACCTTGGTCGCAGCCATCGAGGGCTCGCCTCTCGCGGCCTGGGTCGGCGAGAGCGCGCTTGTCTATCCGATCGCCAACACCGCCCATGTGCTGGGTGCCATCATGGTGGTTGGCGCAATCGGGGTCGTTGACCTGCGAGTGCTGGGCTACGGCCGGGGGCTCTCGACGCAACGACTCTGGTCGGCCCTGACGCCCATTGCCATAGCCGGCTTTGCCCTCATGGTGATCAGCGGGGCGCTGCTGTTCGTGGCCGACGCGCGGGCCCTCGCCGGCTCGCCGATCTTCCTCGCCAAGCTTGGATTGATCGTCCTTGCGGGATTGAACGCGCTGGCGTTCCGGATCGGGCGGCATCGGCTGGACGAACCTCCGCCGGTCTCGGCCAGGGTCCTGGCAGCGTTGTCCCTGGGACTGTGGGTGTCCGTGGTGATCACCGGGCGGCTGATCGCCTATTTCTGAGCTTCGGCGCGCGCCTGTAATTCGCCTCGCTTTTCCTACATAAGCCGGCGATGAAGTTTCTCGACCAGGCCAAGATCTACATTCGTTCCGGCAACGGTGGGGCGGGATCCGTCTCGTTCCGGCGCGAAAAGTTCATTCCCAATGGCGGCCCGGACGGCGGCGACGGCGGCAATGGCGGCAATGTCTGGGTCGAGGCCGTCGAAGGGCTGAACACCCTGATCGACTATCGCTACCAGCAGCATTTCAAGGCCCCGACCGGCGCGCATGGCCAGGGCCGCCAGATGCACGGGGCCAAGGGCGAGGACGTGGTCCTCAAGGTCCCGGTCGGCACCCAGGTGCTGGGCGAGGACAAGGAGACGGTCGTTCTGGACATGACCGAGGCCGGCCAGAAAGAGCTGCTGCTTTCGGGCGGTAATGGCGGCTGGGGCAACACCCGCTTCAAGGGCCCCGTCAACCAGGCCCCGCGCCACGCCAATCCGGGCCAGGAGGGCCAGGAGATGTGGATCTGGTTGCGGCTGAAGCTGATCGCCGACATCGGTCTGGCGGGCCTGCCCAATGCGGGCAAGTCGACCTTCCTCGCCGCCGCCAGCGCGGCCCGGCCCAAGATCGCCGACTATCCGTTCACGACCCTGGCCCCCAACCTCGGCATGGTGGACCTGTCGCCCGGCGAGCGCTTCGTCATCGCCGACATCCCCGGCCTGATCGAGGGGGCCTCGGAGGGTGCAGGCCTGGGCACACGGTTTCTCGGCCATGTCGAGCGTTCGGCATCCCTGATCCATCTGGTTGACGGCACCCAGGATGACGTGGCCGAGGCCTACCGGATCATCCGCCACGAGCTGGACGCCTACGGAGAGGGCCTGGCCGACAAGCAGGAAATCCTCGCGCTCAACAAGATCGACGCCCTGACGCCGGAGGCGCGCGAAGAAAAGGCCGCAGAGCTTCAGGCCGTGGCCGGCCGCCGGCCCATGCTGGTCTCCGGCGTATCGGGCGAGGGCGTGCCCGAACTGCTGCGCGCCGCCTGGGCCGAAGTGCGCAAGACGCGCGGCGAGATCGACGAGGAGGGCGATGAGTTGCCCTCGCGCGACGCGGCGTGGGCACCTTGAACTGACACACTGTCCCTGTCGGGGTCGGAGGAGGATTTAGCGGACACCGGCTTCCGTCCGTGTTAGCTCACCCGTGAGCATAAGCCCTCGCGAGCGACCGCCGCCTTGTCCTTTTTTCATGCCGGTCCCGCGCCCCAGCCAGGGGGACCCCGCTTCGGGGCGCTCAGGGATGGCCTGACCCTGTCGGCAGGGATGAAGGTCGGGCTGTTCGGGGGCTCATTCAATCCGGGTCACGACGGCCACGCCCATGTGGCGGAGACAGCTCTGCGGCGGCTTGATCTGGATCGCGTCATCTGGCTGGTGTCGCCCCAGAACCCGCTGAAGGATCGCCGCCAGACGGCACCACTGACCGACCGCATGGCCTCGGCCCGGGCGGTCGCCCCGGGCCCAAGGATGGTGGTCTCCGACTTCGAGACCAGGGTCGGCACGACCTGGACCGTCGACACCTTGCGCGCGCTCAAGCGACGCCACCCCGGCGTCCGGTTTGTCTGGCTGATGGGATCGGACAATCTGGAGACGTTCCACCGCTGGCGCGGCTGGACCGACATCATGCGGATGATGCCGGTTGCCGTGGTCGCCCGCCCCGGCTCCCTGCTCGAAAGCCGGGCCGCCCCCGCGTCAAGGCGGTTCGCGGCCCAGCGCGTCTCCTCCAGCGAGGCGCGCATGCTGCCGCTCATGCCGGCCCCCGCCTGGACCTATCTCACCGCCCCGCTGAACCCCAGTTCCTCCACAGCGTTGCGCGCCGCGAAATGGCCTTGAGCGGCGCGGGTGACCTTTTGCACCGTTCGTGCTAGGGAGCGTCTTTAGTGAACCCGCCCGGAGCCTTCCGCTGACCCCCTCGCCCGCGCACGACGCGCAAGAAGACGCTGTTTCGAATACGGCCCACGAGATGGAGCCGATCGCGCCCATCCATTCAGAAGACGGGGCCGAGGACGGTCACGAGGAAGACCTTTCGGACGATTCCGCCGCCGACCTTCCGCTGTTCGGTGACGACGCCGAGGATGCTGACGACGCCTCGAATTTCGACCGTCAGGGTCCGGTCCCGACCGGTTCCACGTCGCTGGAAACCGCCCTGCTGTCGAAGCTGGACGAGGACAAGGCCCAGGACATCGTCCTGATTGACCTCAAGGGCAAGTCGCCCATGGCCGACACCATGATCGTCGCCTCGGGCCGCTCGCACCGCCATGTCGGCGCGCTCGCCGATCACCTGCTGCGCACGCTGAAGGAAAACGGCATGGGCCGCGCCAAGGTCGAGGGCCTGCCGCATTGCGACTGGGTGCTGATCGATGCCGGCGATGTCATCGTCCATCTGTTCCGGCCCGAGGTGCGGCTGTTCTACAACATCGAGAAGATCTGGGCGGTCGACAGCGCCCACCGCACCGCCAACGCCTGAGCCGTTCCGGGCGTGAAACTCGCCATCGCCGCCATCGGCAAGCCCGGGCGTGGCCCTGAAGCGGGTCTCACCACCGAATATGCCGCACGGGCCACCGCAGCCGGGCGCGCCCTCGGCCTCGGCCCGCTCGAGCTCATTGATCTGGATCCGCGAAAGCCGGGCAAGGCCCTCGAGGCCAAGCTGCTGCTGACGGCTGCGGACGGGGCCCATCTGATCGCCTGCGATGAGCGGGGCAAGACATACTCCAGCGGTGCCTTCGCCGACCATATCGCGCTGCTGCGAGACCGGGGCGAGCGGCGGCTGGTGTTCGCCATCGGAGGGGCGGACGGTCTCGACACCGCCGTGCTGGAAGCGGCAGGGTCGACCCTGGCTTTCGGGCCACAGACCTGGCCCCATGCGCTGGCCCGGGCCATGCTGGCCGAACAGCTGTATCGCGCCGTGACGATCCTGGCCGGATCGCCCTATCATCGCGACTGATGAAGCGCGCCGCTGTCCTGATCCTGATGCTGGCCGTCGCGGCCCCGACCGCGACCGCGACCGCCTCGGTCCAGGACGATCTGCGCCAGCTCGAGGCCGAATACCGGGACGAACAGATCCGCGCACGACGCCTCCGCGCCGACGCCTCGGACGCCCGGACCGAACTGGTCGCCCTCGAGCGTGAGCTGGCCAGCCTGCGTCGTGACCAGACGGCCGACGACGCGCTGCTGTCCGCGCAGCGGCGCAGACTGGGCGAGCTCGGCCAGCGCGAGGCGGTCATTGTGGCCGAGCTGGCCGGTGCCCGCGACAACCAGGGCCAGTTGCTCTCGGCCCTGCAGATGATGAGCCGCCGCCCGCCGCCGCCCCTGCTGGTTCCGGCCGACCGCGCCGTCGACACTGTTCGGGCCGCCATCCTGATGAAGGCCATGGCCCCCGGGTTGCAGCGCCGCGCGGCCGCCCTGTCCGCCCGTCAGGCCGAGGTCGTTCGCGTCCGTCGACTTGCGGTCCTGTCCAGCGAACGTCTGTTGACCACCGAGAGTGCCCAGGGCGACCGCCGGGCCGAGATCGAGGATCTGGCAGCCCGCCGCGCCGCGCTGCTGGTCGTGCTGCGGGCCGATGCCGAGCGAGCCGAACGGGCATCGGCGGCCCTGGAAACCCGGATCCGGGCCCTCGGCGGGCGGCCGGAGCCGGCGGGCGAGGCGACCGAAGCGGCGACCCGACTGCCCGGCGGGCGGGCGCGCCTCTCACGGCCCGTCTCAGGCGCACCGCTTTCTCAGTTCGGAGAGGGGTCCACCGGCTGGCGCTGGGCGGCGACTGGCCCGGTCGTGGCCCCGGCGGACGCCACTGTAGACCATGCCGGTCCTCTGAGCGGTTGGGGACAGGTGGTGATCCTCGACCTGGGCGGCGGCTGGCGGGCGGTCCTCGCGGGCCTGGATTCCGTCTCGATCGAGCCGGGCCAGAGGGTGGCCGAGGGTCAGGGCCTGGGCTCGGCCATAGGTGGGTCAGACATCTATCTCGAACTGCGTCGCCAGGACCGGGCCGTCGATCCGGCACCCTATTTCTGAGCCCTGTCTCATCCCCCCGGGCGAAACCGCTTTCCAAGCCCGCATGACGCTGATTTTATCGCTCCGACGCGGGGTGGCCACGATTATATCGTGACATCCGGCTCCAACCTCCCGGGCGGCCCTGACGGGCGGCCTCCGAAAGAGACCGAATGCGTAAACTGCTCCTCGCCGGCGGTGCCGTCCTGGCCCTTGGCCTCAGCGGCATGGCCGTCGCCAGCCAGACGCCGCGCAACGAGACCTTCCGGATGCTGCAGCTGTTCGGCGACGTGCTGGCGGTGGTCGAGCAGGCCTATGTCGTCCCGGTCGACAACAAGAAGCTGATCGAGGCGGCGCTGGCGGGCATGATGACCGCGCTGGATCCCCACTCCAACTATCTTTCGCCCGACGGTTTCGGCGATCTCCAGGAACGCACCTCGGGTGCCTATTCCGGAGTGGGCCTGACCATCACCGCCGAGGGCGGCCTGGTGAAGGTCATCTCGCCCATGGACGACAGTCCCGCCGGGCGGGCAGGCGTCCAGGCCGGCGACGTCATCTCGGCCATCGACGGCCAGAACGCCGCAGGCCTGACCGTCTCGGACGTGTCGGAAAAGCTGCGGGGTGCCATGGGCACCTCGGTGACCGTCACCTTCCTGCGCGACGGGGAGGAGCCGCGCGATGTGCTCCTGACCCGCGAGGTGATCAAGGTCGAATCCGTCAACGGCCGGATGGAGGGCGAGTTCGGCTATCTGCGCATCTCCACCTTTAACGAGAACACCGGCCGCGAGCTGAACGAAGCGATTGCGCGGATCCGGCGTGAAAACCCGGCGGTGAAGGGCTTCGTGCTGGACCTGCGCAACAACGGCGGCGGCCTGCTGACGGCCGCCATCGACGTGTCGGACGCCTTCCTCGAACGCGGTGAGATTGTCAGCCAGCGCGGCAGGAAGCCCGACCAGATCGAGCGCTACGCCGCCCGTCCGGGCGACCTGACCGGCGGCCTGCCGCTGGTGGTGCTGATCAACTACGGGTCAGCCTCGGCCTCGGAGATCGTGGCCGGCGCGCTGAAGGACCAGGAAAGGGCCACACTGGTCGGCCTGACCACCTTCGGCAAGGGTTCGGTGCAGACGGTCATCCCCCTGGGCGGTGGCCGCGACGGGGCCCTGTCGATCACCACGGCGCGCTATTTCACCCCGTCAGGGGCTTCGATCCAGAAGATCGGTATCGAGCCGGACCTGGAGGTCGCTCGCACTGAGGCGGAGGCGCGCATCGTCTCGCGCTCCAGCTTCATCTACTCCGAGGCCGCCTACGCCACCGCGCTGGATGCCTCCATCGGGGCCGAGCGCAAGGGGGCCCACATCCCGCGCGAAGCGCCCGGGCCGGACTATGACAAGGACGCCGACTACCAGCTGCAGCGCGCCCTCGACGTGCTGCGCGCCGGTGGCAACCTGACCCTGCTGGCGGCCGCGCCCGACGGGATCGTGGTCAGCGACGAGAGCATCCAGACCGCCGCGATCGACACGACGGAGCCTGAAGGGGAATAGGCCGGGTGTCTCCCCCCCGTCCGAACGATGCGGTGGAGACAGAAAGAACATGGCTAACGGCGCGTTAGGCTTTCTTAACCGCCTCTCGTTCATGGTCGTCGGCGAAGATCGTCGTCCGGAATCCGTCCGGTCGCCTGTTCACCGAGCGTTCGCCGTCCATGTTCGCCAAGCGCCAGTCCGCCCTCGCCGCCGCTGCCGGTACCGCTCCGTCCCGCAAGGGGATCAGGCTTGACCTGAAACCTGTCGCCGCCCTGCTGAAGAAGCCGCCTGTGGCTGTGGGGGCCGCAGGCCTGCTGCTGCTGGCGGCCGTTGCCCTTTTCATGACAGTCCTGGGAGACCCGCGCGCGGGTCTCCCGTCCGCACGCGTCAGCCTCAAGCGTGAGGCACCGGTTCAGGCCCAGGGTGAGGCACCGGCCCCGAGCGGCCTGGAGGCTTTCAGCATGGGCGGGTTTGCCGCCTGGCAGGGTCTGGCCGGGGATCCGGGTCTCGATCCCGACGGCGCAGCCGGGGGTGACGCCCTGATCACCCTGCCGGACGGGGCCACCGTGGCGGGCGGATCGGCCATCGCCGCGCCGCGCCTCGCAGCCCAGCCCTTGGCCGCGGCCCCCATCGCCGGCCTCAGCCAGCCCGGACCGCAGGGGCCGCTGCCGGTGATCGCCACGGATGGCCGGGTGCCGGCCCAGGCCTATGCCCGCCCGTTCCAGTCGAACGGCAAGCCTCGCGTCTCCCTGATTGTGGGCGGCCTGGGGCTCAACGCCGTCACCACCCGCGCCGCGATCGAGCGCTTGCCGGCCGAGGTGACCCTGAGCTTCGTGCCCTATACCGAGGGGCTTCAGGGCTGGATCGATCTGGCCCGCGCCCAGGGTCACGAGGTGATGATCGAGATCCCGATGGAGCCGACGGGCTATCCCAACAACGATCCCGGCCCCTATACCCTGCTGGCCAATGCCACGCCCGACGACGTCGAGGCCCGGATGTCCTGGCTGCTCGGCCGTGCCACCGGCTATTTCGGCGTGACTAACTATCTGGGTGACCGGTTCGTGACCTCCGACGCCGGTATGGCGGCCTTCCTGGCGGTCCTGCGCCAGCGCGGCGTCGCCTTCCTCGACGACGGCTCGGTGCGCCGCCGCCCCGGGGCCTGGGCCCGGGCCAGTGCCGATGTGGTCGTAGACGAGACCCAGACACCCGCTGCCATCATCGCGCGGCTAAACGCGCTGGAGGCTACGGCCAAGTCGAGGGGCGCGGCGCTCGGGACTGGCTTCGCCTATCCGGTGACGATCGAAGCCGCAGCCCGCTGGACCGCCGGCCTGGATGCTCGGGGCCTGCAGCTGGCCCCGGCGTCGGCCATGACGCAAAGGCCGGGGCGGTGACACGTGATTGGTGACTGGTGGCTGGAACGCGCTAGTCACCGCTCGCTGTATCGCACGACAACCACCAGCCACTCTCATGACTGACCACCCCCGCCACCGCCCCAACGTCGGTGTCGTGCTGTTCAACCGCGACGGCCGGGTCTGGCTCGGTCGTCGCGCCGGCCTGGTGACGGGTCCGGCCTGGCAGTTCCCGCAAGGCGGTGTGGACAAGGGCGAGGACCTTGAGGCGGCAGCCCGCCGTGAGCTGGAAGAGGAAACCGGCGTCACCTCGGCCGATCTCATCGGCCGCACCGAGGGCTGGATCGTCTACGACTTCCCTGAGGCGCTCAAGGCCCGTCACGCAGTCGAGGGGCGCAAGCCCTGGGACGGCCAGAAACAGGGCTGGTTCGCCTTCCGCTTCAGCGGCGAGGAGGCCGAGATCGACCTGAACCGCCATGCCGAGGTCGAGTTCGACGCCTGGCGGTGGGGGGATCTAGAAGAGGTCTGCGACCTGATCGTGCCCTTCAAGCGCGCGGCCTATGAACAGGTGGTGGCGGCTTTCACGCCTTTCGCCCGCCAGTCGTAGCGCTCAGGGCTGACGCCGACCGCCCTGTCTATTGGCCGGCCGCCGACGGGGCCAGCCGCATCAGGACCAGACCGGAGACGATCAGACCCGCCGCCGCCACCCGCATCGGGTGCACGCCTTCGTTCAACCAGAGGACCCCGACCACGAAGGCACCAACCGCGCCGATGCCGGTCCACACCGTGTAGGCCGTGCCCAGCGGCAGGGTCTTCATCGAGATCGACAGCAGGGCGAAACTCATCCCCATCGTCACGAACGTGATCACGCTGGGCCACAGGCGGGTGAAACCCGCCGACTGTTTCATGAAATAGGCCCAGACGATCTCGAGCAGTCCGGCGATCAGCAGATAGGTCCAGGCCATGGCGACCTCCGCGTTGAAGCCGCCGGGCCGTCCCGGACTTCAACCCCATGAGGGGGAGGACGTGGCCTCTGGGACGTAATGTGGGACAGGGCGGCGGCGGTTCAAGCCGCGCCTGTCTCCGGATATCAGTTCCCGGTCAACTCCGAGGCCTGTTCGGCCAGGATGGTGAGGCCGGCAGGGGTCACGTCGGCGAAACCGCCGTGGACCTCGAACCGGCGGCGTGAACCGCCTTCGATGACCGTGACCACGCCTTCGCGCAGGGCAGTCATGAAAGGCGCGTGGTCTGGAAGGACGCCGAAATCACCCTCGACGCCCGGCGCATCAACCTGGTCGACGAGGCCGGAGTAGATCTCGCGCTCCGGCGAGACCAGCGAGAAGTTGAGCTTGCCCGCCATGCCTAGGCCGCGTCCGCGGCGAGCTTCTGGGCCTTCTCGACGGCTTCCTCGATGGTGCCGACCATGTAAAAAGCCGCTTCCGGCAGGTGGTCGTATTCGCCGGCGACGATGCCCTTGAAGCTGCGGATCGTATCTTCCAGCGCGACAAATTTGCCCGGCGAGTTGGTGAACTGCTCGGCCACGAAGAACGGTTGCGACAGGAAGCGGCTGATCTTGCGGGCACGGGAGACGACCAGCTTGTCCTCTTCCGACAGCTCATCCATGCCGAGGATGGCGATGATGTCCTTCAGCGACTTGTACTGCTGCAGCACTTCCTGGACCGAACGGGCGACCAGATAGTGTTCCTCGCCGATGACCAGGGGATCCATGATCCGCGAGGTCGAATCCAGAGGATCCACCGCCGGGAAGAGGGCTTGGGCGGCGATGTCGCGATTGAGCACGGTCGTCGCATCGAGGTGGGCGAACGAGGCGGCCGGGGCCGGATCGGTCAGGTCGTCGGCGGGGACGTAGATGGCCTGGACCGAAGTGATCGAGCCCTTCTTGGTCGAGGTGATCCGCTCCTGCAGATTGCCCATCTCGGTTGCCAGCGTCGGCTGATAGCCCACCGCCGACGGGATACGGCCCAGCAGGGCGGATACTTCCGAACCGGCCTGGGTGAAGCGGAAGATGTTGTCGACGAACAGCAGGACGTCCTTGCCCTCCTCGTCGCGGAAATATTCGGCCTGGGCCAGGCCCGTCAGGGCGACGCGAGCGCGGGCCCCGGGAGGCTCGTTCATCTGGCCATAGACGAGGGCGCATTTCGAGCCCTCGGTCGAGCCACCGTTCTTGGCCGGGTCCACGTTCACGTTGGACTCGATCATCTCGTGATACAGGTCGTTGCCCTCGCGGGTGCGCTCACCCACGCCGGCCAGAACCGAATAGCCGCCGTAGGCCTTGGCGATGTTGTTGATCAGCTCCTGCATGGTCACGGTCTTGCCCACGCCGGCGCCCCCGAACAGGCCGACCTTCCCGCCCTTGGTAAAGGGGCAGATCAGGTCGATGACCTTGATGCCGGTGACGAGGATTTCCGACGAGGTCGACTGCTCCTCGAAGCTCGGGGCCTCGCGGTGGATCGGGCGGTACATCGTCGTCTTGATCGGGCCCTGCTCGTCGATCGGCGCGCCGACGACGTTCATGATACGGCCCAGAACGCCCGGCCCAACCGGGGCCTGGATCGAGGTGCCGGTGTCGGTCACCGCCTGGCCACGGGTCAGGCCCTCGGTGGTGTCCATCGAGATCGTGCGGACCATGTTCTCACCCAGGTGCTGGGCAACTTCCAGCACAAGGGTAAAGGGCTCACCCGTCTTCTGGTCGACGTTACGGGTTTCCAGGGCGTTCAGGATCGCCGGCAGTTGGCCGGTGAACTCGACGTCCACCACGGCACCGATGACCTGGGCAATCTTGCCCACGCCGGTGCCGGCGATGACGACGGCATTGCCGGTCGCGGAAGCGGCAGGTGCGACGGGAGCCTTGGGCTTCCGGGCGGCGGGTTTCTTGGCGACGGTGTCGGTCATCGGTCGGGGTCCGTTTCGGTCTGGTCTGTCAGGATCGGAGGATCAGAGCGCTTCCGCGCCGGCGATGATCTCGATCAGTTCGGTGGTGATCTGGGCCTGGCGCTTACGGTTGTAGCTCAGCGTCAAGGCATTGATGAGGTCGCCCGCATTGCGGGTGGCGTTGTCCATGGCGCCCATCTGGGCCCCGAAGAAACTGGCCTGGTTCTCGTACAGGGCGGCCAGGATCTGGGTCGTGACGTTGCGCGGCAGGAGCGTCTCGAGAATCTCCTCCTCAGAAGGCTCGTACTCATAGACGGCACCGTTCAGGTCGATCGGAGCTGCATCTTGGTCGACGACGGCCGGGATCAGCTGTTTGGGCGTCGGTACCTGCGAGATCACCGACTGAAACCGGCTGTAGACCAGGGTGACCACGTCGGCGCGGCCGGCCTCGAACTCCTCGGCGACCAGGGCCGCGATCGGCTCGGCGGTCGTCATGCCGATGACCTTGTGCTCGCTGAGTTCGAACGTGCGCAGGATCCGGCTGCCGAACTGGCGGGTCAGGCCGTCGCGGACCTTGCGGCCCACGGCGATGATCCGCACGTCCTTGCCATTGGCGATCAGGGTATTGATCCGCTCGCGCGCGGCCCGGATGACGTTGGTGTTGAACCCGCCCGCCAGACCCTTGTCGCCTGTGGCCACGACGACAAGATGCTTGTGGTCCGACCCCGTACCGGCCAGCAGCCGGGGCGCATCGTCGCCCGAGACGCCAGCGGCCAGATTGGCGATGACAGCGGCCATCTTGCGGGCATAGGGGCGCGCATTCTCGGCCTGATCCTGGGCGCGCTTCAGCTTGGCCGCGGCGACCATATTCAGGGCTTTCGTAATCTTCTGCGTGGACTTCACGCTTCCGATCCGATTGCGCATTTCCTTGAGGCTGGCCATCGGGCGCTACTCTCGCTCTCTCAGGTCAGTCTTAGGCGAAGGTCTTGGCGAAGGCTTCGACGGCGGCCTTCAGCTCGGCTTCCAGCTCCTTGGACAGGGCCTTGGTCGCCTTGATGGCGTCCAGCGTCGACTGGTGGGCCGAGTGCATCCGGGCCAGCAGTTCCGACTCAAAGCGGGCGATGTCGGCCACGGCGATCTTGTCCAGATAGCCGCGCGTGCCGGCATAGATGGACACGACCTGCTCCTCGACCGTCAGCGGCGAGTACTGGGGCTGTTTCAGCAGTTCGGTCAGGCGCGCGCCACGAGCCAGAAGCTTCTGGGTCGAGACGTCAAGATCCGAGCCGAATTTGGCGAAGGCGGCCATCTCCCGGTACTGGGCCAGCTCGCCCTTGATCGAGCCGGCGACCTGTTTCATCGCCTTGATCTGGGCCGAGGAGCCGACGCGCGATACCGAGATGCCGACGTTCACTGCGGGGCGGATACCCTGGTAGAACAGGTCGGATTCCAGGAATATCTGGCCGTCGGTGATCGAGATCACGTTCGTGGGGATATAGGCCGAGACGTCGTTGGCCTGGGTCTCGATGATCGGCAGAGCCGTCATGGAGCCCGAACCGTTGTCCTCGTTCAGCTTGGCAGAACGCTCCAGCAGGCGGCTGTGCAGATAGAAGACGTCGCCCGGATAGGCTTCGCGGCCCGGCGGGCGGCGCAGCAAAAGCGACATCTGGCGGTAGGCCACAGCCTGCTTTGACAGATCGTCATAAACGATCAGGGCATGCATGCCGTTGTCGCGGAAGAACTCGCCCATGGCCGTGCCCGAGAACGGGGCCAAGAACTGCAGCGGGGCCGGCTCGGACGCCGTGGCGGCCACGACGATGGTGTATTCTAGCGCGCCACGCTCCTCGAGCGTCGTGACGATCTGGGCCACGGTCGAGCGCTTCTGGCCGATAGCGACATAGATGCAATAGAGCTTGTCGCCTTCCGCCGCGCCTTCAACGTTGATCGACTTCTGGTTCAGGATCGCATCGATGGCCACGGCGGTCTTGCCGACCTGACGGTCACCGATGACCAGTTCACGCTGGCCGCGGCCGACAGGAATCAGGGTGTCGATGGCCTTCAGGCCGGTCTGCATCGGCTCGTGCACCGATTTCCGGGGAATGATGCCCGGGGCCTTGACGTCGACGCGGCGACGCTCGGTGAACTGGATCGGGCCCTTGCCGTCGATCGGCTCGCCCAGCGGGTTGACAACGCGGCCCAGCAGACCCTTCCCGACTGGAACGTCCACGATCTCACCCAGCCGACGGACCTCATCGCCCTCGGCGATCTGGGCATCGGCACCGAAGATCACGGCCCCGACGTTGTCGCGCTCGAGGTTCAGGGCCATGCCCTTCACGCCGGCCTTGGGGAATTCGATCATCTCGCCGGCCTGGACATTGTCCAGACCGTGGATACGGGCAATGCCGTCGCCGACCGAGAGGACCTGACCCACGTCCGATACGTCGGCTTCCACGCCGAAATTGGCGATCTGGGACTTGAGGATGGCCGAAATCTCGGCAGCGCGGATGTCCATGGTCAGGCTCTCTGGCTTTCGTCTGGGTCGGCATCGGCTGCGGGGCCGACGGTCAATCGTTGCGGTTTAGGCCCTTTTGAGGGCGAACTTCATCTGGTCGAGCTTGGTCTTCAGCGAGGCGTCGAACAGCTTCGATCCCACCTTGACCTTGAGGCCGCCCAGGATCGCGGGATCCACGCGTGCGGTCATTTCCGGAACCTTGCCGAGCGCGGACGCAAGAGCTGTCTCGATGGCTCTGGTCTGGGCAGGGGTCAGAGCCTTGGCGGACACCACCTCGGCCGCCACCACACCTGCATGCCGGGCGTAAAGCGCCCCGAAACCGGTAATAACGCCACCCAGGTCACGGGCGCGGCCGTTCTGGCCCAGCAGGCCGAGGAAATTCTTTGTTGTGCCGTTGAACTTCGCCGCGTCGGCAATGGCGACGAGACCCTTTTGCTGATCTTCCGCAGACAGAATGGGCGAGGTGGCCAGGCGGCGCAGGTCAGCGCTGTCGATCCAGGCCGCCTTCAGCGACGCCAGATCGGCGCGTACGGCGTCCAGACGGCCTGTCTCGAGCGCGAGGTCGAACAGCGCCTGGGCGTAGCGCGCGCCGACTTCCGTCGTTCTGAAATCGTCAGCCAAAGCCTGTCCGTCCGCTGTGGGTATTTGTTCAAACGACCGGTCGCGAGCCTCGCGCCGGTCAAAGGCTTGTATAGCTTAAGGAAAGCACGCCGAAAGCCGTTTCGTTCGAAACGCCCTTCGAAAGCCGGGCGCCTGATAGCATGGGGCTTTGCCTGTCGCAACCGAGGCAGGACCGCACACCGTTGCCGAAAGACGGACGGGCCGGCCGCTTGATCACCGCGCCGTGCCGTGGCCTTTAGGGTCTGTTCGCCGACATCCAGGGACCGCCTTCATGTTCGACAGCAGCACTCCAGCCCGGATCCCGGAAGAACAGGTTGCGCGCGGCGTGCGACAGCGTCAGGGCCGGAGCGTGCGCCCGACAGGCGGAAATCGATCCGGCTGGGGACCCTGCGGGTGTTTGCACCGGAAGACCGCGCGGATCGCCGCGGCACTTGCAGGGGTTTCGGCTCTCGCCCTCGGGTCGGCAGCCCCCGCCGCCTCGGCCGGAGCGATCCCGGTGGATCAGGCTGCGGATCAGGTCGGGATCCTTGCCGCCGCCCCCGTCCGGCCGGCGCGCTACGGCTATGAGATTATCGCTACCTGGCCGCACGACCCGACGGCCTTCACCCAGGGACTGCAATTTGTCGACGGGGTGCTGCTGGAAAGCACGGGCCGCGAAAACTCCAGCGTCCGCCGCGTCCGTCTCGAGGATGGCGTGGTCACCCACCGGCAAGACCTGGGCGACCGCTATTTCGGCGAAGGGCTGACCGTCATCGATGACCGGGTGCTGAGCCTCACCTGGACCGACGGGGTCGGCTTCATCTGGGCCCTGGACGATCTGGCACCGCTGGGGACCTTCGCCTATTCCGGCGAAGGCTGGGGCCTGACCCATGACGGCCGCCGCGTCATCCTTTCGGACGGTGAGCCCCGGCTGCGCTTTCTGGACCCGGAAACCCTGGCCGAGACCGGAGCCGTTCCGGTCACCTTCATGGGCCGCCCGCTGGGCCGGCTAAATGAATTGGAGTTCATCGACGGCGAGGTCTTCGCCAATGTCTGGCAGACCAACTTTATCGTCCGTATCAACCCGGACAGCGGCGTGGTCACCGGCGTCATCGACCTGACGGGGCTACTGGCCGACCCGGTAGCGAACCCCAGCGACGACGTCCTGAACGGCATCGCCTGGGACGCCGAGGGGCGACGTCTGTTCGTGACCGGAAAGCACTGGCCCAAACTGTTCGAAATCCGGCTGACGGGGCCCCTCTAGGCACAGCGTTTGGCGGGCCTCAGGGGATGCGCGAGGCGCCTCCGGTGATCCGGCAGGCAAAGTCGGTCTCGGGCCGCCCCGTCGAAGCCGCCGGGATCGGGGTCAGGATGCCGCCGCGCGCACGACAATCTGCGGCCAGCCGGTCCATCTGCTCGTTGTAGCCCGAGGGCGTGCGGCCCGGTCCGGCAGCACAGGCCGATGCAGCGATCGCCAGAACGAGGGCCGCAGACGAAACGATCATGCGAACGGTCATACGCGTATCTCCTTGTTTTATGCTCAACGCCTGCCGGCGCGGACGGTTCGCCGGAGTGCGGTGTAAAGGACGATTGGCCCGGGCCTGGCCGCCGTCTCGGCCCATCCACCACAGTCTGCGCCCATAGAGGCAAAGGCTCAATGCGGTTGCCGGCGATCGGGACGCCTTCAGAGGTGTTCATTCGCGTTTCGCCAGTGAACCAACGCCGTCGTTGGCGAAACGCAGCCGTGCGCCGCCGCATGTCCGCTGGCGAGCGGACGACGCGGTGGTGATGGTCGGGATGTGGAGACCCGATCCGGGCCTCGACCACAGACAGGAACCCTCACCATGATCCGTTTCGCAATCGCCGCCGCCCTCGCCCTGTGCGCCACGACCGCCCTGGCCTCCGAGCCCGGCTCCTCCGTCGCGCTGACCTTCGAGACCGGTGCCGATACCGGCGCGATCATGGTGGCCCTCTATGATGAGGCGACCTATGCCGGCGGCCAGCCTGTCCGCGCCGCCCGCATCGACGTGGCGGCCGGCGAGCGCACCGCCACCTTCGAGGGACTGCCCGCCGGGGACTATGGCGTGAAGGCCTTTCACGACGTCAACGGCAACGGCCGGATGGACGCGAACCCCTTCGGCATGCCGACCGAGCCCTACGCCTTTTCCAACAATGCCGTCGGCAACATGGGGCCTGCCGGCTGGGATCGCGCGCACTTCAGCGTCGATGGCGCGACCGCCCAGACCATCCGCATTCGCTGATCCTCAACGGGGCTAACGCGAGCGACGCGGTCGCTCGCGTTAGCCCCGAGCTGAACCTTTTTTCGGAGACCCGCCATGACCCCCTCCCGCCGTCACTTCCTGATGGGTGCCGCCGCCCTGTCCACCGCCGTCGCGACACCGGAAATGGTCAGGGCCGCCATCGCCCAGGACATCGCCGAGCCGTGGGCCCTCGCCACTGCCGATGTGGAGGCCGACATTGCGCCCCGGGCCATGCGGCTGGTCCACGGCCGGGCCCCGTCGGGGCTGGAAGGCGTCCTGTTCCGCAACGGACCGGGCAAGTTCCGTCGATCAGGGGGCTCGGCCACCCACTGGTTCGACGGCGACGGCCTGATGCGGTCCTTCACCCTGTCGGACAGAGGCGTGAGCCTGGCTGCGCGTTTCGCCGACACGCCCAAGCGCCGAACCGAGACCGAGCTGGACGCCGTCGTCACGCCCGGCTTTGGCACCCCGGGTGACAGCCGGGCCCGGCTCGGATCGAACGACGACGGTAATGCCGCCAACACCGCCGTCATGGTCACCGGCGACAAGGTCTGGGCCCTGTGGGAGGGCGGCTCGCCGCTCGCCATGGACGCCGCAACCCTGGCGACCGAGAGCTTCGTCACCCTGCGCCCCGATCTGAAGGGCATGCCGTTCCAGGCCCACCCGCGCTTCGCGCCCGACGGCACGATCTGGAACGTCGGCACCAACGGCGATCAGGTGATCGTCTGGCATCTCCAGGCGTCGGGTGCCCTGATCGACGCCCGGGCGCTGACCCTGCCTCGCGCCAGCTACCTGCACGACTTCACCGCGACGGACCGGCACCTGATCTTCGTGTTGCAGCCCTGGGTCTTCGACCATGCAGGCATGCCCTTCTCCACCCAGTTCGCCTGGAAGCCCGAGCTGGGGACCCAGGTTCTGGTGGTGGACAAGGCGGACCTGACCCGGACGCGACTGTTCGAACTGCCGACCTTCAGCTTCTTCCACCTCGGCGACGCCTGGGCCGAGGCCGACGGGACCATCCGCTTCGACATCGCGACCAATGTCGACAACACCTTCGCTGTGGAGGGCGCACGCGTCCTGGTCGCCGGTCGCGGCGTGGTTCCCGGAGAGCCCAGTGTGCTGAAGCTGATCACCCTCCACCCGAACGGCCGCGCCGATCTGACATCGTCGGGCGTCACCGGCGAGTTTCCCAAGGGCGATCCGCGCCGGGCCGGGCTGGAGCGCAGCCTGACGGTCCATGTCGCCGGCGAGCGCGGGGGCCGGCCCCTCCCCAACGGTCTCGCGGTCCAGGACTGGAAGACGGGCCGCAGCCACGGCTTCAGCTTCGGCGACGACCAGATCATGGAGGAGGCGGTCTTCGTGCCGAAACCTGGAACGAGCGCCGAGCGCGACGCCTGGCTGGTCGCCCCGTCAATCAATCTGGCGGAGGGCGTCACGGAACTACATGTCTTCGACGCCGCGTCGGTCGAAGGCGGGCCTGTCGCCACCTGGCGTGCCGACGTCGCCCTGCCCGCAGGATTCCACGGGGCGTGGAGGGGCTAGTACCAGCCGGCCTCGCGCAGCGCCCGGGCATAGCGGCGGCTGACCGGGGCAGTCAGGCCGCCGTCCAGCGTCAGGGTTGCCCGACCGTCGCCCCGGGCCACCTCGCGGACGGCGTCGCGGGCCACCCACCAGCTGCGATGCGTCTGGGAGCCCTCCAGTCCTTCCAGTTCGTCCAGCGCATCAGAAAGACGCATCAGGATCAGGTCCGAGCCCCGGTCTGTATGGATGCGCAGATAGTGGTCCTCAGCCTGGACGGCGCGGATGGATGCGCCACGCAGTTTCATCGGCAGACGGTCGGGGAACCGTGCAGGTGCCGCGCCGGAGGCCGCCGCATGGGTCTGGACCGGCTGAGCCTTGGAGAGGAAGACGTTGATGGCGCTCATCGTTGCGGTCACGATCAGCACCGGGCCGACCATCAGCGGCAGGGTGCGGAGCGGATAGACCTCTCCCTCAAAGATCAGCCCGGTCACCAGCCAGACCATCAGCGACACCGGTCCGGTGATCGCGGCGGTCAGGGTGGCGACGGTCAGCCACGGCCGCTCGTCCATGTCGATCCAGCGATCGATCAGCCGCGAACAGACCTCGCCCCAGCCGGCGCCCGCCAGCATGACCGGCACCCAGTAGGCGAGCCGCAGGCCAACGGACGCATTGTCCATGCCAAAGGCACCGGTCAAGGCCAGCACCACCCCCGCCATCGCGGCGACGCCCAGGCCGCGCGCCAGTCGGGCCGGAACGGACCGGCGCAGTAGCTGAGGCAAGAGGGGACGGGTCGCGGTCATGGCTGGACGGACCTCTCCGACTGGTGTTCTCGTAGTCATGGGGCAGCAGAGACCACGAAAAGGCGTTTCGATGAAATTGGCAATCGCGGCCCTCGTCCTTCTGGCGGCAGGACCTGTTGCGGCTCAGGATCTGACGCTCAGCCTGTCCAGCCGGGCCGAGGGCGGCACCCTCGCCGTCGCCGTCTATCGCGATGCGGACTCGTTTCGAAGGGGCGAGGCCGCGATCGTGACCCGCACCGTGCCCCGGACCGGGCCGGTCGTGACCTTGACCTTCCGCGGGTTGGCACCGGGCCGCTACGCGGTCGCGGCGTTTCACGACACAGACGGCAACGGCGACCTGACCCTGTGGCCGGTCGGACTTCCGCGCGAGGCCTACGGCTTCTCCAATGACGCGCGGGGGCGGTTCGGGCCCCCTCCGTTCGACCAGGCGGCCTTCGATCTTCCGGCGACGGGAGCGACCGAGGCGTTCTCGCTGCGATAAGGCTCAACCCTCCGGAGAGGCGGGGCACACCGCCCTGAACCCGGCCGAGGCGAAGCGAACCATATAGTCGCAGGCGGTCTCCAGATCGCCCGACCGGCACAGACCGCCCGACAGGCGATCGAGGCGGCCGGTCTCGCCCAGCGTCAGGGTCAGGGCCCCCGACAGATTGTGCCAGGCCCAGTAGAGGTCGACCTCCCGGGCGTCCGGCAGGACGACCTTGATCAGTTCGATCAGCCGCCGGATCGCCGGATCGAAATAGCGGGCCATGGTCTCGCCGCCGAAGGTCGGGTTTGCATTGGTCTGGGCGACGAGCGCCGAATAGTGTTTCCAGCCCGGCCCGCCCTTGAGCGACCACTGGAACGGCGGCTCCAGAAAGGCCCGCAGAAGCCCTTCCAGCGTCATGACGCCAGCGCTGGAGAGGGCGTAGCGGTTGATCGCCTCGACCCGTTCATTGTTCCAGACCTCGGCCCGACGCAGGAATACGGCGTCGAACAGATC
>JBBSCK010000009.1:0-37720 GCA_038250335.1 Caulobacterales bacterium
AGGAGGCGGAGGCCGAAGCGAAGCGCCGCGCCGGCAAGGGTGCCGACATCATCGAGTTCTCCGACTACGCCTCGTCCAAGGGCGAACGCACAGGCTCGGGCCGCGACGCCATCGCCATCGTCGGCGGTGAAGGCGCGATCATGACCGGAACCGGCGGCTCGGCCAGCTTCGGTGGCGGCTCCTCCATTCACTCGGACCAGACGGCTGAGGCCATCTATGACGCCATCGAGGACAGTTCGGTGAAGGCCATCGTCTTCCGCGTCTCCTCGCCCGGCGGTTCGCCCGAGGCGTCCGAACAGATCCTGGCCGCAGTCCGCGCGGCCCGGGCGGCGGGCAAGCCGGTCGTCGTCTCGATGGGGGACTATGCCGCCTCGGGCGGCTACTGGATCAGTTCCGAAGCCGACTGGATCGTGGCCCAGCCCTCAACGCTGACCGGCTCCATCGGCGTGTTCGGCGGCAAGTTCGTGGTGTCCGAGGCGCTCGGCCGGTTCGGCGTCGACCTGCGCGGCCTGTCGGTCGGGGGCGACTATTCCGACGCCTTCAGCCCCGGCTCAGTGTTTACCGACGGTCAGCGCGTCGCCTTCTCCGCCTCCATGGACCGCACCTATGAGGAGTTCGTGCAGAGGGTCGCCACCGGTCGGAAGATCCCTGTGGCCCGGGTCCGCGAGATCGCCCGCGGCCGCGTCTGGACCGGGGCCCAGGGCAAGACCCTCGGCTTGGTGGACCAGCTCGGCGGCCTGACCGAGGCCATCGGCAAGGCCCGCGAATTGGCCCAGATCCCTGCGACCCAGTCCGTGCGCTACAAGCGGTTCCCCACGCCCCAGTCCCCCTGGGAAGCCCTGTCTGCTGCGTTCGGCGTCCAGTCCGAAGCGGCCCGGGCCCTCGTTGCCATCGGCGGCGTCATGGCCGACCCCCAGACCCGGGCCGTGATGTCGCGCGTCCAGACGGAACGGTTGCGCGGCCAGGGCGCTTCGGTGCTTGCGGACCAGCCGCTGCCGTGACCGGCCGCCCGCGACACACTCGCCTGTGACGCGTCCGGTCATTGACGGTTCATCATTGCGGACCGACATTGAGGGTTCAGGCGGACCGGTTTCGCTCGACAAGGAGAGACGATGACTCAGGACCGCTTCGCTGCCTTCAGTTTCCAGGCCCGCCGCCCCCACGGGTTGCTCGCGCCGCTGATGTGGCTTGGTGGGCTGATCGCGGCGATCGCAGCCCTCACCATCGGTGCCGTTCTGGCGGTGTTCACTGCCGCTGCCGTGGCTGTGATCGCCCTGTTCGCCAGCGTCCTGGTCTTCTTCACCGGGCTCGCCGTCCGGGCCCGCCGTCGGGCCACCGTCAAGGCCCGCCGCGCCGACGACGTGATCGAGGCCACCAAGGTCGGCGACACCTGGGTGACCTATGGGTGGGAACGTCACGGGCGCTAGTCCGCCGATGCTGCCGATCGTCGAGGCACCGTCTCCCAATTCCGACCAGCGTCGCAGCCCGCCCGACATGCTATTGCTTCACTACACCGGCATGCAGAGCGCAGAGGCTGCCGTCGCCCGCCTGCGCGACCCAGAAGCCAGGGTCTCGGCCCACTATGTCGTCGACGAGGACGGCGCGGTCCTGCGTCTGGTGCCCGAGGAACGCCGCGCCTGGCATGCCGGCAAGAGCTGGTGGCGGGGCGAGACCGACATCAACGCCATCTCCATCGGCATCGAGATCGTCAATCCCGGCCACGAGTTCGGCTATCGCGACTTTTCCGAAGCCCAGATCGCCTCGGTCATCGTCCTGATCGATGAGATCCGCGCCCGCTGGTCGATCGAGGACGCCCGCATCCTGGCCCACTCCGACGTCGCCCCGGCCCGCAAACAGGATCCCGGTGAGCGCTTTCCGTGGAAACGCCTCGCCGCGCATCGCCAGGGCCTGTGGTTCGAACCCGCACCCGAACGCATCGCAGCGCTCGGTTCGCCGCTGACCATCGGCGACCGGGGCCTGGGCGTCCACGTCCTCCAGGCGGGCCTGCATCGTCTCGGCTACGAGCCCCTCCCGGATGGCCAGTACACCGAAGAGACCCGGATCACGGTCGAGGCCTTCCAGCGCCACTGGCGGCCGTCAAAGGTCGATGGCATCGCCGACGGCGAGACGCGCGCGACCCTCATGGGCGTGCTGCAACGGGCGACTGTCGAGAGTGTCACCGGGGTGTTGAATTGACGTCTCTCTGCAAAGCGCCCACTTAGCTCACGCCAGACGGCCGGGCGGTCGCGGCGGGACTTGCTCTCGTCGAGGAAAGTCCGGGCTCCACGGTGAAAAGGCGGCGGGTAATGCCCGCCCGGGGCGACCCGAGGGACAGCGCCACAGAAAGCAAACCTCCAGTCCTGCGGGACCGGTAAGGGTGAAAGGGTGGGGTAAGAGCCCACCGCGTCTCTGGTAACAGCGACGGCATGGCAAGCCCCGCCTGGAGCAAGACCGAATAGGGACGTCGCGCGACTTCGGTCGCAGGGTTCACCGCCCGAGGCGTCCGGGTAGGTCGCGAGAACCGTCCGGCAACGGGCGGTCCAGAGGAATGATCGTCACCGCTTTCGGGCGGGACAGAACCCGGCTTACAGGCCGTCTGGCACTTTTTGGTGAGCTACCGCTCACCGCGCGGCGGCTCGTTGCTTGAGCCCCCCTCCTCCCCCGATGGGGGAGGAGGGGTTCTACCCCTCCCCGTTAACCCCTTGGCCCGAAAGGCACCGCACACTGCGCACATCACGCTAATACTCGGTCTGTTCTGTGTATGTTCTCGCGACTTGCTGTCACGCGGCTGCAACACGCGCAGCATGGTTAAAACTCGTCAACTAATCCCATTGAGACCCAGTCAATCCCATGCTATCCCATTCCGGTGATACGGGGACTGGCGGCGTCGGCGATTCAGGCGCGGGGATGAGATCGGGGGCGGGCCGCAAGGTTCGATGGGGCAGGGCGTGTTTCTCGGAAGCAGTGAGAAGCAACTGGACGGCAAGCGCCGCCTCCTGATCCCCCAGGAGTTCCGCACGGCCGACAACGGGGCCGAGCTCGGCGTGTTCTGCTTCTTCTCGGTCGAGGCTGACTGCCTGGAGGCTGGCGGCGACAGGCTGATGGCTGAGTATGTCGCCATGATCGAGGCGCTGCCGTTCGGCGACGACTGGCGCACCGCGCTGGAAGAGACCGTCTATGGCGGCCAGAAACAGCTGGCTTATGACGGCGGCGGCCGCATCACCCTTCCCGAAAGCCTGTGCCAGGAAGCCGGACTGGGCGAGGATGTCGTCATCGTGGGTCTCGGGCCCCGCTTCCAGATCTGGGACCGGGCTCGCTGGAACGCGCGCAAGGACGAGCGCCGGGTCTTGGCGCGCAGGGCGATGCGCGAACGGGGCGACATTGCGCGCCGCCGCATGCCGGGGAACGTCGCATGAGCGTGCCGTTGTCGCCCCTGGCCCTGTCTCCCCACGCGCCCGTCCTCATCGCCGAGGTGCTTGAAGCCCTCGCGCCCGGGCCCGGCGACGTCCTGATCGACGCCACCTTCGGGGCCGGTGGCTACAGCCGTGCCCTGCTGGCGACGGGGGCCGAGGTCATCGCCCTTGACCGTGACCCCTCCGTCCAACGCCATGCTGACGCCGTCGCCAACGATTTCCCCGGCCGGTTCACCCTCGTGCGCACGCCCTTCTCGGGCCTCGCCGGGGCCTTCTCTGACAGCGGCCGGTCGCGGCTGGACGGCATCGTCTTCGACATTGGCGTCTCGTCGATGCAGCTGGACGAGGCCGAACGCGGCTTCTCCTTCATGCGCGACGGCCCGCTGGACATGCGCATGTCCAGCGAGGGTGAAAGTGCTGCAGACATCGTCAACGGCTGGGACCACGGTCCGCTGGCCCACATCCTGAAACAGTATGGCGACGAGCGGCAGTCCGGCCGCATTGCTACAGCCATCCTGCGCCGCCGGGCGGCCCGGCCCTTCACCCGCACCCTTGACCTCGCCGAGGTCGTGGAGCGGGCCCTCGGCGGCCGTCGTGGGGCCCCGACCCATCCGGCGACGCGTACCTTTCAGGCCCTGCGGATCGCCGTGAACGATGAACTGGGCGAATTGACCGCCGGTCTGGAAGCGGCCGAGCGCACCCTGTCGCCGGGTGGACGCCTCGCCGTCGTCACCTTCCATTCGCTCGAGGATCGCATCGTGAAGGCCTTCCTGACCGAGCGGACGGGCAATGCGCCGGGCGGCTCGCGCCACGCCCCCGTCGCCGTCGAGACCCGCAAGCCCAGCTTCACCCTGTCATTCAAGGGTGCACGCGAGGCGGGCGAGGCCGAACTGGCCGCCAATCCCCGCGCCCGTTCGGCCAAGCTGCGCGCCGCTGTCCGTACGGGGGCCCCGGCCTGGAGGTCTGCGGCATGACCAGCAACCCGGTCCAGCGCCTGTTCGACTGGAAGATCCGCGGCGTCCGCTGGATCGAGGTCATCGGCCTGGTCTGCGTCGGGGCCATGGTCTTCTCGGTCTATGTCGCCAAGGCGGCGGCGGCACGCGAGAGCGTCGCCATCGGCCAGCTGGAACGCGAGATCGCCGAGAACCGTCAGCGCGTGCGCCTGCTTCGCGCCGAAGCTGCCCGGCTTGAGCAGCCCGGTCGCCTCGAGGATCTGTCGCGCGCCGCAGGCCTCGGGCCGGTCGGGATGAACCGGCAGGCCGATGAGAGTGCCTTGGCCGGGCTCAAGCCGGTGTCCGTCCCGGTGAAGCCACCCGCAGCCCCCGCTGCACCGGTGGGCGATGTCGTGCCACCGCTGGTTCCGGCCGTCGCCGCGTCTGCCGAGGTCCCGCGATGAGCGTCGAGGACCACCGCGTCTGGCGGCCTTCGGCCCCTCCGGTCCGGTCGGGCGGGCGACCGCTGACCTCGACCGTCTCACCCTGGCTGCGCTGGGCGACCGAGGCGGTCTGGTTTGTCGAGCACGCCTTTGAACGCGCCCGTGCGGACGCCCGGCCGGAAGAGGACACGCGCGTCCGCATCTTCCTGATCCAGATTGTGTTCGCCGGTGTGTTCGTCTTTCTGGCGATTGGTGCCGCCCATGCCGCCCTGCTGACGGCTCGGGGCAGCGCGGGCGCGGCGGCGGTTTCGGGCGCACTGCAGCGGGCGGACCTGACCGATCGCAATGGTCAGCTCCTAGCCACCAACATCACCCACTACGGCCTCTATGTCGATCCTGCGGAAGTCTGGGACCGGGAGGCCGCGTTGACGCAGATCCGCCGCGCCCTGCCCGACGTCCCGGAATCCCGCCTGCGCCGCATCCTGAACGGCGACCGCCGCCTGATCGTCGCGCCCGGCCTGACCCCGTCCGAGCGGCAGGCCGTGCATGCCCTGGCGCTGGGGGGTGTCTCGTTCGAGCCTGAAGATCGCCGCGTCTATCCGCTGAACCGCTCCGGGGCTCATGTCATCGGGACGGCCGACACAGGCGGGCAGGGGGTGTCGGGCGCGGAGCTGGCCTTCAACGACGAGATCCGCACAGCCGGGGCCCAGGCGCGCGATTTCGCCATGTCGATCGACCTGCGCGTCCAGGGCGTGCTCGAAAACGAGCTGGCCGCCACCGCCACAGAGGCCGGAGCCAAGGGGGCTGTCGGCGTGGTGGCTGATGCCCGGACCGGCGAGATCCTCGGCATGGCCAGCTGGCCTGCCTATGACGCCAACCGCCGGGGATCGGCGTCGGACGACGCCTCCCTCAACCGAGTGACCTCGGCCCACTACGAGATGGGATCGGTATTCAAGACCTTCACCGTCGCTGCCGCCCTGGAAACCGGCCTGGCCGATCTCGACACCATGATCGATGCCTCCGAAGCCTATATGATCGGCAACCGCCGCATCTCGGACTTTCACGCGACCAACAAGATCCTGTCGCTGGAAGACGTCTATCTGCACTCGTCCAACATCGGCACCTCGCGGCTGGCGGTGGAAATGGGGGCCGACACCATGCGGCGATATTTCCAGAGCCTCGGCCTGCTGGACGCCGCCCCGATCGAGTTGCGCGAAAGCGCCCGTCCTCGTCGCCCGCGTGACTGGAGCGACTCGACCCGCGCCTCCCTGTCGTTCGGCTACGGCATCATGATCACCCCGCTGCAGATGACGGCCGCCACCGTCGCCCTGGTCAATGGCGGGCTATACCGGCCGCTGTCTCTGCGCCGCGGCGGGACGGGCGACCAGGGCCGCCGTGTCGTCTCGACCGGGACCTCGGCCGCCATGCGCCAGCTGATGCGCGCCAACGTCCTTCGCGGTTCGGGCGGCCAGGCGGATGCGGCGGGTCTGCGTGTCGGGGGCAAGACCGGCTCGGCCAACAAGCTGGTCGACGGCCGCTATGACCCCAGCCGCGGCGTCGGCTCCTTCGCCGCGGTCTTTCCGACTGACGGCCCGGAGACCACCCGGCGCTATGTCGTCTTCGTCCTGATCGACGAGCCTAGCCAGGGTTCGCGCCTCGGCGGTGCCATTGCCGCGCCGGTGGTCGGCCGGGTCGCAGACCGCATCGCCGGTTTCCTGGGGGTCACCCGCCGCGCCGACCCGCCGATCTTGGCCGGGGTCGCCCGATGAGCGCCGTGCCCCGTCCCATGCGTCTGTCGGACCTGCTGAACCGGGACATGGCGGCCGATCCCCTGATCACCGGCGTCACCGCAGACAGCAGGAAGGTCGTGGCCGGCGCGCTGTTCGTCGCCCTGCCGGGAACCGCTGCCGACGGCCGCGCCTTCATCCCCCAGGCCCTGTCGCAGGGTGCCGCTGCCGTCCTCGTCCCCCAGGACACACCCGAGGGCCTGGCCCCGCTGCTGGTGCGCTCCGGTGACGTGCGTCGCGCCTACGCCCTGGCCGCGCGCGGCTTCTACGGGGGCCAGCCCGCCACCTGCGTTGCCGTAACCGGGACCAACGGCAAGACCTCGGTGGCCGCCTTCTGCCGCCAGATCTGGGCGACCCTGGGCCTCAAGGCCGCCAGTATGGGCACATTGGGTGTCGTGGCGCAGTCCGGTGCCCTCACCGAGGTCCTGACCCCGCCCGGCCTGACCAGCCCCGACGCCGCCGACGCCGCGCGCCTGCTGGCTACTCTCGCCGAGGGCGGAGTCACCCATCTGGCGCTGGAAGCCTCCTCGCACGGCATCGACCAGCGCCGTCTGGACGGCGTGACCCTGAAGGCTGCCGCCTTCACCAACCTGACCCAGGACCATCTCGACTATCACGTCACCATGGACGCCTATCGTACCGCCAAACTGCGTCTGTTCGAGACCCTGCTGCCCCGCGGCCGCACCGCTGTTTTGAACGCCGACTCGGACGCCTACTCGTCCTTCGCCGCCGCCTCGATCATGTCGGGGCTCGGCGTCATGGGGGTCGGCGAGCGTGGGCGCGATCTCGCCCTGGTCGAGCGCCGGGCCGTCCCGGAAGGCCAGCGCCTGACCATCGATGTGCGCGGCGATCGCCATGAATTGCTGCTGCCGCTGGCGGGGGCCTTCCAGGCCTCGAATGCGCTGGTCGCTGCGGGACTGTGTATCGCCGCCGGCGAGGACGCGGGCCGGGTGCTTCACGCGCTGGAAAACCTGACCGGAGCGGCCGGCCGGCTCCAGCGTATCGTTGGCGGTCGCGGCGAGGCCTATGTCGACTATGCCCATACCCCCGACGGCCTCAAGACGGTCCTGAAGGCGCTCCGGCCCCACGCCTCTGGCCGCCTGATCGTGGTCTTTGGAGCGGGTGGGGACCGCGACCGGGCCAAGCGGCCCCTGATGGGCGAGATCGCCGGGCGTCTGGCCGATGTCGCTATCGTCACCGACGACAATCCGCGCTCCGAGGACCCGGCCGTGATCCGGGCCCAGGTCCGCGCCGGCTGCCCGGGTGCCCGGGACATCGGCGACCGTCGCACGGCCATTCGCGAGGCCACGGCGATGATGCGCGACGGAGATGTGGTCGTCGTCGCCGGAAAAGGGCATGAACAGGGTCAGATCGTTGCGGGAACGACTCATCCCTTCGACGACGCCACCGAACTCGCCGAGGCCCTCCGCGCATGATCCCGAAAAGTGTCGGCGGTTTTCGGATGAGATCATGCGCCAAGAGACCTGCGTAAATGCCTGAACCGACACCGCCCCTGTGGACGGCCCAAGAGATCGCTGTGGCCACCGGCGGACGGATCGAGGGTGGCGTCTTTGATGCAGGCGGCCTGACCTACAACAGCCGCGAGATCGGACCGGGCGACCTTTTCCTTGCACTGAAAGGCGTGCGCGACGGCCATGATTTCGCCGCCTCGGCCTTCGCCGCCGGCGCGGCCGGGGCCCTGGTCGAACGTCCCGTCGATGGCGGCCCTTGTATCGTCGTCCCCGACACTTTCCGTGCGCTGGAGTCCCTCGGGGCCGCCGCCCGCGACCGCGCGCCCCACATCCGCCGGGGGGCCGTCACCGGCAGCGTCGGCAAGACCAGCGTGACCCAGGCCATCAAGGCCGGCCTTGATCTGGCCGGTCCGGCCCATGCCTCGATCAAGAGCTACAACAACCATATCGGCGTGCCCCTGACGCTGGCCCGCATGCCCCGGACGGTCGAGCGCGCCGTGTTCGAGATCGGCATGAACGCCCCCGGCGAGATCGCGCCCCTGGCGCGGATGGTCCAGCCCCATGCCGCCTGCGTCACCACCGTCGGTCCGGTCCATATCGAGGCCTTCGCCGACGGCGAGGCCGGTGTGGCGCGGGAAAAGGCCGACATCTTCCAGGGTCTGGGGCCCGGCGGTCTGGCCGTGATCAACGGCGACATTGTCTGGACGGAGAAGCTGCATCAGGCGGCGCTTCACGTCGGGGCCCGGGTCGCGACCTTCGGGTCCGAGCCCTTCCATGACGCCCGCCTGATCGAGTTCAGGTCCGGGCCGGACGGTGCCCGCGTCACGGCCGAGATCTGGGGCCGGACCCATGTTTTCCCGCTGAAGCAGTCCGGCTTCCACTGGGGCCTGAACAGCCTCGCCGTCATCCTGATGCTGGACGCGCTGGACGTTCCCGTCGAGACCGCGCTCCAGGCCCTGGCCGATTTCCAGCCGCTGAAGGGGCGGGGCGAGACCCGCACGGTCCACCTCCCGCGCGGGGCCTTCACCCTGATCGACGAAAGCTACAACGCCAACCCCCTGTCGATGAAGGCGGGCTTCCTCAGTCTCGGTGCGAGGGCCGTCGACCGGGGCGGGCGGCGCGTGGTCGTCCTGACCGACATGCTGGAGCTGGGCGACCAGTCGCAAGCCCTGCATGCCGGCCTCGCACCCGCCATTGAGGCGGCGGCGATCGATCGGGTCCACGCCGCCGGCCCGCAGATGCGCCACCTGTACGACGCCGTCAGCCCCGAGCGCCGCGGCATCTGGGCTGCGACCGCCGCCGACCTGGCTGAACAGGCCCGCGATCTGGCCGGCCCGAACGACGTTGTCATGGTCAAGGGCTCGAACGGCTCGCAGGCCTCGCTTGTGGCCGCTGCGCTTCTGCGCCTCGAACAGGAAACCGGGGGGGCCTGATCAATGTTCTATCTGCTGTATCTCTACTATGCCGACGTGGCGCAGGATTACCCCCTGCTCAACCTGATCCAGTACCAGACGGTCCGGGTCGCCCTGGCCATGGCCACCGCCATGATCGTCGCGGTCACCATGGGCAGCCGCTTCATCGCCTTCATGCGAGTGAAACAGGGCAAGGGCCAGCCGATCCGCGACGACGGCCCCGTGTCGCACCTGTCCAAGGTCGGCACCCCGACCATGGGCGGGCTGATGATCCTGGCTGGGATCGCGGTCGCCGTCTTCCTGTGGGGTGACCTGACCAACCCCTATATCTGGATCGTGTCCGGTGTGACTGCGGCCTTCGGCGTGCTCGGCTTCGTGGACGACTATGCCAAGGTGACCAAACAGACGTCGGCGGGACTGTCCTCCGGCCAGAAGATACTGGCCCAGATCGTCGTCTCGGTCATCGCCGGCGTGCTGTTCGTGCTGTGGATGACACGGTCGCCGACCTCGCCAGGGCTCGAGACCTCGATCGCCTTTCCTTTCTTCAAGGACGTGCTGCTCAATGTCGGCTGGTTCTATGTCGCCTTCGCCGCCTTCACCCTGGTGGGCTTCTCCAACGCGGTGAACCTGACTGACGGCCTCGACGGGCTGGCCATCGTGCCGGTGATGATGGCGGCGGCGGCCTTTGGTGTGATCGCCTATCTGGTCGGCAATTTCGTCTTCTCGAACTATCTCGGCGTCCACCATGTGCCCGGCTCGGGCGAGCTGGCCATCTTCTGCGCAGCCATCATCGGGGGGGGCACGGGCTTCCTCTGGTACAATGCCCCGCCGGCCAGGATCTTCATGGGCGATACCGGGTCGCTGGCGTTGGGTGGAGCCCTGGGGGCCATCGCCGTGGCCACCAAACACGAACTGGTGCTCGGCATCGTGGGTGGCCTGTTCGTCATCGAGGCCGCCTCGGTCATGATCCAGGTCGCCTATTTCAAGGCGACGAAGAAACGCATCTTCCTGATGGCCCCGATTCACCATCATTTCGAGAAGCTGGGCTGGCCGGAATCGACTGTGGTCATCCGCTTCTGGATCGTCGCCGCCATGCTGGCCCTGATCGGCCTGACGACCCTCAAGCTGCGGTGACGGTGCGCAGCACATTTCCTTCTCCCGTTGGGAGAAGGTGGCCGCGAAGCGGACGGGTCGGGTCTGTCAGCAAGTCCCCCGAACATCCGACCTTCACCCTTTCGCGCACGCCCGATCGCCTTCGGCTCCCGGGCGCTCAAGGCCCCTCCCAGCGGGAGAGGGGCGCATGATCCCCGTCCCCGGCTTTGAAGGCCGGCGCGTCGCCGTCTTCGGCCTCGGCCGGTCCGGCATCACCGCCGCGCGCGCGCTCAAGGCCGGCGGGGCTGTCCCAATCCTGTGGGACGACGGCGTCTCCGGCCGGATGCAGGCCGAGGCCGAGGGCTTCGCGGTCGAGGACCTCACTACCGCCGACTGGTCCGGTTTCGTCGCCCTCATCCTGTCCCCCGGCGCGCCCCTGACGCATCCGAAGCCGCATTGGACCGTGGATAAGGCGAAGGCCGCCAACGTTCCCGTACTCGGCGATATCGAACTGTTCGCCCGCGCCCTGGCCGCTATCCCTGCGGCCGCGCGCCCGAGGGTCGTCGCCATCACCGGCACCAACGGCAAGTCCACCACCACGGCCCTGATCGGCTGGGTGCTGAAACAGGCCGGCCTTACCGTCCACATCGGCGGCAACATCGGCATCGGCGTCCTGGCCCTGCCGGCCCCGACGCCCGACGCCGTCTATGTCATCGAGGTCTCCAGCTACCAGCTGGACCTGACCACCAGCTTTGCCCCCGACGTCGCGATCCTGACGAACATCAGCCCCGACCATCTGGATCGCCACGGCGGCATGGAGGGCTATGTCGCGGCCAAGGCAAGGCTGTTTCAGTCGCCGGGACCCGATACCGTGGCGCTGGTCGGCGTGGACGAGGTGTGGGGGCGGGGGATTGCTGAAGCCCTCGCGGCAAGCGGCCATGATGGCGCGGTTATTTCCTCCTCCGTGCATCCCCGCGAAAGCGGGGACCCAGTGCTTTCGTTCGCATCGACTGCGCAGGATAGCGGTTGGGCTTCGTCTTCCTTGTCAGTGCGCCCACAGGACCGGGTCCCCGCTTGCGCAGGGATGAGCGGAAATCTGGAGGCTAACGGTCGTGTGCTGCTGGCGAACGCCCAACCTGTCGCCGACCTCACCCCCGCCCGGTCCCTGCCTGGCCGCCACAACGCCCAGAACGCCGCCTTCGCCTGGGCCGCTGCCCGGGCTCTGGGCGTGCCCCACGAAACGGCCGTCGAGGGTCTGATGACCTTCCCCGGCCTGGCCCACCGGATGGAGACGGTCGGCCAACTGGCCGGTCAAACTGACCAATCCGGGACGGTGAAATTCGTCAATGACTCCAAAGCGACCAATGCCGACGCCGCGCGACAGGCCCTGATGTCCTACCCGACCTCGTTCTGGATCGCCGGGGGTCGGGCCAAGGACGGCGGCATCGCCGAACTGTCCGACCTCTTTCCCCGCATCACTCGCGCCTACCTGATCGGCGAGGCGGCCGGCGATTTTGCCGGCACGCTCGGTGAGACCCCCCACGTCATCGCCCATGACATGGCCACTGCGGTCGCCCTCGCCGCCGCAGACGCGGTGGCCGCCGGCGGCGATCAGGTCGTCCTCCTCAGCCCCGCCTGCGCCAGTTTCGATCAGTTTCCCGATTTCGAGGTGCGCGGAGAGGCTTTTCGCGCCGCTGTCCTTAACCTTGGGGCTACGCCTTCGCGTCATGGTTAGCGAACCATGACCCAGGCTGCCTATTCGCACCCGTTTTCGCGCAACGACCCCAGCCCGATTGCGCAGTGGTTCTGGACGGTTGACCGGGCGCTGCTGGGCGCAGCACTGGCGCTGATGGGCCTTGGCGTCATGCTCAGCTTTGCCTCCAGTCCGGCGGCGATCCTGGCCGATGAGTCGATCACCGACCCCTTCCACTACGCTTGGCGGATGATGGCCTTTACGAGCGCCGGCGTCGGGGCGATGCTGACCATGTCGCTGCTGTCGCCGCGCGGCGTGCGGCGCATCGCGGTGCTCGCCCTGCTGGCTGCCATTTTCTTCATGGCCCTGCTTCCCTTCATCGGCGACACGGTGAAGGGGGCCGCGCGGTGGTTGAACCTGGGCCCGTTCAGCCTGCAGCCGTCCGAGTTCGCCAAGCCCAGTCTGATCGTTTTCGCCGCCTGGATGTTCGCCGAGGGGCAGAAGGGGAAGGGCGTGCCCGGCGTCTCCATTGCCTTCGGCGTCTATGCCGTGACCGTGGCCCTTCTGCTGATCCAGCCGGACATCGGCCAGACCCTGTTGATCACCACCACCTTCATGGCCGTCTTCTTCATGGCCGGCGTGCCGCTGCGCTGGGTCGCGGTGCTGGGCGGCCTGTTCGTGGCCGGGATGACGGCCATCTACCTGCTGTTTCCCCATGTGCAGTCGCGGGTCGCCAAATTCGTCTCGCCCGGCTTGGAGGACACCCACCAGATCGATCGGGCTTCCGAGGCCATCGCAGCCGGCGGCCTGGTCGGCCGCGGCGTGGGGGAGGGGGTGATGAAACGTTCTGTCCCCGACCTGCACACCGACTTCATCTATTCAGTCGGTGCCGAGGAGTTCGGCCTGGTCCTCAGCCTCGTCATTATCGGCTTCTACGCCTTCATCGTCATTCGCGGGATGCGCCGGTCCATGATGCTGAACGACCCGTTCGAACAGACGGCGGCGGCGGGCCTGTTCATGCTGATCGGGCTCCAGGCCTCGATCAATGTGGCGGTGAACCTTAACCTGATCCCGACCAAGGGCATGACCCTGCCCTTCATCAGCTATGGCGGATCCTCCATGGTCGCCATGGGGCTGACCATGGGGTTCGCCCTGGCCCTGACCCGTCGTCGCCCCGGGGCCTATGAACCAGGGGCCAGCCTCGCCCGTCCGCGCCGGCTGTTGATGCCGTGACGGCTGCGACCGATCTTGACGTACCCCGGGTGTAGATGTGTCCGGCCTCGTCGCCTTCACGGGTGGTTTTCGCCGACCCGATCTGGACTCACTCGACGGATTGGACTCTTTGGACTCGGTTTTTGTGGAGTCCAATCGACGGACGTGAATGCCGTCGGGGTTTCGGATGTCGACGTAAGGTCCTGAAATGAATAACGCCCATCGCTCGGGTCGTGTCTGCGTCGTCGCCGCCGGGGGCACCGGGGGCCATATGTTCCCGGCCGAGGCCCTCGCGCGCGAGATGGCCGGTCGCGGCTGGCGCGTGGTTCTTGCCACCGATCATCGCGGCGAACAGTACGCCCGGGACTTTCCGGCCGAGGAACGCCTTGCGCTGGACGCTGCCACCGGCTCCGGGCCGGTCGCCCTGGCCCGTGCGGGTGTCGCCATCGTGCGGGGCGTGGGTCAGGCCCGGGCCGCCTTCGGTCGCCTTAACGCCGGGGTCGTCGTCGGCTTCGGCGGCTATCCGTCTGCCCCCGCTCTGGTCGCCGCCATCCTCCAGCGCCGCCCGACCCTGATCCATGAACAGAACGCCGTGCTGGGCCGCACCAACCGCATTCTTGCTCCCTACGTCCGCGCCGTCGCCTCGTCCTTTCCGACGCTGGACTGCGCCAGTGTCGCCGTTAAGGCCCGCAGCCACCTCGTCGGGGCCCCGGTCCGTGCCGACATCCGCGCCCTGTTCGACCGGGCCTGGGTCCCGCCGGGAGACGGTCCGATCCGGATCCTCGTCACCGGCGGGAGCCAGGGGGCCCGGATCCTGTCCGAGGCGACGCCGCGCGCGCTTGCCGCCCTGCCGGAACCCTTGCGCGCGCGCCTCAGGGTCCAGCAGCAGTCCCGCCCCGAAACGCTGGAGGCCTCGCGCGCGATCTACCGCGACGCGGGGATCGAGGCCGAGGTTGCGCCATTCTTTCGCGACATGGCCACACAGCTGTCGCAGGCTCATCTGGTCATCGGCCGCGCTGGTGCTTCCACCTGCGCCGAACTGGCGGTCGCGGCCATGCCGTCGATCCTGATTCCGCTGAAGATCGCGACCGAAGACCACCAGCGCCTGAATGCGAAACTGCTGTCCGATGTCTCCGCCGCCGAGGTCCTCCTCGAGGACGACGTGACCGTCGAGGCCCTGTCTACCGCGGTCGCCGGTGTGCTCGCCAACCCTGGCCGGCTCGTCGCCATGAGCGCGGCCGCCCGGTCCGTAGCCATTCCCGATGCCGCCCGTCGGCTTGCCGATCTGGCCGAAGCGACGGCGGGCTGATCGTCCCCTCCCCATCCCTTCGGGACGGGAGGACGAACCTTCACTGTCTTGGGACGTTGTCGCTGACGATGCCTCCTGAAATCACCAACCTGACGCGCCAGATCGTGACCCTGTGGCGCCAGTTCTACTGGCTGCCGGAATGGCTGGTTGTGGCGATCGTTGTCGCTGTCTTCGTCGGTGCCGGCTGGATCGCCCACCGCATCGTCTTCTCGATCCTGCGTTTCGTGGCGAAGAAGCGCGACCTGTTTTGGCGTGGTGTGGTGGAGCGGGCCCGCAGCAAGCTTCGCATCCTGATCATCCTCATCGCCGTGGGGTTCTCGATCACCGTCTCGCCGCTGGATCCCGAGCCGTCGGCCACGGTGCGATCGGTGATCCTGTTCCTGACCATCCTCGTCATCGGCTGGATCGTCGCCGGCGCCGCAGATATGTGGGCGGTGGTCTATCTGAAGCGGTTCAACCTCGACGCCGAGGACAACCTGCTTGCCCGAAAGCATGTCACCCAGACCCGCATCCTCCAGCGCGCCGCCGTCATCCTGATCGGCCTGATTACCGTCGCCCTGGCCATGATGACCATCGCCGCCGTGCGACAGTGGGGTGTGTCTCTGCTGGCCTCCGCCGGCGTGGTCGGCATCATTGCCGGCCTGGCGCTCCAGCCCTTCCTGACCAATCTCGTGGCCGGGATCCAGATCGCCACCGCCCAGCCCATCCGTATCGACGACGCCGTCATCGTGGAGGGGGAATTCGGCACGGTCGAGGAGATCACCTCGACCTATGTCGTGGTCAAGCTGTGGGACTGGCGGCGAATGATCCTGCCGCTCAGCTATTTCATCGAGAAGCCGTTCCAGAACTGGACGCGCGAGACGTCCCGCCTGATCGGTGCGGCCTTCCTCTATGTCGACTACGAGGCTCCGATGGACCGGCTCCGCGCCGAGCTGGAACGCATCTGCCGCGCGTCTCCGAAATGGGACGGTGACGTGGTCAATCTCCAGGTCACCGATATCACCGGGCGCGTCGCCCAGGTGCGCTGCATCGCCAGCGCCCGCTCTGCCCCCTTCGCCTTCGATCTGCGCTGCGAGATCCGCGAACAGATGCTGGCCTTCATGCGCGACCAGTGCCCCGAGGCCCTGCCCCGGGACCGGCTGTCGCTGGAGCGGAACGCTACTCCGCCATCCTCGCCCGCCCCAGGGTGACGGCCGCGTCCAGCGTGGTCGCCGCCACCTCCGGTCGGGCCTTGCCACAGGCGACCGTCATCAGTCCTGCGGCATCCCCGCCCGGCACCGCAGGAAACGCCGGCTGCCCCTCGGGCGTCACCGGCCCTTCGGCCCCGCCGACCACCACGGAAGCGAAGTCCAGCCGGTCTGCGGTCCCGGCCTCGCAGTCGAACCGCCACCACGACCATCCGCCCCAGTAGCGCGTCGTGCCGACCGTGAAGTCCTCGTTTACCACCTGAAAGGAGCGCATCCGCACCCCGTCGGGGCCCCGCGCGATCGTCGCCGCATCGGCGAACAGCGCGAACCGCCCGACCCCGGTCAGGACCAGCTCATGGGCGGACGGGGGAAGGGTGTCCATCTGCATCATGCGACCAGTGTCTCCGCCTGGCTCAGGTCCACGCTGACCAGTTGCGATACGCCCCGCTCGGGCATCGTCACGCCATAGAGCCGGTCCATCCGGCTCATGGTGACCGGATTGTGGGTGATGACGATGAAACGGGTTTCCGTCCGGTTCCGCATCTCGTTCAGCATCCGGCAGAAGCGATCCACATTGGCGTCATCCAGCGGCGCATCGACCTCGTCGAGGAAACAGACCGGGGCCGGATTGGCCAGAAACACGGCAAAGATCAGCGCCGCCGCTGTCAGCGCCTGCTCGCCGCCCGACATCAGGCTCATGACCGCCAGCCGCTTGCCCGGCGGGCAGGCGAAAATCTCCAGGCCCGCCTCCAGCGGATCGTCGGACTCGACCAGCTTCAGTTCCGCCTGGCCGCCACCGAACAGGGCCTCGAACAGACTCTTGAAATTGTCGTTGATGACGTCGAACGCTGCGGTCAGCCGCTCGCGGCCCTCAGCGTTCAGTTCGTCGATTCCGTCCCGCAGTCTGGCGATGGCACCGGTCAGGTCCAGCCGCTCCAGTCGCATGGTGTTCAGCCGCCCGGAATACTCCTCCGCCTCGTCCTCGGCGAGCAGGTTGACCGCCCCCAGCTGTTCGCGCTCGCGCTCCAGTCCGGCCAGCAGGTTCTCGGCCCCCGTGGCGTCGGGCGGTCGGGCGATGGCGTCGTCGGTCAGCTTTCGGCCCAGATCCTCGGGCGACATCTGCGCCGTTTCGCGCAGATGGGCGTCGCTCTCGGCCAGTCTGGCGACGGCGCTCTCCGCCCGCGCTGCCAGACCCGCCCGGGTCTCGCGGGCCGCCGACGCCGCCGTCTCGGCCGCCCGGCCGGCGCGATCGGCGTCCCCGGCCTCGCCTTCCGCGACGGCCAGGGCATCGGCAGCCGCCTTGCGCCGCGTCTCCGCCGCCGTCAGCGTGTCCATCAACCGGGACCGCTGCCCCGCCAGCGCCTCGGGCGCGCGTTCGGCCTGGAGCAGCGCGGCCGACGCCTTCGCCGCGTCCTGCTCCAGCGCCCCGATGCGTGCGGCGCTGGTTGTCGCCCGTCCTGCCCAGCCTTCGCGTTCCAGCGAAAAGGCGGTCAGGCGCTCGCCCCGTCCGGTGCGCGCGCGCAGTTCCTCATCGCGATCCGCCCGCGCTACCGCCGAGGCGGCCCGCGCGGTTTCTGCGGTGGCGCGAGCGGCGGTCAGTTCGGCCCGTAAACCGTCGAGGGTCTCCAGCGGCGCGTCACCGCCCTGCGTCTGCTCCAGCGCGGTCCGGGCGGCAGCAACGTCCTCGGTCAGGCGGGCGGCCGTCTCGTCCAGGGCTTGGGCGCGCGCCTCGCGGCGGGCCTCGTCCCGGGCCAGGGATTCGACCCGCTCCCGGGCCGTGGTGACGGCCTTGTCGGCTGCGAAGGGGGCGAGGCGGGTGGTTTTCACGGCCTCCTCGGCGGCACGAAACGCCTCTGTGGTGGCCTTCAAAGCCGATTGCGCCTGCTCCAATGCCGGCTTGCCGTCGTCGATCTCGGCCTCCAGCTCCGACAGCCGGGTGCGCTGCGCCAGCCGGACGGCGGCGGGGCGCGGGGCCTCCGCCCGGCTGACGTAGCCGTCCCAGCGGTAAAGATCGCCCTCCAGCGTGACCAGCCGGGCCCCGGGCGGCAGGGCGGTCGCCAGTCGGCCGGCGTCCGCCCGGCTGGCCACGCCACACAGGGCCAGTCGCGCGGCCAGCTGCGGGGGGGCGCTCACATGGTCGGACAATGGAGCGACTCCACCGGGCCAGACCGGAGTGGAGGGGTCGGCCCCGCCCCAGTATGCCGCTGCCCGGGCGTCGAGCGCGGCCTCCAGATCGTCGCCCAGCGCTGCCGCCAGCGCCGCCTCATAGCCGCGCGTGGCCGAGATCCGCTCCAGCGCCGGCGGATGATCGCGCCGGGCCGACACCAGCAGCGAGGCCAGTCCACGCGCCTCTGTCTGCAGCCGGCCCAGCCGGTCCTCGGCGGTGCGGGCAGCGGTGCGCGCCTCCTGTTCGGCCCGGGCCAGGTCGCCGCGACGGGCCTCGGCGGCCTCCACCCCGGCCCGGGCCGAGGCGAGGGCGGAGGTCGCCGCCTCGAGTGTTTCAAGCGCGGTGGTCCGTTCCGGCGTCTGCACTGACCCGAGTGCCTCGCGCTCTTGGCGGGCGGCACCCAGCGCAGCCTCGGCGCGGGCCACGCGGGCCTCGGCATCGCGCCTGCGGGCGGTCTCGGCACTGGCCCGAGCCTCCAGCGCAGCGAGCGTGCCCGCGACCCGCTCGACCCCGGTGTCAGCGGCGCGCCGCGCGTCCTCGGCCGCGTCGAGCGTGCGGTCCAGCTCCGGTCCCCTGGCCGGAGCCGCGTCAATCTCGGCCTGCAGGCTGGTGATCGCTGCGTCCAGCCGCGCCAGTTCGGCCCCGGCGTCGCGCGACAGCGCCGTCTCCCGTTCGCGATCGCCGGCGAGCCGGGAAATCTCGGCCGTCAGGCGCTCGACCTCGGCCCGCGCCTGTTGTTCGGCCATGTCGAGCCGGTCGCGCTCGAGGCTGGCGCGGTGCAGCAGGGCGGCGGCGACCGCATCCTCCTCGCGCGCCGGTTTCAGGTCTTCCTGGGCCGATACAGCCGCAGCGGTGGCTCGGGCAGCGGCACCCACCGCCTCGCCCACCGCCCGGTCGGCGTCGGACAGCGCATGCGTCGCCGTCTCTGCCGTCAGCCGCGCGTCGTTCCAGCGCGCGAACAGCAGGGCGGCCTGCAGCGCCCGGATCTCGGCCGAGATCTTCCTGTATCGTTCGGCATGCCGCGCCTCGCGCTTCAGCCGCGTCAGCGCCGTCTCCAGCTCGCGCCCGATGTCGTCCAGCCGGTCCAGATTGGTCTCGGCCGCCTTCAGGCGCAGTTCCGCCTCATGCCGCCGGGTATGCAGCCCGGCGACGCCGCCGGCCTCTTCCAGAATGCGCCGCCGGTTCTGGGGCTTGGCGGCAATCAATTCACTGATCTGCCCCTGGCGCACGAGGGCCGGAGAGTTGGCACCGGTGGAGGCGTCGGCGAACAGCAGCTGCACGTCGCGGGCCCGGACCTCCTTGCCGTTGATGCGATAGGTCGAGCCCTGGCCCCGGTCGATCCGTCGCGAGACCTCGATGACGGCGCTGTCGGTGAAGGGCTGGGGGGCCTTGCGCTGGCTGTTGTCGATGGTCAACCGGACCTCGGCATGGTTCCGCGGTGGCCGGTTCGAGGCCCCGGAGAAGATCACGTCGTCCATGCCCGAGCCGCGCATGGCCTTGGCCGAGTTCGCGCCCATGACCCAGCGCATGCCCTCGAGCACATTGGACTTGCCGCAGCCGTTGGGCCCGACGACCCCCGTCAGGCCGGGCTCGATCTGCACCTCGGCCGGATCGACGAACGACTTGAAGCCGACGAGCCGGAGGCGCTGGAACTGCATCCCGTCGTCAGGGTCGGGGCAGGAGGGGGCGGATGGCGGCGCTCAGGCCCGCCAGCGAGCTGTCCGCAACCGGGTGCCCGTTGACGAAGAAGCTCGGCGTGCCCCGGACCCCGGCTGCCGTCGCTCCGGCGATCTCGGCGCGGAGGCCCGTCAGTGTCAAAGGGTCCTCAAGGCAGGCGTTGATCTGGGCAGGTGTCCGCCCGCTGACCGCGATGGCGTTGGCGAACCAGGCCTCCAGTGGCGCGCCGTCGATGAGGGCGGCCTGCCCGGTCATCAACGATCTGGCAACGTCGAAAAAGCGGGCCGGCGCGGCGCAGCGGCCGATGCCGGCGGCGCGGGCCGCTACCTGCACCGGGTTGGTCGGAAAGTTCCGGAACACGAGCCTAACCTGACCTGTGTCCACGAAGCGTGCCTTGAAGTCGGGCAGGACCGTGTTGTGCCACTCGGCGCAGTGCGAGCAGACGAACGAGGCGTATTCGATCACCGTCACCGGTGCGTCGGTGCGGCCGAGTACCCGGTCCGCCGTCGTCACGACAGGCGGTGGTGCCATGCCCTCGGCCGAGGCGGACAAGGGGGCCGCGATAAACAGCAGGGCCAACAGGAGGCGACGGATCATCGGATCAGCTCCCGGCCAGGGCGGCGTCGACCTTTTCCGACAGGCTCGCCAGCGAACTGTCGGCAACCTTTTCGCCGTTGACCATGAAGGTCGGTGTGCCGTTGATCCCCGCGTCCAGCGCGGCCTTGATCCGTGTGTCCATGGCCTTGATGGCGTCCTCATCGGTCACGCAGTCCTGGAACTGCTGTTCGGTCAGGCCGGCACCATTGGCGATACGCAGAAGCACCGGGCGCGGCGCGGCGGTGAAAATCTCGCGCTGGCTGGCCATGATCTCATGGATGACGGGGAAGTATTTGTCGGGACCGGCACAGCGGGCCATCAGGAAGCCGGCGATGGCCACGGGTGCCGGATCAGTCGGAAACTCGCGGAAAACGTAGCGGACTTGATTGGTGTCAACGTATTTGGCCTTGAAGTCTGGCCAGACCTGTTCCTGCCATGTGGCGCAGTGGCCGCAGGTCACCGAGGCGTATTCGATGACCGTGACCTTGGCACCCTCTGGAGCGCCGAGGGCCATATCGCCTTCGACCGGCGTGGCTGCCCCTCCGCTGCAGGCCGCAAGGGCGAAAGCGACGACCGCGAGTGCCAGATTGCGGAACACGGTCATCCGATCAGCTCGCGGCCAGAGCGGCGTCGATCTTTTCAGACAGTCCGGCGAGGGACGGGTCTGTGACCTTCTCGCCATTAACGAAGAAGTTGGGCGTTCCCGTAACGCCGGCGTCCAGCGCGGCCTTGATGCGCGCATCCATGGCGGCGATCGAGTCCTCGTCGGTCACGCAGGCCGCGAACTGCTCCTCGCTCAGCCCCGCACCGTTGGCGATGCGCAACAAGACCTGTCGCGGCGGGGTGCCGCCGAAAAGTTCCGGTTGGCTGGCCATGATCTCTTCGATCACGGGGAAATATTTGTCGGGGCCGGCGCAACGGGCCATCAAAAATCCTGCGACGGCAACCGGTTCCGGGGCGGTCGGGAACTCGCGGAAGACATAGCGAACCTTGTTGGTGTCGACGTATTTGGCCTTGAACTCGGGCCAGACCTGGGCTTGCCAGGCGGCGCAAACCCCGCAGGTCACCGAGGCGTATTCTACCACCGTGACCTTGGCCCCCTCGGGCGCACCCTTGGCCATGTCCCCCTCCGCTCCGGTTCCGGCGTCCGGACCGGCGCAGCCCGCGAGTGCCGCCATGGCGGCAAGCGCGGCGGCGGTTAGGGCAGCGCGACGGCTCATCGAGCCATATTTGAAGGAGCCGCTGGCGCGCATGGGGTCTTCCTCTGGGTTCGGACTTCGGATCATTGCGCGATTCCCCGGCGGAAACGCGACTTCCACGGTTGTCGAGAACAGGGGCGGCCAAGCGTGCTTCGTTGGATACCTGGACGCACCGGCTTCCCGTCTTCTCCATATCCCACGGCAAATCGATGGCAAGCATCTCCTGAACGATTGAGTTCAGGACTATGTCGAGCGCGAGGGTTGGTCAGCCATGGCCTGACGGCTAAGGTCGGGCGATGAATCCCCGGCTCGCGAATATGATCGCACTCATGGGCCTGATCACCCTCACTGGATGCGAATATGTCGCCCCCCCGACAGGCGCATCGGAACGCCAGTGGAGTTATCACGCATTGGACGACGGTCTCCGCGACGCCACGATTATGACATCCTCGCTCGGATCGATCGAAGGAGGTACCGGTGCGGTGGGCATCCCTTCCGGCTCCCTTTACATTCGAGAGGGTGCGACCGGCGGGGACACAGCCTGGATCCGTGCCAACCAAAGCGCTGTCTGTGTGACCAGCCATCCGCTCGTCAAGATCGACGATGGGCCAGTCGAGCGGCTAGTCTGTCCCACCGATCCCGGCACGAATATCGATTTTCCGCCTGCGACTATCGATCTTCCGCCCGCGATGGTTCCCCGAGTGAAAACGGCTAGAAGGGTCGTCGTGGAAGTGGGTCAGCGAAACTTCATCCCGATCCAATGGACATTCGAGACGGCGGGGCGGGACCCGCCTACCAACTGAAGGTCGCCGCAGGCCGCGCCGGAAAACGCTAACCAATCGAAGGAGGCCACCATGGCTGACGACAACCAATCTGCCTTGCTCGCTATGACTACGGGTATCGTTTCAAACTTTGTAGCCAACAACCGCGTCAGCCCTGATGATGTCCCTGGTCTGATTTCATCGGTCCATTCCGCACTCGCCCACGTCGGTGAGCCTTCGGAGCCCGAAGCCGACGAGGTGGCCAAGCCCACCGCCGCGGAGATTCGGCGCTCCATCAAACCGGACGGGCTCGTCAGTTTCATCGACGGGCGCGTCTTCAAAACGCTGAAGCGCCATCTGACCCTGCACGGGATGACGGGCGACGAATATCGTCGGCGGTTTGGACTTCCGGCCGGTTACCCAATGACGGCGGCCAGCTATTCGGAGCGGCGATCCTCGCTCGCCAAGGCGGCAGGCCTTGGGCTGGGCGGTCGTCAGTCGACCACGGCGGCTCCGGCGAAGCCGGCTCGAAAGCCAAAGGCTCCTAAAGCCTAGCCCGGCATCACAATCGGTCTCGTCGGGTTTTCACTCAATCCGCAGTGATGGAATGAAACACTCTTGAGGCGAGGCTTTGGTTGCCGACCCAGGGCCTGTCATAGGCTATCGGCTGCGGCCTTTCGCCTGGTCCGAAAGGACCGCCCGTCCGAGGCTGGCGAGCGCCGCCTTCAGCCCGTCGGGTGCCGTCGCGAGCGACCGCGCCAGCTCCGCCTCGGCGGCGGCGTCCAGCGGATCGATGCGTCGGCGCGCGCCCCGCGTTGAGGCGGCCACGGCAGTCGGGGGCTTGACCGGCCCCTGGGCGATGCGAAGTTTGTCCACTGCGCCGGGCCCGAGGAACAGGTTCACCCGCGCCAGGATGTCGGCAGACTGGTGCTGGACCAGCAGGGCGGCGGGTCCCGTGACACGCAGCTCCAGCGTCCCTCCGGCACCGGCCCGACCCTTGGTCAACTTCTGTGGCCGGGTCACCCGGGCCAGCTGGTCGCCGACGATCTCGCGCCAGCGCGGCTCCAGCGCGCCCGCGCCCCGCCCGAATTTCTCGTCCAGCTCGCGGATCAGGGGGGCCAGGGCGCGGCCGGCCGGAGGCGCAGGCCGCGGCATCGGCCGGGTCCGCCGCCGCGACAGAATTTCGCGGGTCTCGCTTTCGCTGGGCAGATCGCGCGCCATGACACCTGTATAGCGCGATCGATGACCGTCGTCGCCCCGAACGCCAAAGCCCTCCGCGCCGCCCTGCTCGGTTGGTACGACGATCACGCCCGGACCCTGCCGTGGCGCAGCGGGCCGCACTCTGGCAAGCGGTCGGACCCGTACCGGGTCTGGCTGTCAGAGGTCATGCTGCAGCAGACCACCGTGCCCCACGCGACCCCCTATTTCGAGAGGTTCATCGCGCGCTGGCCTACGGTGAGCGATCTGGCGGCCGTGGATGATGCCGACCTCATGGCCGCCTGGGCGGGTCTGGGCTACTATGCCCGGGCCCGCAACCTGCTGGCCTGCGCCCGGGTTGTTGCGCGCGATCATGGGGGCGTGTTTCCCGATACCGAGGCCGGTCTGCTGGCCCTGCCGGGCGTCGGCGCATACACCGCAGCCGCCGTGGCCGCGATCGCCTTCGACCGGCCCGCGAACGTCGTGGACGGCAATGTCGAACGGGTCGTCGCCCGCCTGTTCGCCGTCAAGACGCCCGTGCCCGCCGCCCGGCCGGAACTGAAGCGGCTGGCGGGGATGCTGGCCACCGACGACCGCCCTGGCGACTGGGCCCAGGCCCTGATGGACCTCGGTTCAACGATCTGTCGGCCACGGTCGCCGCTGTGCCTGATGTGTCCGGTCCGTGGATTCTGCGCCGGGCGGGAGACCGGCGAGCCGGAGACCTATCCGGTCAAGGCGGCCAAGGCCGCCCGTCCGCATCGTCAGGGTGTGGCCTGGGTGCTCAGGGACGGGCAGGGGAGGGTGGCCCTGGTGCGGCGACCGGACAAGGGTCTGCTGGGCGGGATGGTCGGACTGCCCACCGGCGACTGGGGCGACGGCACCCTCGACGATCGACCGCCGCAGGCCGCTGACTGGACCGATGCGGGCGCCATCGAGCATGTGTTCACCCATTTCTCGCTCACCCTGTGGGTCCGGGTCGCTGAGGGCACCGGGGACTTCCTGTGGACGCCCGAAGGCGAGGCCTCAACCGCCCTGCCGACCGTCTTCAGGAAGGCGCTTATCGCGTCGTTACGATCCTGATCTCGCCGATGCGGTTTCTCGGCACCACCACGACCTGATCGCCCAGACGCACAAACGCCAGATCGACAAACGCCTCGCCGATCTGCAGCCGGCTGACGGTGAGCCGCTCTATGCCGGCAGGCAGGGTGGGCGCATGGATGGTAATCGTCCGGCTGCGCGCGTCGATCGATACGCCGAGCGCGGCCTGAAGCATCAGAAACACCGAACCGGCGGCCCAGGCCTGGGGCAGGCAGGCGACGGGATAGGCGATTGGCCCCTCGCCGGGTTCGCGCTCGAAGCCGCAGAACAGCTCGGGCAGGCGCATCTGGAAATGGCTGGCAGCGGCGTAGATCTCGCCCACGATCATGGCGACCGCGTCGCGCTCGCCATAGCGCGCCATGCCGGCGACGCCCAAAGAAGTGTCGTGAGGCCAGACCGAGCCATTGTGATAGCTCATCGGGTTGTATCGGGCCTGACCCCGGGCCAGGGTCCGAAGCCCCCACCCCGAGCGGAACTCCGCCCCCAGCAGACGGCGCGACACAGCCTCGGCACGCGCGGGTGAAGGCAGGCCGGTGAACAGCAGATGCCCGGCGTTGGACCCGATCGCCTCGCAGGGATTGCCGTCGCCGTCCAGGGCGATGGCGTAGAACTGCTCGTCCTCCATCCAGAACCGGTCCTCGACCCGCTGGCGGAGCTCGTCGGCGCGCACGGCCCAGGCGCTGGCGCGTCCGTCGGTCAGTTCCCGGCCCAACTCCGCCATGGCCTGCCAGGCCGCATAGGCATAGCCCTGCACCTCCAGCAGGGCGACCGGACCCTTGGGAAAGCGGCCGTCGCTGTGGAAGATGGAATCCTCGGAATCTTTCCAGCCCTGGTTGGACAGGCCCGTCTCGGCTGCGCGCTGATAGTCGATCAGGCCGTCGGCGTTCGAGTCTCCATGGTCGCGCATCCAGTCCGTCGCGGCGACCAGATTGGGCCACAGGGTCCGGATCGACTCCAGATCACCGGTACGTCGGGCGTAGGCACCGGCCAGGGCCACGAACAGGCAGGTGGTATCGACCCCGCCATAATAGAGGCCGAACGGCACTTCGCCGAGGGCGCTCATCTCGCCGCTGCGGGTCTCATGCATGATCTTGCCGGGCTGGCTGTCCTGAAATGCGGAGGTCTCCGTGGCCTGGCGCGCGGCCAGATAGGTCAGAACGCCCTTGGCCAGAGCCGGGTCCAGCCACAGCATCTGCCAGGCAGTGATAAGCCCGTCGCGGCCGAACGGGGTCGAGAACCAGGGTGTGCCTGCATAGGGGTAGGGGCCGGTCGGCAGGTCCGTGGTCAGCAGCGCAATGTCTGCCCGGGATTGATCCAGCCAGGCGTTGAATCCCGGACTGCGGGGCCCGCGCAGCGAGGCACCGCGGCGACGGCGGAGTCGCATCGCCACTCTCGCAGCGACCGCGTTGCGCCGCCATCGCACCGGCTCCGGCGCAGAGCAGACGTCCGGGCCGCATTCGATAAAGAGATCCAGCGTCTTGCCCATCGGCAGGCTGAACATGAACTCTGCGCGTGAGGCGGTCAGGCGGGCCGGCGGCTCGGAGAAGGCCAGGCAGCTCGTTCGCACGACGTCATCCAGCCCGGTGTAGCGGAAGGTGACGCGGCGGCCGTCATGTGTGGGCGTCTCGCCTGCACCGCGCCTCTCCCGCAGGGTGCCGCGCACCTGGAAGATGTCGGCGAAATCGGCACCGAAGTCGAAGGCCAGAGGCAGCAGCACGTCCTCCATGCCGTGGTTGACCATGCGGACACGCTCGAACAGCCGCCGGTCCCAGATGAAGCGCCGACGCTCCAGATGCAGGATCCCGGCCGGAGCCGAACGCCCCCCCATTGGGGGCAGAGGCCGATTGGTGGTGTGGGCGGTGAAGAAGACATTGTCGCGCGAGACGCCCGAACTCAGGCGCGACGGCCGCGCCAGCCCGACGGTCATCACGAACCGCGAGAGGATCCGTGTGTCGCGGTCAAACAGCCCGTCCGCCCCACCCTTCAGGTCCCCCCAGCTGTCCGCGACCAGGAAGGTGTCGGCGTCCTTCAGGGCCTGCAGATTCTCCCGGCCACCCGCCTCCGCGGTCTCGGTCGCCGTCGTCTGAACCGAATAGCCGTCGTCCATGAACCCTCGCTGGTCGCCGTTCGCAGGCGCGGTCTAGCGGCCGAATGCGAAGGTAAAATGGCCCGTCAGGGCTTTGGTTCAGCCCTGTGCGGCAAAGCTTCGGTCTTCGCGGAGCGGCATCATGACGTCCTTGGTCACCACTTCCGCATAGGTGCGTCTTGCCAGGAGGTCGCCGTAGACGTCCAGATAGCGCCGCGCCATGGCGGTGGCCGAGAAGCGCAGTTCGAACCGGGCACGAACGGCTTCGCGGTCGAGCAGGGCGGCCCGGTCGGTCGCGGCGGCAGCCTGTTCCAGTGTGTCGACCAGAAAGCCTGTCGCCCCGTCCTCGACGATCTCGGAGGTCGAGCCGCAACGGAAGGCCACGACCGGCGTGCCGCACGCCATGGCTTCGATCATCACGAGGCCGAAGGGTTCGGGCCAGTCGATGGGAAACAGCAGGGCGTCCGCACCCCCCAAGAAGCTGGACTTCTGGTGATCGCCGATCTCACCGATGAACTCGATCAGCGGGTGGTCCAGCATCGGCCGGATCCGCGTCTCGAAATAGACCTTGTCCGCTGCGTCGACCTTGGCGGCCATCTTGAGCTTGCGGCCCAGCTTGATCGCGATCTCGATTGCCCGGTCGGGTCGTTTCTCGGGCGAGATGCGGCCAAGGAACGCCAGATAGCCGTCGGACCTGGGAGAGAACTTGTACTGCTCGGCCGGCATGCCGTGGTGGACGGTCGCCTTCCAGTTGGCGAAGGCCAGCGGCCGGCGCTGATGATCGGAGATCGAAACCAGCCCGAACTCGGGCCACCGCTCATAGACTTCCGCCAGGTCCTTCATGTCGAGGCGCCCGTGCAATGTGGTCAGGGTCTTGCCGGCGATCCGCTCGAAGAACGGGAAGTGGATCATGTCGGTGTGGAAGTGGATCACATCGAAATCGTCGGCGCGGCGAAGAACCTCCGACAGCATGGTCATGTGCGAGGCGAGGTCGGACTTCAGCGGCGCCGGATCCAGCCGGATGGCCTGGTCCCGCACCGGGATCAGTCGCGCATTCGTGCGGGCCTCGGCCGAGGCGAACAGGGTCACGTCGTGGCCGAGATCGACCAGGGCGTCGGTCAGGTGGGCGACGACGCGCTCTGTGCCGCCATACAGCTTGGGCGGCACGGCCTCATACAGCGGTGTGACCTGGGCGATCTTCATGGCGGATGTTCCCTCGCCCTTGTCAAAGCGGGCGCAGGTCATCAACCTTCGCAGCTACGAAAGGTTCCGATCCGTAACAGCGATTTATAGCTGTGTTTTCGGAGGGTTACAGGTTTTCAGTGCGTACGGTGGCGCTCACTGCATCCCTGCCCGGACCTCGGCGCGCAGGGCGTCGATTGACCGCAGTCCCGTGTCGGAACGAAAGCTCCAGTAGGTCCAGCCGTTACAGGCGGGGGCGTTCTCCAGCAGGGCCCCCAGCTTGTGGATCGAGCCGGACAAAAGGCCGGACACGAGGGAACCGTCGGCGCGAACCCGGGCCTCCCGCTCGCCCCTGGGGCAGTAAAGAACATCGCCGGGTGCCAAGAGGCCAGCCTCGACCAGCGCCCCGAACGGCACCTTCACCTCGGCCCGCCTGGAGCCGGTGACGACCAGATCCTCGGGTCTTGCCGGCAGCACGGCCCGGATCCTCTTCTGGGCCACCTTGACGTACTCGGGATCGCGCTCGATGCCGATGTAATGACGCCCGAGGCGTTTGGCGGCGGCCCCCGTCGTGCCGGTGCCGAAGAAGGGATCGAGGATCACGTCACCGGGCCGGGTCGCCGCCAGGATCACCCGATGCAGCAGGCCTTCCGGCTTCTGGGTCGGGTGGGCCTTCTTGCCGTCCTCGCCCTTGATTCGCTCCTCGCCGGTGCACAGGGCAAAGGTCCAGTCCGACCGCATCTGGGTGTCCTCGTTGAAGGCCTTCAGCGCATCGTAGTTGAAGGTATAGCGCTTCTGCTCGCGGCTCTTGGCGGCCCAGATCAGGGTCTCATGGGCGTTGGTGAAGCGGGTGCCCTTGAAGTTCGGCATCGGATTGGTCTTGCGCCAGACGATGTCGTTCAGGACCCAATAGCCCAGATCCTGGATCGCCGAGCCCAGCCGGAAGATGTTGTGATAGGAGCCGATCACCCAGATCGAACCCTCGTCCTTCAACACCCGGCGGCATTCCGCCAGCCAGTCGCGGCAGAAGGCGTCATAGGCGGCGAAGCTGTCGAACTTGTCCCAGTCATCGTCGACTGCATCGACCTTCGAGTTGTCCGGCCGCAGCAGGTCGCCGCCCAGCTGCAGATTATAGGGCGGGTCGGCAAAGACCATGTCGACCGACCGGTCCGGCAGGCTGCGCAGGATTTCGAGGCAGTCGCCCCGGTGGATGACGTCGGTCTTCAGATCGGTCACGCGCAACAAGCCTCTGGGTGGAGAAGCCGTGATCGTGATTCCTTACGGTTAAGGGGCGGTAACCAAACCTGCAGAGCGATGAAGGGAGGACCGGCCCGCGCCTCCGAGACATTTTATTAAGACGGTTAAGACTAACGTCGGTCTCCAGACCTCCAGAATGAGCCCATGCGCCCACTCAGACAGCTCAAGATGGCCGGCCTCTGCGTTGTCGCGATCCTCGCGACCCTCGCTCCGGCCCTCGCCGTCGCCGCCCAGCCCCGATCGCCCTTCGTGGTGGCGGCTGTGTTTCCGCCCTGGTGGAGCGCTGAAAAGATTCGGGCGGTTGCGGACGCCCAAGGCGTCGTGTCCAGCACGGGCCGCTGGAATATCGTCGTCGTCTACGGTGGAGCCGACGTGGGTCGTCGGCTGGGCCAGAGCGGGGCTTGGGCGATCCTCGACCCCAGCATCGCCGGCTGCAGTAAAGAAGGAAACTTGTCATGATGCTCCAGGCGAAAACTCTTGATGGCCAGCGCAAGGGCGGCGTCGCCATCGTCGTCGTTCTGGCTTGGCTGCTCGCCGCGGTCGGTGTCGGGATATCGATGACAGCAGGCAGCGCGCCGGGCCTGATGGCCGTTGCGCCGTTCCTCGCACTGGCCGCCGTGATGAGCGTCGCGCTCCTTGTTTTCGGCCACGGGGCGGTCGGTCGCGTGATTCAATGCGTGTTGCTGATGGGGCAGGTGTCGCTCGTTGTCGCCGCATCCCGGGACACCGCTTACCAGCTCGACATGCACATGCTGTACTTCGCGGCGCTCGCGGTCACGATCATCTTCTGTGACTGGCGCGCCATCCTCGCGGGTGCCGGCACGGTCGCGGTCCATCACCTCGTGCTCAGCTTTGTCTTGCCGGAAATGGTGTTCCCGGGCTCGGCGAGTCTGGTCCGCGTCGCCATCCACGCCGTGATCCTCATCATCGAGGCCGCGACCCTGCTATGGGTGGCGCTCAGCACGGTCTCGATGTTCCAGAGAAACGCTGACAGCATGAAGGCGGCGTCTGACGCCAGCGAGGCCGCTCGGGCCGCCGATGCCGAAGCTGCAAGTGTGCGTGAGGAGACGTCGGCACGCGAGAAGGTCTTGTCGGAGCAGGCCGCGGCTCGCGACAAGGCTCTGCGCGAGGAGCAGACCCTCGTCGTGACAGAGACCGGGCGTGGATTGGCCTCCCTGATGCGGGGTGAACTCAACTACCGGATCGCTGCCGAGTTCCCGGAGGCTTATGTTGCGCTCCGCAACGACTTTAACGCTGCTGTCGAGAAGCTTGAACAGGCCATGCGGGTTCTGGATCAGAACGCAGGTGGTATGAGCGCTGCTGCTAGCGAAATCAGCACAACAGCGGACGACATGGCGAGGCGAACGGAGCACCAGGCCGCCACTCTGGAAGAGGCCGCTGCGGCTCTGGACGAAATCACGGCCAACGTCGGCGCGACCTCCAATCGCGCGGTCGAAGCGGGCGCACTCGTCGAGTCCGCCGAAGCCGAGGGCCGTCAGAGTGGAGAGGCTGTTTCCCGGGCGATCGAGGCGATGACCAATATCCAGAAGTCTTCCGACCAGATCAGCCAGATTATCGGTGTCATCGACGAAATCGCCTTCCAGACAAACCTTCTGGCCCTGAATGCCGGCGTGGAGGCTGCGCGCGCCGGCGACGCCGGGCGAGGGTTCGCCGTGGTGGCAACGGAAGTGCGTGCCCTGGCCGAACGATCCGCCAGTGCCGCGCGCGAGATCAAGACCCTTATCGCAACCAGCGCCCGTCAGGTCGGCGAGGGTGTCGAACTGGTGGGTGCGACCGGCACCGCTCTGGGAGCGATCGCCGGCAAGGTCTCGGCCATCAGCGCACTGATGACCGAAATCGCCAGTTCCGCGCGGCAACAATCGTCCTCGCTCGTCGAGATCAACCAGGCCGTCGCCCAGATGGACCAGGCGACCCAGCACAGCGCCGCCACGGCCGAAGAATCCACGGCGGCAAGTCACAATCTTGCCCGGGATGCCGACGAACTCGCCAGCCTTGTCCGCCAGTTCAAGTTTGGCCGGCAGGGAGACGTCGACAATCGTGGCACGGCGCGGAGACAGATCGCCGCCTGAATGATGATCAACCGCCGGTAAGCGATGTCGTCCTGCGGCACCGCCTGCGAATCCAGAAACCCGGCGGTGCCGGGTTTCTTCGTCCAGACTGGCCCGCTATGACGCGGCGATGATCGCTCGCCTTCGCCCCGTCCCCTTCGACCTCGGTCCTGTTCATTTCGTCGGCATCGGCGGCATCGGCATGAGCGGCATTGCCGAGATCATGATCAAGATCGGCTATTCGGTTCAGGGCTCGGACGCCAAGGCCAGCGCCAATACTGAACGGCTGGAAAAGCTGGGGGCGAAGATCTTCATCGGCCATGACGCAGCCCACGTCGGCGAGGGCGTCTCGGCGGTCGTCTATTCAACCGCTGTCAAACCGACCAATCCCGAGCTGACGACGGCGCGCGAGCGCAGGGTTCCGCTGGTGCGGCGAGCCGAAATGCTGGCCGAGTTGATGCGGCTGCAGTTCTCAATCGCGGTGGGCGGGACCCACGGCAAGACCACCACGACCTCGATGGTGGCGGCCCTGCTGGACGCCGCGGGGCTGGATCCGACAGTGGTCAACGGCGGGATCATCAATGCCTATGGCACCAACGCCAAGGTCGGGGACGGCGACTGGATCGTGGTCGAGGCCGACGAGTCGGATGGGAGTTTTCTGCGGCTGAAGTCGACGGTCGCTATTGTGACCAATATCGATCCCGAGCACCTGGACCACTACGGCGACTTCGACGCGGTGCGGAAGGCGTTCTGCGACTTTGTCGAGAACATTCCCTTCTATGGCTTTGCGGCGGTCTGCCTGGACCATCCGGAGGTCCAGCGGCTGGCGGCCTCGATCGATAACCGGCGCATCGTCACCTATGGCATGAACCCCCAGGCCATGGTGCGGGCCGACAGGGTCGAGATGAGCCCGGACGGGGCCAGGTTCGATGTTCTGATCCAGGGACGGGGCACAGGCGCGCTGGAGGAGCCGGTGCGTATCACCGGGCTGCACCTGCCCATGGCCGGCTGGCACAATGTCGCCAATGCCCTGGCCGCCATCGCCGTGGCGCGCGAGCTGGATGTGTCGGACGAGGCGATCCGCAGCGGACTGGCGTCTTTCGCCGGGGTCAAGCGACGGTTCACGACCACCGGCGTCGTCAATGGCGTGCGCATCATCGACGACTACGGCCACCATCCGGTGGAGATCGCCGCTGTGCTGAAGGCCGCGCGTCAGGTGGCGGAGGGACGCGTCATCGCTGTGGTTCAACCGCACCGGTTCACCCGGCTGCGCGACCTGATGGACGAGTTCTCGACCAGCTTCTCGGACGCTGACAGCGTGATCGTGGCCGATGTCTATGCAGCCGGAGAGGTGCCGATCGAGGGCGTGGACAAGCAGGCGCTGGTGAATGGCATCCGGCGGTATGGCCACCTCAGGGTGTCAGCTCTGGAGAATGCGGCGGTCCTGCCGCGCGTGATCGCCGAGGAGGCGAGGGCGGGCGATGTCGTCGTGCTGCTGGGGGCCGGCGACATTACCAGCTGGGCCTACGCGCTGCCGGCGCAGCTTGAGGCTCTGGCCAACTAGATTTTTTCGCCGGGATGAGCGGAGTTTGAGATGACCTGGCGTGACACCCTCCCTGCCGTTCGCGGCAAGCTGCTGCATGACGAGCCGCTGGCCCCCTTCACCTGGTTCCGCGTGGGCGGGAACGCCGACGTCCTGTTCATCCCCGCCGATGCGGAGGATCTCTCTGCCTTCCTGAAGGGGCTCGACCCGGCCGTCCCCGTGACGATCCTCGGCGTCGGGTCCAATGTGATCGTGCGCGACGGGGGCGTTGAAGGCGTGGTCATCCGGCTGGCCGGGCGGGCCTTTGCCGGGATCGTGACCGAGGGTGAGACGATCACCGCCGGGGCGGGCGCGCTGGATGCCATGGTGGCCAGGGCCTCCGCAAAGGCCGGCCTCTCTGGCCTGGAGTTCTACGCCGGCATCCCCGGCACCGTCGGCGGTGCCTTGGTCATGAATGCGGGGTGCTATGGCTCCGAAACCAAGGACATTCTGGTGTCCGCCAGAGGCGTGACGCGGCACGGGGAATTGCGCGACTTTTCGCTGGAGGACTTCGGCTACTCCTACCGCCACAATGACTACGATGAAGACATTCTCTGGACCGAGGCGACCTTTCGCGGGTCGCCCGACGATCCCGAAGCCGTCGCCGCCCGCATCGCCGAGATCACGGCCCGACGCGAGACGACCCAGCCCATCCGCGAGAAGACCGGCGGCTCGACCTTCAAGAATCCGCCCGGTCATTCCTCCTGGAAACTGGTCGACGAGGCGGGCTGGCGTGGCCGGCTGCACCGCGAAACCGGCGGGGGCGCAATGTTCAGCGAATTGCACAGCAATTTCATGATCAACCCGGGCGAGGCCACCGCTGCCGATATCGAGGGATTGGGTGAAACCGTCCGTGCCGAGGTTCAAAGTAAACTCGGCGTAAACCTTGAATGGGAGATCAAGAGGATCGGCCGACCCCGGTAACGACCCTTCTAACCCGCGCAGAACGCTACGGATCGCTTATGCACTGCCCGCTTTCAGAGCTGCACGTCGCCGTCCTGATGGGGGGGCTGTCCTCCGAGCGTGAGGTGTCCCTGTCGTCGGGCAAGGAGTGCGCCGACGCGCTGGAAAGCCAGTGTGCCCGGGTCACCCGCGTGGATGCGGGTCGTGACCTCGCCCAGGTGCTGGCCGCACTCAGGCCCGATGTCGTCCTGAACGCGCTGCACGGCGAATGGGGCGAGGATGGCTGCGTTCAGGGCATCCTCGAGACGTTGCAGATCCCCTATTCCCACTCCGGCGTCCTGGCCTCGGCCCTGACGATGGACAAGGACAAGACCAAGGCCGTGCTGGGCGCGGCCGGTGTGATCGTGCCCGGCGGGGGTCTGTTCGACCGTCACGAGGTGGCGCGCCGCCATGTCATCGCGCCGCCCTACATCATCAAGCCCAACGCCGAAGGCTCGTCGGTCGGTGTCTATCTGGTGCCGGCCGGTGCCAATGGCCCTCAGACGGCGGTCGGCGCAGACAGCTGGACCTACGGCGATCTGGTGATGGTCGAGCCCTATATTCCCGGCAAGGAGCTGGCGGTCGCGGTGATCGGCGAGGCGTCCGGGCCGCGCGCCCTGACCGTGACCGACATCACCCCGGTGAAGGGTTTCTACGACTACGAGGCCAAATACGCGCCGGGGGGGTCTATCCACAGACTTCCGGCCGACATCCCCCCCCATGTTTTTGCAGCGGCCCTGCGCGAATCCGAGCGGGCGCATGGCGCGCTGGGCTGTCGGGGCGTGTCGCGGTCCGATTTTCGTTATGACGATGTTAAGGACGCACTCGTCTTGCTGGAGGTCAATACCCAGCCCGGCATGACGCCGACCTCTCTGGTTCCGGAGCAGGCCGCCTACGTCGGGATGAGTTATCAAGATCTGGTCCGGTGGATGGTGGAGGACGCCTCATGCCCGCGGTAGTTCGCGGCGGTCGGCGCGCGAGCGCGCCGTCGACGCCCAGGCGAAGCGCGCCTCCCAAGGGGCAGGGCGGTCGCAAAGGCCAGACGGCGCGTAATGTGGGCGGCGTTCCCGGCAAGATCGCGGCGCTCGGGCGGCTCGACCTGACGCCGCGCGCGGTCGTTCTGTCGATTTGCGCCGGCGTCGCAGTTCTGGCCCTGGTGCTGGCGACCGGGGCCCGGGCCGAGCGGATCGGCAGCGCCTTCCAGCAGGGCGCGGACAACGTCATCACCGGCATGGGTCTGAAACTTCGCCGCGTGCACATCACCGGGGCCTCGGCCGAGGCGACGCCGGCGATCCAGCGGGCGCTCGACGTCGAGGCGGGCCAACCCATCACGGGGCTCGATCTCGCCGCCCTCCAGGCCAGCGTCCAGGCCGTCGGCTGGGTCAAGGATGTGCGCGTGGTCCGTCTCCTGCCCGACACGCTCGTGGTTGAGGTCAAGGAGCATGACCGGCTCGCCATCTGGCAGACCGGCGGGCGGGTCTTCGTCATCGACGGTGAAGGCCGGGTGATCCCGGGTGCCGACGCGGGCCGCTACCCGAACCTGCCCTTGCTCGTGGGCACGGGTGCCGACAAGGCAGCGGGCGACATTCTTCCCCTGTTGCGCGAGCGGCCCCGCCTGATGGGTCGCATCGACGCCCTGGTCCGCGTCGACGACCGGCGCTGGGACCTGCGGCTCAGGGACGGTAGCCTGATCCAGCTGCCGGCCCTCAAACAGGAGGCGGCGCTGATCCAGCTGGACGCGCTGGACCAGCGTGAGCGTCTGCTGGAGCTGGGCTTCTCGCGCATCGACCTGCGCACCGAGGGCCAGGTCGCCGTCCGGCCCGGGGCGGGCGTCCAAGACAAACAGTTCGAGTAGAGGGCGGCGGCACCATGGCGGGCAAGGGCAAGAAGTCGGAACCGACCACCGAGGCGGGCAGGGCGGCGACGCGCGCGCCCGTGGTCGCCGCGCTGGACCTGGGTCAGTCCAAGGTCGCCTGTTTCATCATGAAACCGGACGGCGTGCGCCACGCCGACCGGACCATCCGGGTCGCCGGTGCCAGCCATGTCCAGTCCAAGGGCGTGCGGGGTGGCTCCATCGTCAATATGGACGAGGCGGCCCAGGCCATCGGCCATGCGGTCGAACGGGCGGAGCGCACGGCAGGCGCGCCGGTGTCCGGCGTGATCGTCACCACCGCCATTGGGCAGATGGCCAGCCACCGGGTTCAGGCCAGGGTTTCGCTGGGGGCCGGTCCTGTGAGCGACGCTGACCTGGCGCGCGCCATCGGCATGGCGCTGGCCCAGATCCGGCTGCCCAACCGCCGGCCCATCCACGTGCTGCCGATCGCCTGGTCGGTCGACGGCGCACGCGGCGTCCACGATCCCCGGTCCATGCGGGGCGGTTCGCTGGGGCTGGATCTGCTGGTCGTGTCGATGGCGGAGGGGGCGTTTGCCTCGCTCAGCCACTGTCTGGAGCTGGCCCATCTGGACCTGCAGGGCGTCGCCGCCGCGCCGGTGGTGTCATCGCTCGCCTCGCTGGAAGAGGACGAGATGGACCTGGGCTGCGTCTGTATCGACATGGGCGGGGGGTCGACCAGCGCCGCCGTCTGGGGCGGACGTTCGCTCGTGCACATCGAATCGCTGAACGTCGGCGGCGATCATGTCACCGCCGATATCGCGCGCGGCCTTTCGACCTCAAGGGCGGGGGCCGAGCGGCTCAAGACGCTGCATGGCTCGGCCATGGCCAGCGCCAACGAGGATCGCGAGATGCTGGAGGCCCCGCCGCGCGGCGAGGACCCGGCGGCCGGCCCGGTCATCGTGCCGCGCGCCATGCTCAAGACCGTCATCGCGCCGCGGGTGGAGGAAACGCTCGAACTGCTGCGCGACCGGCTCCGAAACGCAGGCGTCGGTCTGGAACCGGGCGCGGGTCTGATCCTCACCGGCGGGGCCAGCCAGCTGAACGGTGTGCGGGAACTGGCGGTGCGGGTGTTCGACCGGCCTGTCAGGCTGGGCCGGCCCCAGCGGGCACCGCATCTTGCGGATGCGGCGGCGGGCCCGGCCTTCTGTTCGGCGGCCGGCGTGCTCCTGAGGGCAGCCTACGGCCCCCGTGAGGCGGTTTCGGCGCGCAAGCTCATGTCGCGACAGATTACCGCAGCGGACGCGCCGCGGGTGCACCGCGGCAATGTGATGGCGCGCGCGGCGGGATGGCTCAGGGATAACCTGTAAGGCCCAACCCTACAGCGGCTGCCCGTGTCCGGACTGTGTCCCAAGTGTAACAAATCTGCGTTCCGACCGCCGCAGTCGCGCCTCAAAGGTTGCAGTCCGTCCTTTGACTGAGTAGCAAGGGTCCCAGCGTCAGGCTCCCGGAGTCTGTCGATTGCAACAGTCAACGGGGCCTATCACCATGCTCATCAAGCGTAAGTATCTCTTTGGAACCACGGTTCTGGCCGGCGTGATCGCCATGGCCGCTCCGGCCATGGCCCAGACCGCTCCGGCGTCGGGTCAGGACCAGGCCACCGAAGTTGAGGAAGTCATCGTCACCGGTTCGCGTATCCGTCGTGACCCGACGAACGCTGCCACGCCGCTGATCCAGGTCTCCCGTGAAACGCTGCTGAGCACCGGTCAGTCGACCGTGATCGACTATCTGGCCACCATCCCGGCCCTGTCCAACTCGGTCGTTCCGTCCGACACGACGGGCGGCAACCTGAACGACGGCGGTCTGTCCCTGCCCAACCTGCGCAGCCTCGGTTCGGGCCGTACCCTGACCCTGGTCGATGGCCGCCGCCACGTCGGTGCCCAGCAAGGCAGCCTTGCGGTTGACGTCGACAGCATTCCGCGCCTGCTGATCCAGAACATCGAGATCGTTACGGGCGGTGCCTCGTCGGTCTACGGTGCCGACGCCGTCTCGGGCGTGCTCAACTTCATCCTGCGCAAGGATTTCGAGGGTCTCGAGATCGACGCCAACTACGGCCAGATCAA
>JBBSCK010000010.1:0-34542 GCA_038250335.1 Caulobacterales bacterium
CCGCTTCGGCGACTATCTGAACTCGATCCCTCTGCCGGCGATCCTCGCCGTGTTCCGCGCCGAGGAACTGGACAACTACGGCCTGCTGACCGTCGATTCCAACCTGATCTACTCGATCGTCGACGTGCTGCGTGGCGGGCGCCGGGGCACAGCGGCCCTGCGCATTGAGGGCCGTCCCTACACCACCATCGAGCGGGTGCTGGTCCAGCGGATGGTCGAGGTCATCCTCGCCGACGCCAATGCCGCTTTCGAGCCGCTCACGCCCGTGCATTTCAACCTCGACCGGCTTGAGACCAATCCCCGCTTCGCCGCCATCGCCCGCCCGGCCAACGCCGCCATCCTGGTCAAGCTGCGGATCGACATGGAGGATCGCGGCGGCCGGATCGAGCTCCTGCTGCCCTATGCGACCCTGGAGCCGATCCGCAAGATGCTGCTGCAGCAGTTCATGGGTGAGAAGTTCGGTCGCGACAATATCTGGGAAGGCCACCTCGCCACCGAGCTCTGGACAACCGACACCGAAGTGCGGGTCGTGCTGGACGAGCAGTCGGCCCCGCTCTCCACCGTGCTGGCGCTGAAAGTCGGCGACACCTTCATGCTGAACGCCACACCGGACTCCGACGTCTCGATCCGTTGCGGCCCGATCCCGGTCACCACCGGCAAGATGGGCCGCAAGGGCCAGCATATCGCGGTGCGGGTCGAGGCCCCGGTCAGCATCGAGGCCGCGAGCAGTCTCACACGGGGAAGGCGCTGACATGACCGGCATGATCCTGGACGCGGTCCTGATGCTGCTGCTGGTGGCGGCCCTCGGCTACGGCGTGCGGCTGGAAAGGAAGCTGAGCCAGCTTCGAGCCGGCCAGCTGGCCTTCGCCGGGGCCGTGACCGAGCTCAACGCGGCCTGCGGGCGGGCCGAGAACGCGCTGGGCTCGCTGCGCGCATCGGGCGAGGAAGCCGACTTGCTGCACGACCGCATCCTCAAGGCGCGGGCGCTGAAGACGGATCTTGAACAACTGATCGCCCGGGGCGCGCGCGCGCCTCTCCCTCCCGTTCATGCGGAGGGACGGGTGGAGCGCAGCGAAATCCGGGGTGACGCGGGGTCGAGCCGTGGTCTGCCAGCGTCTCCCGAACCCGCTCGGGGCGCTGCCAGACCGACCCTCCCGACCGGTGGCGTGCAGAGCCTCGTGCCGGCCGGCGCCCCCGACCCGGACGACCGCGCCTTCCGCATGGCGGCCCTGGCCGAGCGGATCCACGGCATGGCTGCCCCCGCGAAGGCCGCAGCGGCGGGTGCCGGCAACGTCCAGGCCATCCTCCATGCCCTGACCGCTAACCAAGCTGCGAAGCAAAGCCTCAACCGCGCCCGGACTAGTCTGGACGACGACCTCTTCGCCGCCTGATTTCTGCTGCCCGTCCCTCCCGTCGCCGACACCCGGCACCTGAGGGCGAAACTGGACTGATGCCCCCATGGCCAAACTGCCCCGCCTGCTTCCCCTGATCGCCGTCGCCATCGGCGGGGTCGTGGCCGTGCGCGCGGTCGGGGCCGGGCCCGACCTGTTCCAGGGGGCTGTCGCCTGGGCCGAGGAGGCGACTGTCGCCGCAGGGGAGGGCGCGACCCCGACGCCCCCCCGGCCGGTTGCCGCCGTCTGCGCCCTGACACCGGAACAGCTGGCCCAGCAGGCGGGTATCTCGCCCGCCGAACTGCGGGTGATCCAGTCGCTGAAGGACCGCCGGGCCGAGCTGGACGTCCGCGACAACGACTTCGCCACCATGCTGCCGCTGATGGCCTCCGCCGAACAGAAGCTGGACGCCAGGGTCGCGGCACTGAACGCCATCAAGGCCGAGGTCCAGGCCCTGCTGGGGCAGGTCGACGAGCGCGAACAGGCCGAGACCGACCGCCTCGTCGCCGTCTATTCCGCCATGCGTCCGCGCGAGGCAGCAGCCGTTTTCGCCACCCTTGACGACAGCGTGCGCTTGCCGATCGCCGCCGCCATGCGTCCGCGCGGACTGTCGGCCATCCTCGCCCAGATGCCGGCCCCGACCGCCCGCGAGCTGACCGAGAAACTGGCGGGCCGCTTCCAGGCCCAGCAACTGGCCGCCCGCGCTGCGGCCGCCACCACGGCCCCGGTCCCGCCCGCTACCCCGCCCGCCGCTCCGGCCCAGACCGCCGCCGCGACGCCGGCCGCCACCGGACCCGCCGGAACACCTCCGGTGCCGGTCCAGACAGCAGCCGCCGCCTCGGGCCCGGCCTCGCCGCCTGCGGCCCAGCCGGCCGCAAACCGCGCGCCTGCCAATCGTCCGGCTGCCCGTCCTGCGGCCCGGCCCGCCGCGCGCACGCCGGCCGCCGCAGCCCCGACCGGGCCCCAGCCTTATGCGCCGGCGACCCCGTCGATGGCGGCGTCTGCCGCCCCGACCGCGCCGCGCCAGTCGGTGCAGTAGTCACGCGGCCGGTTGGCGCCGGGAGCCGCTGCGGCTATGCACCGCCCCCTGCACTGCCCGTAAGGTTCCCCCATGTCCGACACGCCCCCCGACCGTCTCTCGGTCAATCCCGCCAGCCCCCACTATGACGCCGACATGCTGGCGCGCGGCGTGGGCATCAAGTTCAAGGGCGAGGAAAAGACCAACGTCGACGAATACTGCGTCTCCGAGGGCTGGGTCCGCCTCGCCGTTGGCAAGGCCGTCGACCGCAAGGGCAATGCCCTGACCGTTAAGCTGCAGGGCCCGGTCGAACCCTATTTCCAGAACAGCGTGGTCGAGGGCGAGGGCTAGCCCCTTTCCGCCCAGCCCGGCGAAGGCCGGGCCCTCACGGCGCGTTCGAAGGCGTCGCGCTCCCGGGCGCCTCGACCCGTTCGATCAGGTCGCCGACAAACGCCGCAGCCTGCGCCTCATCGAGATCGTGGACATGCGGACCGTTGATCCCGCGCCCGCCTGCGGTGTCGATCCGCACGGTTGCGATCCCGAGCAGCCGCTGAACCGGCCCGCGCTGCACGGTGACGGCCTGGACATTGCCGTAAGGGACCGTCCAGTCGCGCCGCCTGAGCACGCCACGCGTCACCTGCACGCTGGTTCCGGCCAGCGCGTAGCGATGACAGCGGTGCCGCAGCAGCGCGACCGCGAGCGGGACTGGCATGGCGAACAGAACCAGCGCGGCCGGCGGGAAAAAAGCCATCGCCGCCAGCAGGACCACAGTCGGCAACAGAACGAATCCGACGAGCCCGCTCAGGACATGCCGGTGCGAGACGGGTCGAAGCGGGGAACGCTCGAACGGGGGAAGCCCGGCAAGGGCGATGATCGGAGCCAGCTCCACAGGCCTCGCGAACGGTGCCAGTTCCAGCCGGCCTGAAACGTGATCGCTCCCGCCCAGGGTCTGAACCTTGAGCGCATACCAGCCCAGGCGACCACTCACGGTGCCGCGCTCGGTCAGCCCCAGCTGGATCTGGCGCTTCGCCACCACCACCTCGGTCCGGGTCAACAGGCCGCGACTGTAGCGAAACCTTGCCCCGGCGTGGGTGAGCCTGAAGCCATACGTCTGCAGCACCGTCCTGATGACCCCGGCCAGCAGCCCAAGCCCGATGGCGAGACCGGCGACGCTCAGGACGACGCTTCCGCTCAGCCGCGACTGCAGCTCCCTTTCGGCAACACCAATCACCTCCAGCCATCGGTCCCGGTCATAGCCGAGCGCCTGGGCGAGGTATTGAAGCATGCCGAAAAGGACGACGATCCAGACCAGTGAGAAATTGAACAGTCCGAAGTAGAGCAGTCGCGCAGGCCCCATTCGGAACAGCAGGGTTTCGGCCTCGTCCTCGGCCTCGGCCTCGCCTTCGCGGACGCCGGCCCCGGCGGCGGTGACACCCATCCGTATGCTCCGAAGCACCTCGCGCAGCCGGTACGCCTCGGACAGGCTGACGCTGTCCAGCCTGCCCTCGTCCGCCGCTCCGCCGCCGGTTTCGATGCGGACCTCGGCAAGACCGATCAACCGCGACAACGGCCCCTGTTTGATCGACACGTCCTGAATCCGCTGCGCCGGGATCGACCGGCGGGTCCGCCGGATCAGGCCGCGTGCGATGATGATCTGATCGGGCAGGATCTGGTAGGTGAAGGTGCGCCAGCGGAGCCAGCTCGTGACCAGGGTGACCGTCAGCAGCAGCGCCATCACGGTGAACAGGAACGCCAGCGGGACACCTTCGCCCCGCGACCAGGCCAGAAACACCGGTATGCCGAGGATGACGGAGGGCGAGCCCTGCAGGACCCGGATGAGGATGGTACGCGGGTCAAGCCGTTGCGGCGGCAGGGCCTCGGCGACGGTCGAGGATCCGGGTGCGCTCACCAGGGCGCATCGCTGATTCGCGCGCGGATCGCATCGCGGATTTCCTCGGCCCGCTGGCGGCGGATGCCCGGAAGCACCACCAGGCTGTTCTCGGCCCCGGCCGTATGCAGGCTGAGGGTCGCCACCCCCGCGCTGCGCTCGATGGGCCCCTGGCTGACGTCGATATGCTGGACGCGTGCGACCGGGACGACCGTGTGCACGCGCGTCAGCCAGCCGTAGGCGACGTGCAACTCCCGATCGGTGAAGGCATAGCCCCAGCGACGCCAGCGACCCGGCACGAGGAAGACGATCGACAGGATGCCGAACGCGATGAAAGGTCCGGCCACGACGCCCGGTGAGAGGCCGGCGCGCGCCTGCAAAACGCCGTCCGCCACCGCCGCCATCGCGGCCACGACCAGCCAGCCGATGGCCGCCCGGATGCGCAGGACCGTCAGATAGCCGCGCTCCAGCGGTTGCAGCGGAACAGGTTCAAACGCCATCGCTGATCCTTACGCGCCATCGCGCGCCCTGCTCAAGCGAAGACCAGACGGGGAGGTCCGCTTCATGGCGGCCAGCCGATGTCCGCACGGGCAAGGCCCTGACCGTCAAACGGCAGTGCCTCGTTGACCCCGGGTGCCGAACCGCCTCGTCGTGGACGAGGGTCAACCCCTTTCCGCTCATCCCGGCGAAAGCCGGGACCCGGTCCTTTGGCCGCACCGGCCTGTCCATCGCGTCATGGCCCGGACCCCCGCGCATTGTGACTCGCACCAGAACGGGATCCCGGCATTCGTCGGGATGAGCGGGGAGGGGGCAGGACATCCAGACCGCCGCCAGACGATGCCCGTGATTGAGCGATGCTGACACCGGCACCCGGCCAAAGTCGGCTTTGTGGCACGATCCCAACGTCGGTTGGCGACCGGTTGCGGACATAGAAGGCTGGTCGCCGTTGGGGCGTATCTCGCCCAGTAGTGTCCTTCGCAATGTCCGCTTTCGGGAAGAGCGCGGACCCTATGGACCCAACCCTTTGGCCGCGCGTTGCGCTTGCATCGACCCGGCGATGATCCTGAACGGATTCCGGCGTGTTGACCGTCGCACCTCCGGCCTCGCGGTGAGTTCCGAACGGGCGACGCAATCGAGGTCCCAGATGCCGCACGATTCGATGACGCCGGCTCCGGCGACGGCCGCGCCCACACCGCAACAGGATCACGCCACGTCAGCGGGCTCTGCGCCTGAAGCGACCATGAAGGCCCTCGTCTATCGAGGCCCGGGAATGAAGGCGTTGGAGGACCACGCCAAACCCACCATCATCGAGACGACCGACGCCATCGTGCGTGTCACCCGGACGACCATTTGCGGCACCGATCTGCACATTCTCAAAGGCGACCTGCCGAGCTGCAAGCCTGGCCGGATTCTCGGCCATGAAGGCGTCGGGGTGATCGACAGCGTTGGCTCCGGGGTGAATGCCTTCAAGGCCGGAGACCGGGTGCTGATTTCCTGTGTCAGCGCGTGCGGACGATGCGAATTCTGCCGCAAGGGCATGTTCTCCCATTGCACGACGGGCGGCTGGATCCTGGGCAACACCATCGACGGAACCCAGGCGGAGTTCGTCCGCACGCCACACGCCGACACCAGCCTCTATCCGATCCCCGAGGGCACGGACGAAGAGGCCCTGGTGATGCTGAGCGACATTCTGCCGACCGGTTTCGAGTGCGGTGTGCTCAACGGCAAGGTTCAGCCGGGCAGCACGGTGGCCATTGTCGGGGCGGGACCGATCGGGCTTGCCGCCTTGCTGACAGCCCAATTCTACTCGCCGGGCGAGATCATCATGATCGACCTTGACGACAATCGCCTTGAAGTCGCCAAACGCTTCGGGGCCACCCAGACCATCAACAGCGGCGATGGCAAGGCGGTCGAGGCGTTGATGAAACTGACCGACAATCGCGGCGTCGACACCGCCATCGAGGCGGTGGGCATACCGGCGACCTTCGAGCTCTGCCAACAGCTGGTCGCGGCGGGCGGGGTGATCGCCAATATCGGCGTCCATGGACTGCCCGTGACCCTGCATCTGGAGAGTCTGTGGGACCGCAATATCAGCATCACGACACGGCTGGTTGATACCTTCTGCACGCCGATGCTGCTCAACGTGCTCAAGGCCGGAAAGATCGATCCGAAACTCCTGATCACTCACCGCTTCAAGCTGACCGACATTCTGGAGGCCTATGAGACCTTTGAAAACGCGGCCAGGACGAAGGCGCTGAAGGTCATCATCGAGGCCTGAAGATGCGGCGCCCTGAGGAAATGACGTGCCGCTTCTTCATGACGGTCTGCGCGACCGGTGAGATTGAGCAGAGAAGGTCCCGGGTGGCGTTCCGATCTGGACACCGATCCATACCTCTGAGGTTGAGTGCCTCAAGATGAAAATATTGACTGTCGCTGTGCTGAACGCCTCTGTGAACACGATCGATGTCTCTGGCCCGGAATTCTCCGGAGCTGCGGTCCCGGGGGAGCACTTCGTCCCCAGCGGAGGTATCGTCTGATGGCCGGGATGCGCATACAGACTTGGCAATTGGTGGTCGGGATTGTCGGTGCCAGTTTCGTGTTGGTCGGGTTGGAAATCCCGGCAACCACCTGGCTGACCCTCGGCGCGCTCAGCCTCGCGTGCGGGGTTTCCGCCCTGTCGCTGATGGCGTCATCCGCAATCCTCGGGGGTCGCTGGGCCTGGGTCGAGGGGCCGTTCGGTGGCCTGGATCGCGTCTACGAGGTCCACAAATGGCTCGGAATCTACGCCCTGGCGCTGGCAACCGTCCATCTTCTGTTCAAGGCGGATGTCCGGGGCTGGGAGACGGCAGCGATCCTGGCGATGGCGTCCGACTGGGCGCGCCTGGCCCGTCAGGCGAGCTTCGCCGGACTGATGCTGATCTTGCTGCTCGCCCTGAACCGCAACATTTTTTATGGCGTGTGGCGCTGGTGGCACCGGCTGTCGGGCCCGATCTTCCTGATCGTCGTGGTACACTGGCTCAGCATCAAGTCGCCGATCGCTTTAGCCAGCCCGGCCGGGTTCTGGCTGGCCGGGTTGTCGGTTCTGGGCGTCGCAGCCGCGCTCTGGAAACTGACGCTCTACCCCCTTCTGGCGCGCCACGCTGAATACCGGGTTGTCGATGTCGTCAACGGTGGGTCGGCAGTGCAGATCGACCTGCTTCCGACGGGACGTCGGATAGGGTTCGAGCCGGGCCAGTTCGGCTTCATCCTGATGAAGGCTCAGGGCCTGCGTGAGCCGCACCCCTTCACGATTGCAACGGCAGACTCGGTCGACGGGCGCTTGCGGTTCGTCATCCGGTCCCTCGGCGATTTCACCGCCAGACTGGTCGCCACCGTCCAGATCGGGATGCGAGCCGACGTCTATGCACCCCATGGGCGGTTTACCCGCAAGGTCGGCGCGAGCCGCGAGGTCTGGATCGCCGGTGGGGTGGGCATCTCGCCCTTCATCGCCTGGATGAGCGATGCCGAAGCGGCGGGGTTTGAGCGGGTCACACTGTTCTATTTCTATTCGCCGGACCGGGTCTTCCCGAGCGCGGAAGTCCTTCGCGCGATGGCCGAGGACCGGGGGGTCGAGTTCGTGCCGGTCAGCACGGGTCCCGCGACGCCCGACTTCATCCGCCGGTTCACGGACATCGCGCGTGGAAGCGATCGCTCATCGCTGGACATCGCCGTTTGTGGTCCGAAAGGCCTCTTCGATGCTGTGGCCGGGCTCGTGGAGGCCAACGGCCTGCCACCCGGAGGCCTGCGGAGCGAACGCTTCGCATTCCGCTGATCTCGCTTAAGCGCGATGCAGGCGTCTTGGTCGACTCCCGATGACTTGTCGTATCGCGGTGTGACGACGAACTTGGGCGTGGTCGGATGGGTGGTAACGATGCCCTCGCCGAACACCTCGGCGAGTTGTCGCAGGGTCGCGGCTGAGCGGCTCGATGTCCGTATGTCTGGGGCTGATCGGCGGCTCCGTTCCGAAGACGGCGCGTTCGGGATGTTAGCGAGTTCAAGTTGAAATGTCCGTTCACCACCTGATTCGGTCGTTCAGAACGCTAACCCGTCGGAAATCACCTGCCAGACTCCCGTTGTTAGGAATTATTTCCGCGACACTCCTTGTCGTCCGCAAACTCCACAACCATATCGACCGTCGGTCTTTGACACGTCGCAATAGCCTCCGTCGCTCCGATCCTGCGCCCGGATTTCCGATAATCCCGTCACCGTGACAATTGCGGTTTCCGTAAGTCATTGAAGTTAATCAGGGTGAAAGCGAAATGTCACCCTGCGTCACGGTGTTTTGCGCAGCCCCCGAACAGGCCGGGGCATGACGGCGTCGCCGGTCAGTCCAGCCGGATCGTCGACATCAGGCGTCCGAAATCCGGCTCCCCCCGCTGGAAGGCCCGCCGGTTCGAATAGAAGGCCGCTTCGTCCGCGCAGGTGTCGTGCCCGGTCCAGGCCGCGTCCCCCACGCCGGCCTGTTCCAGCCGCCACAGCACGAAGCCGGGCAGGTCGAACATCCGCCGGTCCGGCGTCGCCCCGGCCGCAAAGAACCGCCCCGACCCCTTGTCGTGGTGTTCGAACCGATCCTGAAAATCGGCCCCGACCTCATAGCTGGCCGGGGCGATACAGGGCCCGACCACGGCCACCATCCGGTCGGGTCGCGCGCCCAGCGTCGCCATCGCCGCCACGGCCGAAGGGATGACGCCCCCCAGTGCGCCCTTCCAGCCCGCATGGACGGCCCCGACCACGCCGGCCTCAGCATCGGCCAGCAGCACCGGTGCACAGTCGGCGGTCAGCACCGCGCAGATCACGCCGGGCGTCACGCTCACCACCGCATCGCCTTCGGGCCGCCCGGCCCGCCAGGGCCCTTCAGCCACCCGGGTGATCGCGGAATGGATCTGGTAGCAGCCCGCCAGATCGTCCGGCGCGCCGCCCATTCTGGCCGCGACCCGCCTGCGGTTTTCCACCACCGCCGCCGGATCATCGGCCGACCCCAGCCCGGTGTTCAGCCCCTCGTACAGACCGGTCGAGACCCCGCCCGCTCGCGTGAAGAAGCCGTGGCGCGCGCCCGCCCGGTCCAGCAAGGGATGGGTGATCGGCACCGGCCCGGTCATGCCTCGAACCCCGGCACGGCCAGGCTGCGGGGCGAGAAGATGCCCGCCGCCTTGAACAGCGTGCCCATCTGATCCCCCGCAGTCAGCCGCGCCAGCTGGCGGCCGATGACCGGTCCGGCCTCGGGCCGGGCCGCCGCCAGCCGTTCAGCTCGGGCTTCGATCCCCAGCCGGCGCAGGAATTCGCCCTGACCGACGCAGCCGGTGACATCGGCTCCGGCGCGGATCGCTGCCTCCAGCACCGCCGGAAAGTCGGCCCACTGGGTGACATCGGCCTCGCCCGGGGTTTCCAGCGGATCGACCTTCTGGTGCCGGCGCAGGGCCTGCAGCGTATCGCCGGGGCCGGGCCGATCGCGCCCATAATCGATCAGCAGCGCCGCGCCCGAGGTCTGGGCCAGCAGGGCCGCCAGATCGCGCCCGAAGGCCGCCTGCTGCTCGGCGGCCTCCACGACCTGGCCCGGCTCGACCGCGAAGCCGGGCCGCTCGAAGCCCCCGGTGATCCCGACCAGCCCGAAGATGAGCGCGCCCTCGTCGGTCACACCGACCCGCCGCTCGGCCCAGCCGCCCTCCGTGCGGACGAACTGGCGAGCGGGCAGGCAGTCCAGCACCTCATTGGCGATCAGGATCACCGGCGCGTCGGTGTCGATCTGGGCCAGCGACCTGACCCAGCGCGGCGAGACATCGGCCTGGGCCAGCCGTCTGGCCTGAACCTCCCGCAGGGGCCCGCTGGGCTCGATCAGCACCAGGTCGCAGGCCTCCAGAAACCCCGGCACCAGCCGCGCCGCCCGCAGCGCGTCGTCCATCAGCGTGCCGTCGCCCGGCCCCACCTCGACCAGCCGGACCCGCTCCGGTGCGCCCAGCCTCTGCCAGGTCTCGACCGCCCACAGCCCGATCAGCTCGCCGAACATCTGGCTGATCAGGGGCGCCGTGATGAAATCCCCGCCCTCGCCCAGCGCCGGCCGGGTGGCATAGTAGCCGTCTCTGGGATCGTGCAGGCAGCGCGTGACATAGTCGGCCACCGTCATCGGCCCTGTCAGGGCGATCTCCCGGGCCAGCCTGTCCCTCAGCGACACCGGCTCAGGCCTGGGCCGGACCCGACGCGACCGGCCGGTGCGAGGCGCGATAGATCAGCCAGGCCCCGATGGCGATCATCGGCACCGACAGGATGATCCCCATGGTCAGGCCGAACGGCAGCTGGTCCAGCCCGACGTCCGGCTGTCTGACGGTCTCCACGAGGGCGCGCGAAAGTCCGTAGCCGACCAGGAACAGGCCGGTGACATAGCCCGGCCGGGCCAGCAGCTGCCATTTCCATACCGCCAGTGACAGCACGGCCAGAAGCAGCAGGCCTTCCAGCCCCGCCTGATAAAGCTGGCTGGGGTGGCGAGGGTCGTTGCCCGCCGGACAGAAGCCGTAAATCTGCTCGATGCGGGCGTTGCAGAAACGAATGGCCCAGGGCACGTCCGTGGTCCGGCCCCACAGCTCGCCGTTGATGAAATTGGCGACCCGTCCGAAGAACAGGCCGATCGGCACCGCCGGCGCGATGGCATCGCCCAGACTCAGCAGGTTCGCCCCGTGTTTGCGGGCAAACCAGGCGATGGCCAGGCAGACGCCGAGGAAGCCGCCGTGGAACGACATCCCGCCGGTCCACAACTGGAACAGCTCCAGCCGGTCGCCCAGGCTCTCGCCGGTGAACAGCTGGGCGAACATCACCGGCTTGTAGAACAGGGCGTAGCCGAACCGGCCGCCCAGAATGATGCCGAGCGTGATCCACAGCACCAGGTCGTCAAGCTGCGGCCCGTTGATCGGCGGCCTGCCGGGGGCCCAGACGCGCTCGGACTTCAGGATCCGGGCGGCATAGACCCAGCCCAGGACGATGGCGGCGACATAGGCCAGGGCATACCAGCGCAGCGGCAGGGGCCCGAGCTGGATCAGGACCGGGTCGAACTCTGGGAAGGTCAAGCAAGGCTCCTGCGTCGGTTCGCCCCGCCTTTAGCAAGCGCCGCCGGCTCGCGCGAGCGTGACACGTTTCGGCCCCGATTGAGCGTATGCAGGGGGGTGTGCGGAAAGGTTTCGTTCACCATATCAGGCAACCCTCGCTTAACCCCGCTGGCTTCGGCGGCACGGAGACGATCATGCAGACGCGCAATCCTTTTCTGGACGAACTCGCCAAGATGTCGACCAGCGCCATGGGCCTGGCCCAGGCGGCCGGCGAGGAGGCCAGGTCCGCGCTTCGCGCCCAGACCGATCGGGTCGCCGCCGAGATGGATCTGGTCCGCCGCGACGAGTTCGACGCCCTCAAGGCCGAGATTGCCGCCCTGCGTGCCGAGGTCGCCACCCTGAAGGGGCCGCCGTCGATCGCGGCGAAAAAGCCAAAAAAGGGAACGTCCACGGACTGAACTCATCTTCCGGACGCAGTCGGTTGAGCCGAATCTGCGAACGCGCCTACCGTCTTCCCAAGGTCGCCGAGTCGCGGCCGACCTCCCGCGAGATCGAGTTTTCCTGATGGATGCTGCCGGACCCCAAGAGGTCGACGTCCCCTACGATCCGCTGGACGTGGTCGAGCATGTGCTCAATGCCGAGAACCTGCCGTTCGACCGGACCGATGACGGCGATCTGGCCTTCGCTCTCGCCGGCGACTGGAAAGACTATGAGCTGTGGTTCGCCTGGCGGCCCGAGGGCGACTGCCTGCAGCTTTGCTGCGCTCTGGATTTGCGCGCCACCAGGTCGCGTCGCAATGCCGCCTACGAACTGGTCTCCATGGTCAACCAGCGCACCTGGATGGGCCATTTCGAGGTGTGGGCCGAGGACGGCGAGATCGTCTTCCGTCATTCGCTCGCCCTGCCGCATGGTGAGCGCCCGACCCTGGCCCAGGCCGCGTCCATGATCGACGCTGCGGTCGAGGCCGCCGACCGCTATTACCCGGCGTTCGACTTCATGATCCGCGGCAACAAGAAGCCCCAGGACGCGATCGACGCCTGCCTGTTCGAGACAATCGGCACGGCCTGAGGTGGTCCCCGGGACGGTCACCCTTCTGGGCCACGGCCGGTTGGGTTCGGCGCTGGCCGAGGGCTGGGGCCTGACCGGATCGCTCGAGCGGTTGGCAATCCTGACCCGCGACGACACTCCGGTCTGCGCCGGCGATACCCGCGTGCTCGTGATTGCCGTGAAACCTGCGGGTTGGCGCGCCGCCGTCGCCCCGCTTGCGGCCACCCTGCCGTCCACGGCGGTGATCGTCTCCGTCATGGCGGGCGTCCGCGCCGCCGACCTCGCCTCGGCCCTGCCGGGACGGGCCGTCGTCCGGGTCATGCCGACCACAGCGGTCGCGCAGGGCCGGGGGGTCGCCGCACTCTGGTCCGCCGACGCGTCGGCCCTGGCCATGGCGCACAGTCTGTTCGATCCGATAGCTGACACCGTGGATCTGGATGAGGAGGCGCTGATTGACGCAGCCACGGCCGTCGCCGGTTCGGCCCCGGCCTTCTTCTACGCCCTGGCCCAGGCCCTTGCGGCTGCCGGTGTCGAGGCGGGCCTGACGCCCGATGCTGCAGCGCGGCTGGCGCGCGGGGCCCTGCGCTCGGCCGGTGCCGGGGCGGAAACCGGTGTGACCGTCGACGCTCTCATCGCCCGCATTGCCTCGCCGGGCGGCACAACCCGCGCCGGACTCGACGCATTTCAGGCTGCCGGGCTGGGCGCGGCGGCCGATGCCGCGGTCCGCGCCGCCGTCGCCCGTACGAAAGCCCTAGCGGGAGACCAGCCGGCCTGAGGCGAGGTTGTCGGCCAGCCGGCCATAGGCGCGCTCGGCCTCCTGCCAGGTAGTATAGCCCTGCACGTCGGCGATCGATGAGGAGTAGCGCGTGTACCGGACCGGCAGACGCTGGCCGTCGGCGGTGATCACCTCGCCTTCCACCGCCACGCCGCCGATCGAGATGCTGTCGATCACCGACAGACCGGGCCGGTCGGCTGCCTGCTGGAAGGTCGGGCGATTGGGCTTCAGGTCGGTGACGACCAGATTGATCTGGGCCCCTTCGAGGGTGCCGCTGCGCGCCAGCCGCCGCTCGACGACGCTCTGCAGACGCTCCAGTTGCCGGTCGACATCGCGCTGGCCCAGATCTTCCGCCTCTTCGGTCAGGTCTCCGCCGACGGTCACATTGACCCGGGGCGTCTGGGCAAGGGCCGGAGCGGCGAGGGCTGCGACGAGGGCGAGAGGCATGAGGAAGGCGAACGGGCGCATGATGGTCTCCGGTGATCGCTGTCAGGATGAAGATGCGCTCGCGAAGCCATCTTCGCCAGTGGCGCGCCCGCGAATGTGAACTCAGCCCGGCAGGCGAATCAGCGCACGCAGTCCGCCCAGATCGCTCCGCGCAAGGGTGATGTCGCCGCCGTGTCCCCGGGCCACGTCGCGGGCAATGGCCAGCCCCAGCCCGACCCCCTTGCGGTTCTGGTTTCGGCTTTCGTCGAGGCGCCCGAAGGGGCGAAAGGCTTCTTCATGCATGTCGTCGGGGATTCCGGGGCCGTCGTCCTCCACCACGATCTCCAGCCCGCCGGACGCCAAAGCCCGGGCCGAGAGCCTGACGTGCTCCCCGTGGGCTGCGGCATTGCCCACCAGATTGGCCAGCGCCCGCTTGAACGCCATCGGCCGCAGCGAGGCGGTGAGGGCTGTCGGTGTCGTGATCTCGACCTCGGCTCCCGCCCGCTTAACATCTTCACCCGCTGCCTTCAGCAGCGCCGAGACATCGACCGACTGCGGCGTTTCCCCTGCCTCGCCCCGGGCGAAGGCGAGGTATTCGTCGATCATATGCTCCATCTCGTCGAGGTCGCCCTTCATTGCCGCCGCGCGCTTGAATGGCGGGGCCAGGGCCAGCTCCAGCCTGAGCCGTGTCAGGGGCGTCCGCAGATCGTGACTGACCGAGGCCAGCAGCGCCGTGCGCTGTTCAATATGGCGCTGGATCCGGTCGCGCATGGCCAGGAAGGCGACCGCCGCCTGGCGCACCTCGCGGGCGCCATGCGGCTTGAACCGGACCGAGGTCTCGCCGCGCCCGAACGCCTCGGCCGCCTCGGCCAGCCGCTCGATGGCCCGCACCTGGTTCCTGATGAACAGGATCGCGACCCCCATCAGCAGCAGCGTCGCCACCGTGAGCCACAGCACGAAGATGTGGGCCTGGGTGGCCACCGCCCGCTCGCGCGGCGCGATGATCCTCAGCACGCCCTGCGACTGCTGGACCTGGATGTCGACATAGGCCGGATAGCGGGTTGTATCGAACCAGAACGGCTGATCCAGCCGGCTCGCCAGCGCAGCCTCCAGTGTCCGGTCCACGACGCCGATCGGCCCGCGTCGCTGCTCCGCAGGCAGGGTGCCCCCGGGTCTGAGTGCGATCGACAGCTGCATTGACCGCTCGCCCCGATCCGCGATGACCGCCAGGTTCGCCGTCGTCGGCTCATCCCGGTAGCTTTCGGCCGCCCAGGCGACGTCGCCTGCAAGTCCTTCTGACAGGCGGGAGGTCACCGTCTGCCAGTGCATGTCGAAGAAGGCCCAGGTCACGGCTCCCTGCATGATCAGGATCGGCAGCACGATGATCAGCAGCGACCGGCCCCACAGCGTCGTTGGCAGATTGCGCTTCAGCACGCGCGCCAGGACGGGGAAGGGCAGTAACCTCATGTCAGTCCGGTGCCAGCATATAGCCCACCCCGCGGACGGTCTGGAGATAGCGCGGGTTCTTCGGATCCGCCTCCAGCTTGCGCCGCAGCCGGGTCACCTGCACATCGACCGCACGCCCGGTGATGTCGGCCGTGTCCGGCGACAGATCCATCCGCTCCACCGGCGAATGGGCATGCAGCGCAAGGGTCTTCAGCAACTGCCCCTCCGCCTCGGTAAGCCGCATCGGTACGCCGTTCCGGGTCAGTTCCAGCCGTTCCAGATCGAACGTCGCGGTCCCCAGCCGGATCTCGCGCGGCATGATCGGCTTCACCCCCGTGCGGCGCAGGATCGCATCGATCCTCAGCGCCAGTTCCCGCGGGTCGAAAGGCTTGGACATATAGTCATCAGCCCCCCGGGACAGGCCGTCGATCCGGTCGGACGCCTCGCCCCGGGCGGTCAGCAGCAGAACCGGCGTCTTCGATAGCTGCGCCTTGGACCGCACCCAGGTCGTCAGCTCCAGCCCGGTCTCGCCCGGCATCATCACATCCAGCACCACCAGGTCGAACTCGATCAGCTCCATCAGCCGCCGCGCGGCTGCGGCGTGGGCGGCCCCCGTCACACGATAGCCCTCGCGCGCCAGATACTCCTTCAATAGTTCGCGGATGCGGTCGTCATCATCGACGATCAGCAGGTGACGGCCCACGCCGGCACCGGCCACGGGCCCTGAACGGCTGGCGCTCATGCGAACATTCCCCCACGCGCGGCGTTGACCTCGGGCGCTTCGGGCGTTCTAACCGGCAAATCTGCGCAGGAGACGTTGTTCAATGGCCTTCATTCCTTTCGACGATCGTGACGGCTGGATCTGGATGGATGGCGATTTCGTGCCCTGGCGGGAAGCGAAAACGCACGTTCTGACCCATGCCCTTCACTACGGCTCGTCGGTATTCGAGGGTGAGCGTATGTATGGCGGCGAAATCTTCAAGCTGACAGAGCATTCCGAGCGTCTGGCCCGGTCGGCGAACCTGCTGGATTTCGAACTGCCCTACAGCGTGGCCGAGATCGACGCGGCCTGCAAGGAAACCTGCGCCCGCATGGGGATGGAGGACGCCTATGTCCGCCCGTTGGCCTACCTCGGCCCGGAGCAGGTCAGCGTCTCGGCCCTGAACAACAAAGCCCACGTCGCCATCGCCGTGTGGGACTGGCCCAGCTATTTCGACCCCGAGGTCAAGAGGAAAGGCATCCGGCTCGAGTGGGCCAGATGGCGCCGTCCAGACCCCCTGACCGCCCCGACCACCGCCAAGGCATCGGGCCTCTACATGATCTGCACCATGTCCAAGAACGCTGCGGAAAAGCGCGGCTTCTCCGACGCCATGATGCTGGACTGGCGTGGCTATGTCGCCGAGGCGACGGGGGCCAATGTCTTCTTTGTCCAGGACGGGGTGATTCACACACCTGACGTGACCCACATCCTCAACGGCATAACGCGCCAGACCGTGATCGACATCGCCAAGGCCAAGGGCATCGAGGTCGTGGTGCGCCACATCCTGCCGGAAGAACTCTCGACCTTCTCCGAATGCTTCCTCACCGGCTCGGCCGCCGAGGTTACCCCGGTCAGCGAGATTGGCGAGTATCGGTTCACGCCGGGTGACCTCAGTCTTGGCCTGATGGAAGACTACGGGAAGCTGGTGCGCAGGCAGCCCTAGGGTTGCTTGCACCGTCCCGGTCTGACGTGCAGGAAAGCGGCCCGGGGGGAGCGTCCATCCAATGTTCAGCACACTGAACCTTCAGAGCCTTCTGGGCCTGATCGTCATCGTCGCGGCCTGCTGGCTGATGTCGGAAAATAGGTCACGGTTCCCCTGGCGGCTGACACTGGGCGCGATCGGGGTCCAGGCGCTGCTGGTTCTGGCCCTGTTCGCCATTCCGGGTTCGCAGGGCGTGCTGGCCGCCGTGACCGGGGCCGTCGACGGCATCGCCCTGGCTACCGCGCGCGGCACCCAGTTCGTGTTCGGCTATCTGGCTGGAGGCGACCAGCCCTATGCGGTGACCAACGACGGCGCCCTGTTCACCTTCGCCTTCAACGTGCTGCCGCTGATCCTTGTGATTTCTGCCCTGTCAGCCCTGCTGTGGCACTGGAAGGTGCTGAAGTGGCTCACCCTCGCCTTCGGGTTTCTGTTCCAGCGGACCATGGGCCTTGGCGGGGCCTCGGCATTGGCGGTGGCGGCCAACATCTTCCTCGGCATGATCGAAAGCCCGATCGTCATCCGCGCCTATCTGGACAAGCTGACGCGGTCCGAGATCTTTCTGATGATGGTCGTCGGTCTGGCCACCGTCGCCGGCTCGACCATGGTGGCCTACGCCACGATCCTGTCGGCGGTCCTGCCCAATGCGGCGGGCCACGTCCTGGTCGCTTCGATCGTTTCGGCCCCTGCCGGTGTGCTGCTGGCGCGCATCATTATTCCCGAAAAGCCGGGGGAGGGCGGGGCGGTCGCGGACTATGGCTCTGCACTGAAATACGACTCGGCCGTCGACGCGATCGTCAAGGGCACGTCCGACGGCCTGATGGTGGTGCTGAACATCTCTGCCGTCCTGATCGTGTTCGTGGCCTTGGTCGCCCTGGTCAATCTAATGATCGGCGGCGTTTGGCTGTTCGATGCGCCGGTCACGGTCGAGCGGCTGCTGGGCTGGATGTTCATGCCCCTGGCCTGGCTGATCGGCGTCGACTGGTCCGAGGCGGGCAAGGCCGGCTGGCTGCTCGGCGTCAAACTCACCCTGACCGAGTTCGTCGCCTTCATCGAACTGGGCAAGGTCCCGGTTGGGGAGATGAGCGAACGGACCCGCATGCTGCTGACCTATGCCCTGTGCGGCTTTGCCAACATCGGATCGGTCGGTATCACCGTGACCGGCCTTTCGGTCCTGATCCCCGAACGCCGCGAAGAGGTTCTGGGCATGGTGTGGAAGGCCCTGTTCGCCGGTTTCCTCGCCACCCTGATGACGGCGGCGGTTGTGGGGGCCATGCCGGCCTCCATATTCGCCTGAACTGGAGACGATGCATGAAACTCTATGACAGCCATCGCGCGCCCAACCCCCGCCGGGTCCGCTGGGTCATGGCCGAAAAGGGTATCGAGGACGTCGAGATCGTCCAGGTCGACATCATGTCGGGCGATCACAAGACCGCCGAGTACCGCTCACGGGTGGGTGTGCCGCATGTGCCGGCGCTGGAGCTGGATGACGGCACGACCATCTCCGAATCCGTCGCCATCGGCCGCTATCTGGAGTCGATGTATCCGGAGCCGAATCTGTTCGGTCACGACCCGCGCGAGCAGGCCATCGTCGAGATGTGGACCCGCCGCTGTGAGTTCTATCTGGCCAACCCCATTATGCTCAATGTGCGTCTGACCCACCCGGCCCTCGCCGTTCTGGAAGCGACGCGGCAGCCCCAGGTCGCCGACTACAACCGGCTCGCCGCCGAACGGTTCATGAAGACCCTCGATCGCCATCTGGCCGACCATCGCTTCATCGCCCTCGACCGCTTCACCATCGCCGACATCGTCGGCGCGGTCGGCCTCGATTTCGCCCGCCTGGTCAAATACCGCCCGCCTGAGGCGTTCACCCACCTGGCCCGCTGGCTCGACGACTGCCGCGCCCGCCCTGCGGCCAAGGCCGGCGTTTGATCAGCGCGAGGTGAATTTCCTGATGATGCCGGAATAGGTCATCAGCGTGCGGGTGCCCGCCGTGATCTGCCCTCGCACGAAGATCAGGGCACCGCCGGCGCGCACGACCTCGCCTGTCGCCTCGATCAGTTCGCCCACATAGGCCCCGTCGATCAGGGTCGAATCCAGCTGCACGGTCACGCCGTTCTTGCCCTCCATTTCCTGATAGGCCGTCTGGAACAGGGCGATGTCGGCAAAGGTCATCAGACACCCGCCGTGCATCCGGTCGCCGGCATTCATGTGTTTGGGCTCGGCCCTGAAGGCGCAGCGCATCTGCCCGTCGGGGTCCGGCTTGAAGTAGAACGGCCCGACGACCTGGTCGAAGGTGCCGTGCAGGTCATAGGTCTGCCAACCGGCGAATTCGCCCTCCGTCACCGTGACCTTCTCAACCATTCCGAACTCCGCCTTCTTTTTGGTCTCGCAGTGCAGCATATAGACGCGATGAGCGACCCAATCGAAGCAGCAATTTTCGAAACCCTGTCCAGGGCAGACCCGAAGGGCGTCGGCGGCAAGTCCGTCGAGCCCTCGGACGTGGCCAAGGCTATCCAGCCCGAGCAATGGCAACGCATGTTGCCCAAGGTTCGCGCCACGGCGCTGGGCCTGATGCGTCAGGGTCGGCTGACCATCACCAAGAAGGGCAAGGTCGTCGACCCGTCCGGCTTCCGTGGTGTGACCCGCCTGCGCCTGCCGACGGAGGCCGAGACTGCGGCGGCTCTGGCCTTGCTGCCGCCCGTTGTCGCCGGGGATGATGACGACTTCGTCTGATCTCGAGGCCGTCCTTGCGGATATCCGCGCCTGCCGGGCCTGTGCGGGCGAACTGGCGCACGAGCCGCGCCCGGTGGTGCGCGTCTTTCCCGAGACCCGACTCTTGATCTGCGGCCAGGCCCCGGGTCGCCGGGTCCACGAAAGCGGACTGCCCTTCACCGATCCGTCGGGCGACCGCCTCCGGGGCTGGATGGGGATCGACGCCGGGACTTTCTACGGGGACCCCCGCATCGGCGTGGCCGCCCAAGCCTTCTGTTACCCCGGTACGGCGGCCCGGGGCGGGGATCATCCGCCGGCCCGGCGCTGCGCGAGCCTGTGGCGACCCCGATTGCTTCAAGCCCTCCCCCGGATGGAGCTGACCCTTCTGGTCGGGGCCCATGCCCAGGCCTGGGCGCTGGGAGCGCAGGCCAGGCCGGACATGACCGGGACCGTTCGTGCGTGGCGTGACTTTGGTCCCGAAGTCCTGCCAATGCCGCATCCCTCGTGGCGCAACACGGCCTGGCTGCAGCGCAATGCCTGGTTCGAGGGCGAGGTCGTCCCCTGGCTTCGCCAGAGGGTTAGGGACCTCCTCGCCGCATGATCCGCGCCATGGCCCTGATCGGGATGTTGCTGGCCCTTGCCGCCTGCGCCACCCCCTACGTCCAACCGGCGCTGACGCCTCCCGCAGGCTTCGCAGGCCCGCGCATCGAGGCCGGGGCTTTCGTCGTCCACGACGGGGCCCGCCTGCCGTTCCGCCGCTGGGGCCCCGCTGCAGCCGAGCCCTGGGCAGTCATCGTGGCCCTGCACGGCATGAACGATCATTCCGCCGCCTTCCGCCTCGCCGGCCCCTGGTGGGCCGAGCGGGGCATAGTCACCTATGCCTATGACCAGCGCGGCTTTGGTGCGGCACCGGGGCGGGGGCTCTGGGCCGGCGAGGCGTTGATGGCCCAGGATCTGCGCAGCGTCGTTGCCCTGGTGCGCGCCCGTCATCCGAACGCCCGGATCGCGGTGGCGGGGGAAAGCATGGGCGGGGCCGTGGCCATCTCCGGGTTCGCGTCAGAGCGGCCTCCGGAGGCCGACCAACTGATCCTTCTGGCCCCCGCCGTCTGGGGGTGGTCCAGCCAGAGCCTGTTCAACCAGGTGAGCCTATGGGCGGCAGCGCGCCTGCTGGGCGAGCGCACCGTTGAACCGCCGGACTGGGCCGTGCGAGACATTCGCGCGACCGACAATCTGGTTGAGCTGATCGCTAACGGCAGCGACCCCCGTTTCCTGCGTTCGACGCGGTTCGACACCCTTTCGGGTCTGGTTGACCTGATGGAAAGCGCCACCGTCAAGCTGGGTCGTGTCCGTGCGCCGACCCTTCTGATGTACGGGGCCTACGACCAGATCATCGAGAAGGGCCCCATGCGCCGCGCCCTTCAGCGCGCCGGCGACCCGCCCAACCTGCGCACTGCCTGGTATCCTGAAGGATGGCATCTGCTGAACCGCGACCTCCAGGCCGAGGTTGTGTTCCGCGATGTCGAGGCGGCGCTGCGCGATCCGGCAGCGACGCTGCCCTCGGGGGCGGGTGATGTTCGCGCAGGCCTGACCAGAGAGTTTTTCACCGGTAACCCCGACACTTAAACCGCCGTTAACCAGACGGGCGGCACTTTCTGCCTAGCGGGGCAGTCGGGCTCCCCCGCATTGTTTTTGGGCGGGGACGCGTGGGCGGCTTCACGGCGGCGTTGCAGAGATTTGGGATCGGGCGTCTCGCCATGGTCCTCGGCGTCGGAGCCGGCGTCGCCGCCGTGCTGGTCGCGTTGATGCTGCGCGTGGGCCAGGCACCGGACGCCCTGCTGTATTCCAACCTCGACCTGCGCGAGGCCGGTGAGATCACCGCCTCGCTGGACCAGGCCGGCATCGCATACTCCACCCGGGGCGACGGCTCGACCATCATGGTCAACCGCGATGACGTCGGCACCGCCCGCCTGATGCTGGCGGGCAAGGGGCTCGTGAGCTCCGGTTCGGTCGGCTACGAGCTGTTCGATACCCAGTCCGTGCTGGGCCAGACCGAGTTCCAGCAACAGATCAACGAGCAGCGTGCCCTGCAGGGCGAGCTGGCCCGCACCATCATGTCTATGCGGGGCATTTCCTCGGCCCGCGTCCAGATCGCCCTGCCCCGGCGAGAACTGTTCCAGGCGGATGCGGCCCAGCCCACTGCCGCCGTCGTGGTCGGGCTCGGCGGGCGGGCGCTCAACGCCGACCAGGTCCGCGCGATCCGCAACGTCGTGGCCTCGTCGGTCCCCAATCTGAAGCCGGACCGGGTCACTGTCGTCGACGAGACCAACCAGACCCTGGCCGCCGGGTCAGACGATGGGGGCTTCACCTCCGCCAGTGCCGAGGAGGCCAAGACCGCGACCGAAGCCCAGCTTCAGGCCCGCATCAAGGATCTGGTCGAAGGGGTCGTCGGCCCGGGGGCCGCGCGGGTCCAGGTCACCGCCGACATCGACATGACCCGCTCAACCACCCAGGAGCAGAAATTCGATCCCGATGGCCAGGTCGTGCGCTCGACGGCGGCCAACGGATCCCAGTCGGCGGACACAACGGGCGTCGCCGACGGTGGGGCTACGGCCGCCAACAATAGCCCGGGCGGCGCGGATCCGGCCGCTGCGGCGGCCGGATCGACCGAAAGCGTGACCGGCGAAACGACCAACTACGAGATCTCGAACACCACCACGACGACGGTCAAGGAACCGGGTGAGGTCCGCAAACTGTCGGTCGCGGTCGCTGTGGACGGCAGGCTGACCCCGTCAGCAGAGCCGGGCGGCGAGACGGCCTATGAGCCGCGCACGGCCGAGGAGATCACCCAGATCGAGGATCTGGTGAAGGCGGCCATGGGCTATGACGAGGCGCGGGGCGACCAGATCCGGGTGACCAATGTCCGGTTCAATCGCGACGCCCTGGTCACTGCTGGTGGCACCGATGGTGGTTCGCCGCTGCTGAACTTCACCAAGAACGACATCATGCGTGGCGTTGAGCTTCTGGTTCTGCTGGTAACGGCCCTGCTGCTGATCTTCTTCGTGCTGCGGCCGCTGCTCAAGTCCTCGGCGGGCGGAGCGGCCGGCGGAGGGGGCAGCGGCGTCCCGGTGACCGCGCTCCAGACGACGGTCGCGGGAGGCCCCAGCGGTCAGCTTGTGGTTTCGTCCGAAATGGAACAGCGACTCGATATCGCCCGCATCGAAGGACAGGTGAAAGCGTCCTCGGTCAAGAAGGTGGCCGAGTTCGTCGAGAAGCATCCAGATGAGTCCACTGCGATCCTGCGCAGTTGGGTCCACGAGGGCTAATGGCTGCTCGCATGGCTGGCAAGAAAACTTCCATTGATGACGCGAAGAAACTGACCGGTCCAGAAAAGGCGGCGGTGATCCTGCTGTCGCTAGGCGAGGAACATACCCGGCTCTGGCAGGGGCTCGACGATGAGGAGGTCAAGGAAATCTCCCAGGCCATGGCAACCCTGGGGACTGTCTCTGCGGTTGTAGTCGAGGAACTTCTGGTCGAGTTCGTGTCGGGTCTGTCCGCGGGCGGCTCTGTGATGGGCAGCTTCGAACAGACCCAGCGTCTGCTGGCCTCCTTCCTGCCCGCCGACCGTGTCGACGGGCTCATGGAGGAAATCCGCGGCCCGGCCGGCCGCACCATGTGGGACAAGCTCGGCAATGTGAACGAGGCCGTCCTCGCCAATTATCTGAAGAACGAATACCCCCAGACCGTCGCCGTGGTGCTGTCTAAGGTGAAGCCCGACCACGCCGCCCGCGTTCTGACCACCCTGCCCGAAGACTTTGCCCTGGAATGCGTCCAGCGGATGCTGCGCATGGAGCCGGTGCAGCGCGATATCCTCGACAAGATTGAACAGACCCTGCGCACCGAGTTCATGTCCAACCTGGCCCGCACGTCCAAGCGTGACAGCCACGAGGCCATGGCCGACATCTTCAACTCATTTGATCGTCAGACCGAAGCCCGGTTCATCGGCGCGCTTGAGGAGCGCAATCGCGAAGCCGCCGAACGCATCCGCGCCCTGATGTTCGTCTTCGAGGATCTCAACAAGCTCGATCCCGCCGGTGTGCAGACCCTTCTTCGCGCGGTCGAGAAAGATCAGCTCGCGCTCGCACTCAAGGGCGCTTCCGAGGCGCTGCGCGAGATGTTCTTCACCAACATGTCCGAACGCGCGTCCAAGATCATGCGCGAGGACATGGAGTCGATGGGCCCTGTTCGCCTGAAAGACGTCGACAGCGCGCAGATGACGATGGTCCAGGTCGCCAAGGACCTGGCCGCGCGCGGCGAGATCATGCTGGCGGGCGCGTCCGGCGACGACGAGTTGATCTACTGACATGACCGATCCTTCCGCCATCAACAGCCGCCCTTTCGTCTTCGACACCGAGTTCGATGTCGAAGGCACGGTCGTGCGACCCTCCAGCTTTCGTCCCACCAAGCGCGCCTATATGCCGGCTGAGGTCGAGGCTCTGGTCGCCCAGGGACGGGTCGAGGCGCGCGAGGCTGCCCTGGGCGAAGTCGAGAGCATCCGCGTGATGGCTCTCTCCGCCATTGGCGAGGTGCTGGGCTCGGCCATGCCGGCCCTGACCCACATAGTCCAGACCCATCGCGAGCAATCCGTCGACCTGGCAATGGCGGCGGCCCGCGTCATTGCCGCCGCCGCGCTGGATCATCTGCCCGCCGGGCCACTTCAGTCGGCGCTGGAGACACTCGGCCAGGAAATCGACGCCGCGCCGCGGCTGGTGATCCGCGCAGCCGGGCTCAACGAGGAGGCGCGGACCGCGCTTCAGGCGCTCTGTGTGGATACCGGCTTCTCCGGCGTGGTCGCCTTCCGCGAAGACCCTTCGCTGCCGCTGGCCGCGTTCCAGCTGGAATGGGCCGACGGTCGCGCCGATTTCGATCCCGCCGCCGCCGCCGACCGTATCGCCCTTGCTCTGTCCGCCGCCCTCGCCGCCGAGGCCGGACATGCCGAAACTCTGGCACCCGTCCCATCGCCTGCAGGGAGTGACTTCTAATGGCCGCTGATGACCTCTCCCTCGAGGAGTTCCCTGAGTCCACAGCCTTGGCTACGGTTGACGAGACTGGGGACAAGTCTGCTGCGGACCTGGCCACTGTCTTTGACGTGCCGGTCAATATCTCGGCGGTTCTGGGCAAGGCCAACATGACGGTGGCCCAGCTGCTGAAGCTGAATCGCGGCTCGGTGCTGGAGCTGGACCGCAAGGTCGGTGAAGCCATCGACATCTTCGTCAACAACCGGCTGGTCGCCCGCGGGGAGGTCGTCGTCGTCGAAGATCGTCTGGGCGTGACCATGACGGAAATCATCAAGATCGAGGATTCGAACGCCTAGGCGTCCGGATCGCGAACGGAATAGAGGAGAAGACCCATGCGGCTTCTGGTGGTTGGACGGCTTTCGGGCCAGCTCGCGGCGGCGGTGAAAATGGCCATGGCGCACGGCGCCAAGGTCAATCACGTCGAGCGTACGGATCAGGCGACGGAACAGCTCCGGCGCGGGCAGGGGGCCGACCTGCTGATGGTCGACTACAACCTCGACATCGCCGGCCTGATCGCGGCCAACGAGGCCGAGCGAATCTTCGTCCCCGTGGTCGCCTGCGGCGTCGATAACGACGCCGAAAAGGCCGCTGCGGCAATCCGCGCCGGGGCCAAGGAGTTCATCCCGCTCCCGCCCGAGGCTGACCTGATCGCCGCCGTGCTGGCCGCTGTCGCGGATGATGAGCGCCCGCTGATCTCGGCCGATCCGTCCATGCAGGCCGTGATCAAGCTGGCAGACCAGGTCGCACGGTCCGAAGCCTCCATCCTGATCACCGGGGAAAGCGGCGTCGGCAAGGAGGTGATGGCCCGTTACCTCCACACCCACTCCAAGCGCGCCGAACGCGCCTTCATCAGCGTCAACTGCGCCGCCATTCCCGACAACCTGCTGGAATCCGAACTGTTCGGACACGAGAAGGGGGCCTTCACCGGTGCGGTCGCCAGACGGATCGGCAAGTTCGAGGAGGCCGACGGCGGCACCCTTCTGCTGGACGAAATCTCGGAGATGGACGCCCGCCTCCAGGCCAAGCTCCTGCGCGCGATCCAGGAACGCGTCATCGACCGCGTCGGCGGGACCAAACCCGTGTCCGTGAACATCCGCATCATCGCCACGTCGAACCGCGACCTGAACCGGGCCGTCAGCGAGGGCACGTTCCGCGAGGACCTGCTGTACCGGCTGAACGTCGTGAACCTGCGTCTGCCGGCCCTGCGCGAGCGCCCCGGCGATGTGGCGGTGCTGGCCGATCATTTCGTCAAGAAGTATGCGGCCGCCAACTGCGTGCCCGTCCGGCCCCTGTCGCCTGACGCCCGGCGCGCCCTGGCCGCCCATCGCTGGCCCGGCAATGTGCGGGAGCTGGAAAACGCCATGCACCGCGCGGTCCTGCTGGCCGTGGGTCCCGAGATTGACGCCGAGGCCATTCGCCTGCCCGACGGCCAACCCCTGATGGGGTCCGCAGGCGGCCATGGGGACAACAGCGTCGCGGGCCGCGCCGCCCAGACTGCCGACGCCGTCTCTCGTGCCTATGTCGGACAGACCGTCGCCCAGATGGAAAAAAGCCTGATCCTCGACACCCTGACCCACTGCCTGGGCAATCGTACCCATGCCGCCAATATTCTGGGCATCTCGATCCGTACCCTGCGCAACAAGCTGAACGAATACGCCGACGAGGGCACCCGGATCATCGCTCCGCAGACCGGTATCGCCACCTCCGTCTACGGCGCGAGCGCGGCCTGATGCGCCGACGGGGGGTTCTGACCGGTCTCAGCGCGCTCGGCCTGATCGGCTGCGCGCCTTCGGCGGGCGAGCCCGCCACGGCCTCGGCTGCTGTCGCGCAGGCGTTGGACCTGTCTGCCCTGGAAAAGGCCAACGGTGGCCGGATCGGTGTGGTCGCCCGCGACCTCGGCTCGAAGCGAACCCTCGCCTGGCGCGGCGACGAGCGGTTCATCTATTGCTCGACGTTCAAGATGTATCTCGCCGCCGCCACCCTGCTGCGGGTTCAGGCGGGCGAGGAGCGGCTGGATCGCGAGATCCCCATCACGCGGGCCGACATGGTCAACAACGCCCCGGTGACAGAGCCCGCCATCGGTGGTTCCCTGACTGTCGAACAACTGATGCAGGGCACGGTCGAGGTCAGCGACAACCCCGCCGCCAACCTCCTGCTCAAGGCCATGGGCGGTATCGCGCCTATGCAGGCGTTTTATCGCGGCATCGGCGATGACAGCACCCGTGCTGACCGGTTCGAGCCCGAAATGAACCGCCTCGACGGGGACAAGGACACCATCACGCCGCTCCAGTCGGCGGCCAACATCCAGCGCCTGTTCATTGACCCGACCTCGCCCCTGTCGGCGGAATCGAAGACAAACCTACTCGGCTGGATGTTCAACTCGCCCACCGGCATGGCCCGCATCAAGGCCGGCGTTCCGGACGGCTGGCGGGTCGCGCACAAGACCGGCACCGGGGGCTATGGCCCGACCAACGACATCGGCATCCTGTATCCGCCGTCGGGGGAACCGGTGATCCTCGCCGCCTATTATCACGCCGCCTCCGATGATCCCAAGAACGAGGCCGTCATCGCCGGGGCCACCCGCATGGCCCTGACCGCCCTGGGCCGCGCATGAGCGACGCCCCCGTCATGATGAAGGACGGAATGGCCCGTCCGACCGGCGGCGACATTCGCGGCTGGCTGTTGCGCGGCGACGTCGGCATGGCCGTCGGCGTCATCGGCGTCATCCTGCTGCTGATCCTGCCGGTCCCGAAGTTCCTGCTGGATCTGCTGCTGGCCATCAGCCTCGTTTCATCGGTTCTGATTCTGATGACTGCGGTGATGATGAAGAAGCCGCTGGACTTCGCCATCTTCCCGACGGTGCTGCTGGTCTCGACCCTGTTCCGGCTGGGTCTGAACCTGGCCTCCACGCGTCTGGTCCTGACCCACGGCCACGAAGGCCATGACGCCGCCGGTCAGGTTATCGCCGCTTTCGGAGCCCTGATGATGGGCGGCAGTTTCATCATCGGCATCATCATCTTCGCCATCATCCTGGTGGTGAACTTCGTGGTCATTACCAAGGGCTCGACCCGCATCGCCGAGGTCAGCGCCCGCTTTACCCTCGACTCCATGCCGGGCAAGCAGATGGCCATCGACGCCGACCTTTCCAGCGGCCTGATCACCGAGGAACAGGCCAAGCTGCGGCGCAAGGAACTGGAGCAGGAATCGACCTTCTTCGGGGCCATGGACGGCGCCTCGAAATTCGTGCGTGGCGACGCGGTCGCCGGCCTGATCATCGTCTTCATCAATGTCATCGGCGGCATCCTGATCGGGGTGATCCAGCACGGCATGCCGATGGGGGATGCGGCCAATACCTATATCCAGCTGACCATAGGCGACGGTCTGGTCACCCAGGTTCCGGCCATCGTCATCTCGATCGCCGCCGGCTTTCTGGTGTCCAAGGCGGGTGTCGAGGGGTCTGCCGACAAGGCCCTGGTCGCCCAGCTGGCCACCAATCCGGTCAGCCTGGGCATGGTCGCTGCCGCGTCCGCCCTGCTGGCCCTGATCCCCGGCATGCCGATCATCCCCTTCGCCGCCCTGGCTGCCGGGGCCGGCTTCATGGCCTGGCGTCTCGGGCGGGCGAAGCTGAAACCCCAGCCCACCGAGGCCGAGCTCGCCGCGTCTGCTGCCGCTGCAAGGCCCCGCGACGATGTCGAGGAGCCCATCGGGACGGCCCTGACCATCGACGAGGTCAAGATCGAGCTGGGCTATTCCCTGCTCACCCTGATCAATGACCTCGAGGGTCGCCGCCTGACCGACCAGGTCCGCGCCCTGCGACGCGCCCTGGCCCAGGAGTATGGCTTCGTCATGCCGTCGGTTCGCATCCTCGACAACATGCGCCTGCCGACGCAAGGGTACGCCATCCGCATCAAGGAGATGGAGGCGGGGTCAGGCGAAGTGCGTCTGGGCTCGCTGATGGCCATGGATCCCGCCGGACGCCAGGTTGAACTGCCCGGCGAACATACCAAGGAACCGGCGTTCGGACTGCCCGCGACCTGGATCGACGAGAGCCTGCGCGAGGAGGCCACCTTCCGCGGCTACACCATCGTCGATCCCTCGACGGTGCTGACCACCCACCTGACCGAGATCCTCAAGGAGAACATGGCCGAGCTGCTCAGCTATGCAGAGGTGCAGAAGCTGCTGAAGGAACTGGGCCCCGAGGAGAAGAAACTGGTCGACGAACTGGTGCCCTCGGTCGTCACCATCACCACGCTTCAGCGCGTGCTCCAGGCCCTGTTGCGCGAGAAGGTCTCCATTCGGGACCTGGGTGCCATCCTCGAGGGTCTCGCCGAGGCCGCCCCGCATTCCTCCTCCGTCACGACCCTTGTCGAGCATGTCCGGACCCGCCTCGCGCGTCAGCTCTGCTGGCAGAACAGGGGCGAGGACGGGGCCTTGCCGATCATCACCCTGTCGCCCGACTGGGAAGCGGCCTTCGCCGACGCCCTGGTCGGGGCGGGCGAGGACAGGCAGCTGGCCATGGCCCCGTCCCGTCTCCAGGACTTCATTCGCGCCGTCCGGGATGTCTTCGAACGCGCCGCCATGTCCGGCGAGAGCGCGATCCTGCTGACCGGCCCCCAGGTCCGGCCCTATGTCCGCTCCATCATCGAACGCTTCCGCGGCCAGACCGTCGTGATGAGCCAGAACGAGGTGCATCCCAAGGCACGTCTCAGGACCCTCGGCTCGGTCTAGGCGCTCAGCTGACGCGCACGAATCCTTCGGCCGACGCCGCCCTGGCCGCCTCGTTGGTCGGCCGGGCGATCAGGCCGGACTGGGTGATCCAGACCTCATAGGTCGCGCCGTCGGCCATCGGCATATAGGCGGCCGAGCCATACAGGGTGTCCACAGCGTCGACGTAGCGCCGGTATTTCCGCGCCGTGTCCCAGACGCTCAGCGACCAGGGGAGGGCGGCCAGTGGGCCAGTCGCCACTTCGCCGCCCGACAGCGCGTGAACGCTCCGGGCACCGCTACGCTCCTGATCGATGTTCTGATAGCGCCCGGACAGTCGGTCGAGACGGTACTGGGAATCCAGGCCGACGACATTGGCCCAGGGTTTCCACTTCAGGACTTGGGCCTCCATCCGCCATTCGTCGCCGTTGACCGGATAGACCGCCGTCCGTGCGGGCTGCTCGCCCTCCGCCGGCTGGGTGACCGTGGCCTCGAAATACTGGGGGGCGAGTTGACGGATGGTCAGGGTGGCAACCGGGCGCTCATAGGTCAGTCGCCCATAGGTCTGGATGTTCTGCCCCAGCAAGGCCACAGCCAGTGCGACAGCCAGCATCAGGGCACCCCCTGCCGCTCCGAACAGTCCTCCGAAGAGCCGGCCCCTGAACAGCGAGGCCAACCCGACGATCAGGATCAGACCACCAATGACTGCCAGCGCCGTCGGCGCGATCCACCACCACCAGAACATTTCCATCACTCCCCATACGGCACAGCTTGCTAGATGAATGCTTTGCAACAGCACAGGTTGCGCCACCAATGACTTCACTGGACACGTGAATGTGTGCGACTAAGGGCTAGCACATATGATCATCGCCTTTCCCGATACCTTGTCCAGCATCGGCCGGTTCCTGCGGGAACGCACGCTGGGCCGCTCTGTCGTGCTCCTGCTCGCCGGAGCCCTGGCCCTGCTGCTGCTGGTCAATCTCAGCACCTTCGTGCTGATCCAGCGAACGGCCGACTTCAACGGACAGGTGGACACCACCTGGCAGCTTCGCCGCGTAGCGAGGACCTTGCTGCTGAATCTGAAGGACGCCGAGACGGCGCAGCGTGGCTATTTGCTGACCGGCCAACCCGCCTTTCTGATGACCTACAACCAGTCCCGCGACGAAGCACCCCGGTTACTCACGCAACTGGACCGTCTGGCCGGTGGTGACGAGGTCGCCCAGGCCTCTGTCGAGGCCGTGAACCGGTTGTCCCGCGACAAGTTTCTGGAGATGACCGCCATCATCGACCTGGCCCGTCAGGGCCGTTCTGCGGAAGGCCTGGCCCAGGTCCGCTCCGGTCGGGGGAAACAGCTTATGGATCAGCTGGACGCGGAGATCTCTACGCTGGACTCGCATCTGGGCGCGCGCGTGTCGCGCCAGACCGCACAATCAGAAAGCTCGGCCGTCTTCACCATCGTCGTCAACGGCGTTGCCGCCTTGCTGATCGTCCTGCTCGCTCTGGTCGTCCTGCTGATGGTATGGCGCTATCTGGAAGAGCTCAAGCGGGCCCGCGCCGAAGTCGACCGGGTCAATGCCGGGCTTGAGGACATGGTGAAGGCCCGCACGTCCGCCCTGATCCGCGCGAACGAGGAGGTCCAGCGCTTCGCCTACATCGTCAGCCATGACCTCAGGTCTCCGCTGGTGAACGTCATGGGCTATACCGCCGAACTCGAACAGGCGGGCAAGACCATCGACCTGCAGATGACCAAGGTCGAGACCCTGGCTCCGGGTCTGGTCGAACAAGACGCCCTGACGGCGGCGCGAGATGACATCCCCGAGGCCGTCGGCTTCATCCGCGCCTCGACCGAGAAGATGGACCGGCTGATCAATGCCATCCTGAAACTGTCCCGCGAGGGACGCCGTAGTCTCGCGCCCGAGACGCTGGATGTCGGCATCATGGCCGAACGCATCGCCGACAGCATCCGCCATCAGATCGAGGCCGGCGGGTCCGAGTTCGTCGTCTGCGAGATCGTCCCGTTCGAAAGTGACCGTCTGTCGATAGAACAAATCTTCGGCAATCTGATCGACAATGCCGTCAAATACCTCGATCCCCAGCGGCCCGGTCGCATCAAGGTGTCCGGTCGGGACCTGCCGGGCGGCTGGGTCGAATATGACATCACCGACAACGGCCGAGGCATCGCCGCAAAGGACCATGAGCGGATTTTCGAACTGTTCCGCCGGGCCGGCCGCCAGGATCGTCAGGGCGAGGGACTGGGCCTGGCCTTTGTGCGCAACAGCGTTCGTCGTCTGGGCGGCACGATCGAGGTGGAGTCCGTGCTCGGCAAAGGCTCGATTTTCCGACTGAAGTTCCCCAAACGCCTCATCCTCGACGAGACCGGAGACACCGTGTGACCAACAGCAGTTCCGTCAAGATCGTCATGGTCGAGGATGATCATGGTCATGCCAGGCTGATCGAGAAGAACATCCGCCGGGCCAATATCCTGAACGAGATCATCCATTTCGATCATGGTCAGCCGGCGCTGGATTACCTGTTCAGCGAGGAGATCCGCGCCAATGGCCCGATTTTGATCCTGTTGGACCTGAACCTGCCGGACATGAGCGGCACCGACATTCTGGCCGAGGTAAAGCGCGACGACCGGCTGAAGCGGGCTCCCGTCGTGGTCCTGACCACGACCGACGACAAATCCGAAATCGAGCGTTGCTACGATCTGGGCTGCAACGTCTACATTACCAAACCGGTGGACTACGAGAGCTTCGCCGGGGCCATCCGGCAACTGGGCCTGTTCCTGTCCGTCATGCAGGCCCCGGAGATCGAATGACCGTCGAAGCGATGCCGATCCGGCTTCTGTACATCGACGACGATCGCGGCCTGTCGCGGCTCGTCCAGAAGGAGCTCGGCCGCCATGGCTATGAGGTGACTCTGGCGGCCGATGGCGATGCAGGTCTGGCGGCGCTGGACGCGGCGGATTTCGACGTCTGTGCGCTGGACCATTACATGCCCGGCCGGGACGGTCTGGACGTCCTGCCTGACCTTCTGCACCGCCCGGCCCCGCCACCCGTGGTCTATGTGACCGGTGCCCAGGAGGGGCGAATCGCCGTGGCCGCCCTGCGCGCCGGCGCGGCCGACTATGTCATCAAGGACGTCTCGGAGGACTTCACCGCCCTGCTCCGATCGGCGCTGGAAGATGCGCTGCTGCGTCGGCGACTGGAACGCGAGAACGAGCAGGCGCAGGAGCAGGTTCGCCTGGCCCGCGATCGGGCCGAGACGATGCTGCGCGAGGTCAACCACCGCGTCGGCAACTCGCTTCAGCTCGTCTCTAGCTTCATGTCGCTCCAGCTTCGCCACCTGGTGAACGAGGGGGCCCGCGACGCCCTGCGGGAGGCCCAGGCACGGATCGAGGCCGTGGCTCACGTCCATCGCCGTCTCTATTCCTCGGGCGACATGGAAACAGTCGAGATGCAGGCCTATCTTGACGGTCTGGTCGACGAACTGTCCAAGTCGCTTTGTCCGGGAGATGGCCGGCCCTGCATTGTGCTGCAGGCCTCGCCCATTCGGGTCTCGACGGACCAGGCCGTCTCGTTGGGCATCGTCATCACTGAACTTGTGACCAATGCGGCGAAATACGCCTATTCGCCGGGCCAGTCAGGCGAGATCCGCGTGATCCTGCAGCCAGACGCCGACGGCCGGCGCGCCCTGCTGACGGTCGAAGACGACGGGCCGGGTCTGGGCGAAGGCGAACCCAAGGGCACAGGACTGGGCGGAAAGATCATCACTGCCATGGCGTCGAGCTTGCGTTCGGTGGTGGAATTCGACGGGGCCCACAAGGGCGTTCGCGCGCGTCTGGCTTTCGACCTGTGACGCCATCGCTCCAGTTCGGCCAGGCGGACCGGGGTGTCGTCTATCTGCCACGCCCTGCCGTCTTCGGACTGGTCTTCGACAGCGGTAAAATCGCTTGCGTGCGGGTGACGCGAGATACCCCCTATTTCGACCTGCCCGGCGGGGCGGTGGAGGGCGATGAGACCGAGGAACAGGCGCTGGTCCGAGAGTTTACCGAGGAGACCGGAATGACGGTTCGCCCGGTCGAGCGGATCACCGGAGCCGGGCAGTTTTTCCGCCGGTCGGACGACGTGCCCGTCAACAATCTCGGCGGGTTCTGGATCTGTGAAATGCTGGCCCTCGATCCGGCCCGAAAGGTCGAGGCGGACCACGAGCTGGTCTGGCTGGACCCGCCAACCGCCCTGGCCGAACTCCGGCATGACGCCCATGCCTGGGCAGTGGCCCTGTGGCTGAGGCGGGGAAGCGTTGCCATACGGAACGCTCCTGCGCTCCATTCGCTGTTTTAATCGAAGCGTCGTCAGCCCGGCGGCGCTGAATGTCAGGAGCACCCCATGGCCGATCATGATCGTATCGAAGGCGCCGCCAAGACGGCTGGTGGCAACATCAAGGAAGCCGCCGGCAAGATGACCGGTGACGAGAAGCTGAAGGCCGAAGGCCGTGCCGAGCAGGTCGAAGGCAAGATCCAGAATACTGTGGGCGGCATCAAGGACGCCCTGCACGACCAGAAGCACTGACCGCCTGCTGGCGATTTGAAGATTTGAAGGGGCGCGCCGGTCGGCGCGCCCCGTTTCGTTTTGGTGTCAATCCTTGCCGAACAGCCGGAATGATAGCCCGCCGTCGCCCGCGTTCTCGGTCCTGCATTCCGTGACGAAGGCGACCGATCCGCCTTGGCGGGTTGGTCGGGGTCGACAGTCGGGAACCTGGGCGTTGCTGTCTCGGCTCTCCGCCGCCCGGGCAAGCCGCACTGCACGGGATAGGCCCCGTCGTCGCCCGGTGTGGCTAGGCAGGGATCCAGTTCCCCCACGGGCTGCAGACCGGCCGGCAGGCGTTGGCCCGGGGCCGCGAACAGCTGGTTTCGGACGCGCGACTGACAGATCTCGAGGGAGGCGTCGCGCCGAAGCATCGGACTGCATTGCGCCCGCTCGAAGCCGAACGGGTCGGCCAGGGCCCGGTCCGGCAGGTCCCCCGGTGCGACCGCAGGTGTCGCCAGCGTCTCTGGCTCCGGCGCGGGCGTGGCCCAGACCACGCCGCTCCCGGCAGCCTGCTGCAGCACCAGGGCCATGACGAAAGCCGTCAACATTTCAGACCCTCTTCGTTCGCAGCCGAAACTCGCACAGGCGCGCCCTCGCTGCACTTCAAGCCTGCGTCAGCGGGTCAGGGCCCGCATGGCACGGTCGAGCCCGTC
>JBBSCK010000011.1:0-32814 GCA_038250335.1 Caulobacterales bacterium
AGGTCAGGGACGCGCGACTATTTTTGAGAACGATTGGAGTTCAACCATGACGGCCATGACTTACAAGGGCTATTCCGCAGCGGTGGAATTTGATGCGGACGACGAGATTTTCTTCGGGCACCTTGCCGGGATCCGGGATATTATCGGCTTCCACGCCGATACGGCGAGCGAACTGAAGGCTGCGTTCCGTGAGGCGGTCGATGACTATATCGAGACCTGCTCGAGGATCGGAAAATCGCCGAACAAGCCGTATTCCGGCAAGGTCATGTTTCGGGTCGATCCCGAGGTTCATGCGCGCGTGACCAAGGCGGCGGAACTTTCAGGACGCAGCTTGAACGCCTGGGCCGAGGACGCGCTCCGGCGGGCGGCAGACGCAGATATGGCCAAGGCGGTGGCGGTCTGACCTCCCGGGCGGCCTCGGCCGACACCCCCTTCTGGCAGACCAAGCGTCTGGAGCAGATGACCCGCGAGGAGTGGGAGAGCCTGTGCGACGGGTGCGGGCTGTGCTGCCTGATCCGGTTCGAGGACGAGGATACCGGCGAGGTGTTCCCGACGAAGGTGCACTGTCGGCTGTTCGACAGCCAGCGCTGCACCTGCACCGACTATCCGAACCGCAAGGACCATGTGCCCGACTGCATCAAGCTGACGCCATGGAACATCGAGCAGCTGGGCTGGATGCCCAAGTCGTGCGGCTATCGCCGGATCCATGAGGGGCGGGGACTGGCCGACTGGCATCCGCTGGTCTCGGGCGATCCGGAAAGCGTGCATGCGGCGGGGGTTTCGGTGCGCGGCCAGACCATCAACGAACTGGAGCTGGAAAAGCCGGAGGACGCGATCGAACACGAGGCGATGGAATGGAACGAGGAGCGGGGAAACGAACCGCGTTAACCGAACCTTTGAACCTTGAATCCAAAGGTCTGCCAGTTGGTTGGCCGGAGGTAGCATGAACATCGCGAGTCAGGCTCCCGAGGCCCTTCCGACCCCCTTTGACAGGGTGACGGCGCTGGTGTGTGCGGCCCTGAACGTGCCCTTCGGCCTGGTCTCTGTGCTCGAGGACGACAAGGCGCGGTTTCGCTCCGAGGTCGGCGCGGGTCACAAGTGGATGCCTCGCGACGTCAGCGTCAGCGCGAGGCTGGTGGCCATGGGGCCTGACGCGGTCCTGGTGGTTCCTGACGCGCTGCAGCATCCCGAGCTGTGCAGTCATCCGATGGTGACCGACAGTCCGCGGATCCGATTCTTTGCCGGTGCGACAATCTGTGACGGCACTGGCACGCCGATCGGGGCGGTCGGGGCCATGGATGTCGTGCCGCGGGACCCGCCGACACCCTCACAGATGGTCCTGTTGCGCCACGCCGCGCGACTGGCCGGCGACCTGTTCGACCAGATCACGGCCCGTCGGGCCCAGGCCGAGCAACTGGCTTTGTTGCGCCTGACCGAGGAGATTGCCGGACTGGGGCATTGGCGGTTCGACCTCGTCAGCGGCAAGGTCGACTGGTCGGACGAGGTCTATCGCATCCACGGCCGGGACAAGGCGACGTTCGACCCGAACTACGCCGACGTTCTGGCCGATTATCATCCAGAGGACCGCCAAATTCTGGAGGCCTGCGTCGAACGGGCGGCCGCGACGGGTGACGGCTACAATCTGGACCTGCGGCTGATCAGCCCCACGCGCGGCGAGCGGCGGGTCACGACCCGCGCGGCGACCCAGCGCGATGAGACCGGCAAGTCGGTTGCGCTCTACGGGGCCTTCCAGGACGTCACTGACAGGCTTCTGGCCGAGGAGCGCCTGAGGGAGAGCGAGGCGCTGTTCCGCATGATGAGCGAGACGGCGACCGATATCATCGCCCGCTACAGTCCGGACGGGACATTCCTGTATGTGTCGCCCTCGGCCGAGACGATCCTGGGTTATCAACCCGACCAGATGGTCGGGCGCCGATGCGCCGAGTTCATTCTGGCCGAAGATCTTGCGCCCATGGAAGCTGCGGTGCGGACCTGTTTGCGGTCCGGGCCGGGGGCAGCGATCCCGCGCCATGAGTATCGTGCGATCCGTGCGGATGGCACGACCGTCTGGCTCGAGGCCTCGCCGCGCGCGGTCTGGGACGAGGCCGGACGGACCATGCTGGAGCTGCACGACCACATCCGCGACGTCACCGCGCGAAAGACTGCTGAACGGGTTCAGGTCGAGCTGGTCGAGACGCTCGGCATGGCCGAGGAACTGGCCGGCGTCGGAAGCTGGCGGCTGGATGCCGCCAGCGGGGCCGTGACCTGGTCGGATGAGGTGTACCGGATCCATGGCAAGAGCCGGACGACGTTCGACCCCAACCTGGACGACGCGATCGGCTGCTATCACCCCGACGATCGCCATGCGGTCGCGGACGCCTGTGCGCGGGCGATCGAGACCGGCGAGGGCCGCGGGTTCCAGCTCCGGCTGATGCGTGATGACGGCGCTGAGCGGATCGTGATGTCCCACTGCCGTCCCGAGCGGGACGAGGCCGGAAAGACCACCGCCCTGTTCGGGGTGTTCCAGGACGTGACGGAGGTGGTGCGCAGCCGCCAGCGTATCGAGGAGAGCGAGGCGCGCTATCGGCTGCTGGCGGACCATGCCAGCGACATTATCCTGACCTACGGGGTGGACGGACGGATCCGATACATCTCGCCGAGCGTCGAGGCGGTGAGCGGGACGGCCCCGGACGCACTGATCGGGCAGCCGGTGACGGCCCTGATCCATCCGCAGGACATTCCGCGCCTGACCGAGGCCTTCCGCGAACTGGTCCGGAGCGACGGTGCCTGCGGCCGGGACGGCCTGCGCTATCGCGGCAATCTGGCGAACGGTGCCCTGCGGTGGTTCGAGGCGCGCACGACCCTGATCCGCGACGACGCGGGTCGGGTCGTGGAGTTTCATGACGTGGTTCGCGACGTGACCGCGACCAAGGCGCTGGAGGACGAACTGATCGCGGCGCGCGACGTGGCCGAGGCGGGGGCCCGGGCCAAGTCGGAGTTCCTGGCCAATATGTCGCACGAACTGAGGACCCCGCTGACCAGCGTGTGCGGGTTCGCCGGGCTGCTTCAGGCCAGCGCCGCCCTGCCGGACGCCGAGCGGCGCTATGCCGACCGTATCGCCACGGCCAGCGACGCCCTGTTGAGCGTGATCAACGACATTCTGGACTATTCCAAGCTGGAAGCAGAGGCGGTGGATCTGGATCCGCTGGCGTTTGATCCGGTCGCGATGGCGCGGGGCGCGGCGGCAATGGTGGAAGCGCAGTGCCAGGACAAGGGGCTGCTGCTGCGGGTCGAAACCTCGGACCAACTGCCGCCGGCGCTGATGGGCGACGAGGGCCGTGTGCGTCAGGTGACGCTGAACTTCCTCTCGAACGCGATCAAATTCACGGCTTCGGGCGAAATCCTGCTGAGCGTTGAACAGACCGGAAAGACTTTGCGGGTCTCGGTGACCGACAGCGGCATCGGTGTCGCCCAAGACAAGATCGAGGCGCTGTTTGAACGCTTTACCCAGGCCGATGCCTCGACGACGCGGGTCTATGGCGGCACGGGGCTGGGCCTGTCCATTTCCCGGCGACTGATCGAGCTCATGGGCGGGAAGATCGGTGCCGAGAGCCGTATCGGCGAAGGCTCGACCTTCTGGTTCGAGATTCCCCTGATCGCCGCCGAAGGGGCGGGACTGGCGAAACCGACGACCGCAACCGCCCTTCCGTCCGACCTGCGGGTGCTGATGGCGGACGACGCGCCCGCCAATCGCGAGCTGGTGCGGCTGCTGATGGAGGCCCTCGACGTCCAGCTGGACACCGTGTGCGACGGGGCAGAGGCCGTCCAGGCCGCAGCCGCCGGCACCTACGACCTGATCCTGATGGACGTGCATATGCCGGTCATGGACGGACTGGCCGCCACACGGGCGATCCGGGCCCTGGAGGGGCCGGTCGCGGCGACGCCGATCCTGGCCCTGACGGCCAATGTGCAGCCCGAACAGATCCAGGCCTGCGCTGCAGCCGGTATGGATGGTCACGTCGGCAAGCCCATCCAGATCGCGACCCTGGTCGAGGCCATGGGGCGTGCGCTTGAGGTCCAGACGCAGCCAGCCCGAAAAGATGTCGCATGACGGCGACCATTCTGATTGCCGAGGACGAGCCGAGCATTCGCGACCTGATGGACCTGATCCTGACCCAGGCCGGGTTTGAGGTCTCGACCGCCCCCGACGGCAAGGCGGCCCTGGACCTGATGAAGCGATCCCGGTTCGATCTGGTGCTGCTGGACATTCGCATGCCGCACATGAGCGGACTGGACGTGCTGGCGGCGCTGGGCCGACTGCCCTACATGCCGCGTGCCCTGATGGTCAGTGCCAACTGTGCCGCCGAGACGGTGCGTGAGGCGGTCGGGCTGGGGTGTTCAGGCTATCTGGCCAAGCCGTTCGCACCGGCAGCCCTGGTCGCGCGTGTGCGCAATGCCCTGGCCTCTCCCGCGCCCCTGCTCCTGAACTGAATTACGCGCGGATCGGGGGTCTTCTGTTCAACAGAGGGCCCGAAAAACCCAATCAGATCAATGCCCGTGTCGATTTAAGGGGTCGCCAACGCGCCCTATGACGCTGGTCCGCTATAGTTTGGGCATGGCAAGAAATGGGGACGAGGCGGGCAAGGACTGGGCGGAGGAGACGACGCTTGCTCTGCGCGAACTGGTCAACGAGGCGGTGTTTGCGCTGTGCGCGAGCCCGATCGCAGCCGGAGACGTCGTGGCCGCCGATCGGCGGGCCCGCGCAGTCGTCAATATCGCGCGGGCGGTCAAGACGGTCGAGGCCCTGAGGGCCCTGGCCCGAAAGACCCGGACCCAGGCCGAAACCCCGGAGGACGAGATGGGCGAACAGCGTGATTATGACCCCGAGCGGCTGGCTGCCCTGCGTGAAGACGTGTTCAGCCGATGCGCTGAGCTCCGCAATATTATCGAGCAGAAGAGAGCAGTTCGAGACGCTGAGCGGGGCGCAACTGGAGGCGATCCAGAGGGCGATCCCGAGACGACTGAGGCACCAGATCGCGACCCCGTGGGACTGGAGGACCTGGCTGATGCTGGGGGGCCGGGGGGCGGGCAAGACCTTCGCGGGGGCCTACTGGCTGCATGACCAGGCCAGGCAGGAAGCGAAGACCTTCGCCCTGGTGGGACCGGCGCTGCACGATGTGCGCGAGGTCATGGTCGAGGGCCCGTCGGGGCTGAAGGCCATGGCGACGGGGTCCGAGCGGCCGCGCTGGGAAGCGGGGCGCAAGCGTCTGGTCTGGACCAGCGGCTCGGTGGCCTATGCCTTTTCAGCCGAGGACCCCGACAGTCTGCGCGGTCCCCAGTTCCATGCCGCCTGGGCCGACGAATTCTGTGCCTGGCGCGAGCCCGAACGGGTGCTGTCCAATCTGAGGCTGGGGCTGAGGCGGGGTGACGATCCCAGGCTGGTGATCACCACCACGCCCCGGCCGATCCCGGCGCTGCGGCGGCTGCTGGCCGAGCCGGATCTGGAGATCTCACACGGGGGCACGGCGGCCAACGCGGCCAACCTGTCGCCCGGCTTTCTGGGTCACCTGCGATCCCTGTATGGCGGAACCAGACTGGAGGCGCGGGAGATCGAGGGCCGGCTGGTCGAGACCGAGGGAGCCCTGTTCCGGGCCGAGGATCTGGCGCGGGCACGCGGCGCACGCCCGGCGGTTCTGGACCGGGTGGTGGTGGCCGTCGATCCGCCCGTCAGTGCCGGCGGCGACGCCTGTGGCATTGTCGTCGTGGGACGCCGTGACGGCCGGGCCTTCGTGCTGGCGGACCGGTCCGCGCGGGGATTGAGCCCGATGGGCTGGGCCCGTCGTGCGGTCGCGGCGGCGAGCGAATTCGGGGCCGACCGGATCGTCGCAGAGGCCAACCAGGGCGGGGACATGGTCCGCAGCGTGCTGGTGCAGGCGGGGGCGGAGACACCCGTCCGGCTGGTCCATGCGACGCGTGGCAAACGGGCCCGGGCCGAGCCGGTGGCGGCCCTGTATGAACAGGGCCGGGTCGTGCACTGCGCCGATATGCCCGCGCTGGAAGAGGAACTGATGGGGCTGGGCGCCGAGGACGGGGGCCGCAGCCCCGACCGGGCCGACGCCCTGGTCTGGGCCGTGACCCATCTGCTGGTGAACCCGGCCAGCCTGCCGCGCATCCGGAGGCTTTGAGCCTGAGGCTCGCCCGGGCCGAAGCGACCCGGCCGGTGATCCCGAAACTGAACGGAGGAAACGACATGCCCCTGTTTGCGTGGAGGCCCGGACGGGCCGCGCCCGAGGCGAAACACAGCCGCGCCGGACCGCTGATCGCCCTGACCGGCGCCGGACGTCCGCAATGGACGCCGCGCGACTATGCCACCCTGGCGCGCGAGGGTTTCGGCAAGAATGCCGTGGCTTATCGCTGTGTGCGGATGATCGCCGAGGCGGCGGCGTCCGCGCCGCTGGCGGTGTTCGTCGCGGGCGTTCGCGACGACAATCACCCGGCCGCGCGCCTGTTGAGCGCGCCCAATCCCGAGCAGTCGGGGGCAGAGTGGCTGGAAGGCCTTTATGGCGCGCTGCAGACCGCCGGGAATGCCTATGTCGAGGCGGTGGGTGAGGACGCGCCGAGCGAGCTGTGGAGCCTGAGGCCCGACCGGGTGCAGGTGGTGCCGGGGCGGGCCGGCTGGCCCGAGGCCTATGTCTATACGGTCGGAGGCCGGTCGGTGAGGATCGGGCGTCAGGCCGACGGCTGGATGCCGGTCATGCATCTGAAGCTGTTTCACCCGACCGACGACCACTACGGGTTCTCGCCGCTGGAGGCGGCGGCGTTTGCCATCGATGTGCACAACGCTTCGGGGGCCTGGAACAAGGCGCTGCTGGACAATGCGGCGCGGCCCTCCGGGGCCCTGGTGTTCACCGGCCGCGACGGCGAGCGGCTGACCGAGGATCAGTTCGCCGCGCTGAAGGCCGAACTGGGCGAGGCCCACGCGGGCTCGGCCAACGCCGGGCGGCCGCTGGTGCTGGAGGGTGGGCTGGACTGGAAACCGATGTCGATGAGTCCGGCCGACATGGACTTCATCGCCGGAAAACACGCCGCCGCGCGCGAGATCGCCCTCGCCTTCGGGGTGCCGCCGCAGCTGCTGGGGATTCCCGGGGACGCGACCTATGCCAACTATCGCGAGGCCAATGCGGCCTTCTGGCGGGGCACGGTGATCCCGCTGGCGCGCAAGGCGGCCGGGGCCCTGACCGGCTGGCTGGGCGGGCGGTTCGGGGATGTCCGGATCGAGGCCGATCTGGACGCGGTTCCGGCCCTGCAGCCGGAGCGCGACGCGCTGTGGGCCCGGCTGTCGGGGGCGGGGTTCCTCACGGACGAGGAGCGGCGGCGGATGGCGGGGGTGGGGGTGTGAGGGGGGTGAGCAGTGCCAGTGCTGGTGAGCCAGGACGGGTAATGCGCTCACCGGCACTATTCACCAGTACCCAGTCCGCAGTCACGACCGGAGGTGATCCATGGACGATTTGAGGAAGACGGCGGCCGCGCTGGGCGTCGCGCTGGCGGTGCAGACGGTCGGCGGCCTGGTCTGGGCCGGGGGTGCCGCGGCGCGGATCGCGACGCTGGAGGCCCGGGTCGGCGAGCAGCAGCTGGTGGCCGAGCGGCTTGCACGGCTGGAGGAACAGGGCGTAGCGACGCGGGCGGCGGTGGAACGGATCGAGCGGCGGCTGGAGGCGGGGGCGTGAGGGAGATGCCGTGTTCTCCCTCCCCCGCGGGGGAGGGCAGGTCGCCAAGCGACCGGGTGGGGGCGGCCAGGCAATGCAAGGCGGGTCCGGGTCTGAAGTGCCGGGGTCTGGATTGCCTTGCCCTCCCCACCCGGTCTTTGCTGCGCTTCGACCTCCCTCCCCCGAGGGGGAGGGAGAGCGGAGGAGAACTCGCCATCCACGGCCATGCCTCCCTGTGGGGCGTGGCCGACCTCGCCGGCGACGTCGTGGCCCGGGGTGCGTTCACCGACAGTCTGAGGCGGACGGGCGCTGCCGGGGTGCGGATGCTGCATCAGCACGAGAGCCGGGCTGTCGTCGGGGTGTGGGACGAGATTGGCGAGGACGAACGGGGTCTGTTCGTGCGCGGCCGGATCGCCGACTGGTCGGCCGAGGCGAGATACGCCCAGGCGCTTGGCCGGGCGGGGGCGCTGGACGGGTTGTCGATCGGCTTCCGGGCCGCCAGGGCGCGGCGCGACGGGCGGCTGCGGGTGCTGAGCGGCGTGGAGCTGTGGGAGGTGTCGCTGGTGACGTTCCCCATGCTGCCGGGGGCGCGGTTCAGCGCGGCCGGCGGCCCATACAGTCGATCCATGTCAACGCACGGGTGACGCCGCCGAGGGCGAACCATGCGGTCGAGGGGCCCGTCTCCGTCTGATAGGTCCAGCGCATTGTTGCGGCGCGGCGTGCCCCGGAGACGATGGCGTCCACCGTGGCGGTGTCGGTGATCTCGAACAGGTTGGCGTTGTTGGCCTGGAGCGCGGACTTGCCGGTCAGATCGATCGGGCGGCGGCCGAAGGCGACGAACATCGGCTGGCCGTCGCCCGCATTCATCGGGACCACGGCGACCAGTTCGACCGCATAGGGCGCGCCGGGCGCGGGGCGGGCGATGCGGAGCTGTCGGGCATAGACGGCGCGGTCGGACGGGTCGGTCAGGGCGAGGACGGCCGAGCAATAGCCGTCGGGGCGGCAGGCCCCCAGGGTGTTCTGGAAATAGGCCCGGGTCTCGCCAAAACGGCTGTGGACCGAGGCCCCGCACTGCTGGGCGGCGGAGGCGGCGCCGGCCGAGGCGATCAGGGCACTGGCGACCAGCACGGGCGCAAGCAGGGTGGTGCGGATCATCGACATCGGGAGCGGCCCTCCCAAGCCGTGAGTGCGAGCCGACCACGGGGGAGCCGATCCTGTCAATCGAACGGGACCTGACGGTTCCGGTCGCGGTTCCGGTCGGGTCAGCCGCCGGATTTTTCAAGCGGAGACACCATGAAAGAGACCAAACAGGCTTCGGGCACCCCCGAGGCACGCGCAGCCATGCACGAGATGATGGCGGCGTTCGAGGCGTTCAAAGGGGTCAATGATGCCCGGCTGGACGAGATCGAGAAGAAGGCCTCGGCCGATACGCTGCTGGAGGAGAAGGTGGCGCGGATCGACCAGGCGGTGGGTCAGGCGCAGGCGCGGCTGGACCGGGCGCTGTCGGAGGCGCGGCGGCCTGCGCTGGAGGTCAGTGGCGCGTCTGCCCCCTCCACCACTTCGTGGTCCCCCTCCCCCGATGGGGGAGGAATGGAAGTGAAGGCCGCCTTTGATGGCTATATCCGGACCGGGCGCGAGCTTGGGCTGGAGATCAAGGCGGGGCTGTCGTCGGCCCCGACGTCGGGCGGGTATGTGGTGCCGCCCGAGACCGAGCGGGCGATCGAGCGGCGGCTGATGGCGACCAGTCCGGTACGCGAGATCGCGACGGTGCGGACGGTGGCGTCGGGTGTATTCCGAAAGCCGGTGTCGACGGCGGGGATCGCCTCGGGCTGGGTGGCGGAAACGGCGGCGCGGCCCGAGACCGATCCGGCGACCCTGGCCTTGCTGGAGTTCCCGGCGGCGGATCTTTACGCCAATCCGGCGGCGACCCAGAGCCTGCTGGACGACGCCCTGGTCGATCTGGACGAGTGGCTGGCGAGCGAGGTCGAGGACGCCTTCGCGGCGCAGGAGACCAGCGCCTTTGTGACCGGCGATGGGGTGAACAAGCCCAAGGGGTTCCTGGGCTATTCGATCGTGGCGGAGGCCAGTCATGCCTGGGGCTCGATCGGCTATGTGGCGTCGGGGGCGGCGGGGGCCTTTTCTGCCACCAGCCCGTCGGACCGGCTCATCGACCTGATCTATACGCCAAAGGCGCAGTTCCGGCCGAACGGGCGGTTCGTGATGAACCGCAAGACTGTCTCGGCTGTGCGCAAGTTCAAGGACGCGGACGGCAACTATATCTGGTCGCCGGCCTCGCGGCCGGGCGAGACGGCGTCGCTGCTGGGCTATCCGGTGACCGAGATCGAGACCATGCCGGACATCGCGGCCAACAGCCATGCGATCGCGTTCGGCGATTTCCAGCGAGGCTATCTGATCGTCGACCGGGCCGGGGTGCGGGTGCTGAGGGACCCGTATTCGGCCAAGCCCTATGTGCTGTTCTACACCACAAAACGGGTCGGCGGCGGGGTGCAGAACTTTGATGCCCTGAAGGTGATGAAGTTCGCGGTGAGTTGACCACGACCGTCTCCTCCCTGTCGGCGCAGCCGATGGGGAGGTGGCTCGGAGCGTAGTGGAGAGACGGAGGGGCTCCTGGCTTGCGCCGCCGGTGCTGCGGCCAGAACCCCTCCACCACTTCGTGGTCCCCCTCCCCATTCGCCAGGCGGCGAACGGGGAGGAGACGCTGACCCCTGACATCGGAGGTTTCCCATGACCGCACCCGTCAGCCTGGCGGAGGCGAAGCTGTTCCTGCGCGTCGAGCACGATGCCGAGGACAGTCTGATCCAGACACTGATCGATGCGGCCCGGGCGCGGGTCGAGGGGGAGGTGGGGCTGGGCCTGACCTCGACCTCGGCGGCGCCGCTGCGGCTGGCGATCCTGATGCTGGCCCTGCGCGCCTATGAGCGGGGCGAGGTCGAGATGTCGATCCGGCCGGTCGAGGCCTGGATCGCGCCGTACCGTGTGGTGCGCATATGACGGGGCGCTACCGCCCTTCGGGCTATTTGAGCGCAGGGATGAAAGTGCTCGGCCAGTTGCTGGAGCCGGTAGAGGCGGAGACCCCCTATGGCGGCCGGGCGGTCAGCTATGCGCCGCTGGGCGCGGTCTGGCTGCGGCTTGAGGGCCGGCGGCGGCGCGAACGGACCGAGGCCGGGCTGACATCGGCGGTGGAGACGGCGACGGCGGAAACGCGCGCCGATCCGCGCCTGATCGAGGGGCGGGTGATCCGGTTCGGCGGGGCGGACTGGACCATCTCGACCGTGGAGCCGGACCCGGACCGGCCGGGACGAACGACCCTGACCCTGGAGAGAAGCCGATGACCGATCATGAGAGTGCGCTGCAGAAGGCGCTGATCGCCCACCTGCGGGGAGATCCGGCGCTGAAGGCCTTGCTGGGCGATCCGGCGCGGGTCTGGGACGCGCCGCCCCGGGATGCGGCCTCGCCGCATCTGCTGGTGGGGCGGTCCGAAAGCCGGCCTGTCGCGGCGGACGGCTGTGGGGTCGAACATCAGCTGAGCCTGCGTTGCGCCTCGCGCTTCGGCGGGACGGAGGAGGCCAAGGCCATCTGCGCCGCGCTGCGGGCGGCGGTGCATGAGGCGGCGCTGGAGGCGGACGGCGTCCGCACCGTCTCGATCCGCGCGACCTATGTCGACGTGTTCCGGTCCAGCGACCAGAGGCGGGTGTGGGGCGTGGTGCGGATACGGGCGGTGACAGAAGAAATTTGAGGGAGAACGATGATGGCCGCACAGCGCGGAAAAGACATCCTGCTGAAGATCGAGAGCGCGCCGGGCGTGTTCGTGACTGTGGCGGGGTTGAGAGCGCGGACGCTCTCGCTGAATGCCCGGACGGTGGACGCGACCGACGCCGACAGCGCCGGGCGGTGGCGCGAGCTGCTGGGCGGGGCCGGGGTGAAGTCGGCGGCTGTGGCGGGGCAGGGCATCTTTCGCGACGCGGCGTCCGACGCCCTGATCCGCGAGGCCTTCTTCGACCAGGCGTTGAAGACCTGGCGGCTAATCGTGCCGGATTTCGGCACGCTGGAAGGGCCGTTCCTGGTCGCGGCGCTCGAGTATGCCGGCGATCATGAGGGCGAGGCGACCTTCGCCATCAGCCTGGCCAGCGCGGGCGTGGTGGGGTTCAGCGCGCCATGACCGGGGTAAACCGCGCGCGGGGCGAGGTGGCGGTGATGCTGGCCGGGGCGGAGCGAAGGCTGTGCCTGACGCTGGGGGCGCTGGCCGAGATCGAGACGGCGCTGGGGATCACCGGGGTCAGTGCGCTGGCGGAGCGGATGCGGGCGCTGTCGGCGCGTGACCTGATGGCGGTGCTGGCGGCCCTGCTGCGCGGGGGCGGCGAGGGCGCGCTGGCGGATGATCTGGACCGCGCGCTGGTCGATCCCCGCGAGGCGGCCGAGGCGGTGGCTGTGGCGTTTTTGGCGGCGGCCGGTGGCTGAGGCGGCGACGCCGTGGGCCGCGATGCTGAGGACGGCATTGGCCATGGGGCTGGTGCCGGAGGTCTTCTGGCGGCTCTCGCTGCGGGAATGGCGGATGCTGACCGAGGCGGTGCCGGGTGTGGCACCGATGGGGCGGGTGGAGATGGAGCGGCTGGCGAAGGCCTGGCCGGATAGTCCACCCCCCTCGGGGGAGGTGGCGCGGCGCGACTTCGCGACGTGAAGGAGGGGGGCAACCGCGAACAGGGTGTGTGGGGCGGGCCCCCACCACCCCATCGCGGTCCCCCTCCCCCGATGGAGGAGGAATAGATGACCGACGAAACACTCGACACTGTGCCTGCAAAGGCGGCGGAAGCGGCGGCGGCGCTGGAGGCGCTGCGGGAGCCGGCGGAGCGCGCCGCTTCGGCCATCGAGGAGGCGTTCGGGCGGGCGGGAGCCAGTCTGACGCGGTCGCTGGCGCGGGCGGCGGCGGACGGGGAGGTGTCGCTGGCCGAACTGGCCCGGGCGGTGCTGGGCGCGCTGAATGCAGGCGTCGGCGGCTCCGGCGGTAGTCTGGGGGCGGCGATTGCGCAGGCGGTCGCGGGCGTCGTCGGCTTCGGCGGGGCACGGGCGGACGGCGGTGGGGTGACGGGCGGCGGGGCCTATCTGGTCGGCGAGCGCGGCCCGGAGGTGTTCCGGCCGACGACGGCGGGGGTGATCGAACCGGGCGGCAGCGGCGGGGTGACGGTGAACGTCACCGTCGACGGCGGCGCTCCGGCCCTGCTCAGGTCGGAGGCCCAGATCGCCCAGATGCTGGCCCGGGTGACCGCGCTGGGGGCGCGGCGGCTGTAGCGATCAAAGCCCCTTGGGGTCTGGGCCGAACCGGTTGTCACCGCGCTGGCCGTCGCTGAGGCCAATCCAGAGCAGGAAGGCCAGCGAGACGAGGCCCATCAACAGGCCGATGCCGAGGGCCGGACCCACCACGGCCATAATGGCGGCCGGGTCTTCGTTCTGAAGCCCCTCGGCGTTCATGAAATATGACAGGCCGACCGTCGAGATGATGCCGATGATGCCGCCGATGGTAACGACGAACGGAATGGCCGCCAGCCAGCCCGACTGACCCATGTCGTGCAGGCGTTTCACCGTGATGGCCAGGTTCGGCCAGATCAGGAGCACTGGGCTCAGCAAGCCGAGGACGGGGATCCATCCCGCCACCACGCCGACTCCGAGGCAGATCAGCCAGCCGATCCAGAAATGCTGGCGGCGAATGCGACCACGGAACGAGAACAGGACGGTCTTGAAGTCGAAACTGTCGGTCGGGACGCCGGGCGTGGCCGAGGGCGCGCCGGGCGCGGGGGCCGCGGCCAGCAGCATGACGTTGGTCGCCTCTCCGGCCACGGGGACGAAATCGACCCGCAGACCGGCCATGATGGCTGCGGGCGGTGACACAGCCTCGCGCCCGAAGGTGTAGCGGATGCCGTCGTCGCCGCTGATCAGGCCGGTGCCCGAGGTGTCGTCGAAACTCAGAATCTGTCCGCGCATGGAACCGGCCTCCCCTTGCCAGCGGCCGATGCCGCCGTGTTCGGGTCGAGACTGGACGAGGCGGGTCGCGGCCACAAGTTAAAGAGGAGACAGGTCATGGCCTTTCACGAGGTGCGTCTGCCTGCACGGCTGGCGTTCGGATCGACCGGGGGTGTGGAACGCAGGACCGAGGTCGTCACCCTGGCGTCCGGGTTCGAGCGGCGCTCCAGCCCCTGGGCGATGGGGCGCAGGCGCTATCTGATCGGCGCGAACCTGAGGTCGCTGGCCGACATGGCCGAGCTGACCGCCTTCTTCGAGGCACGGCGGGGTCAGCTGTACGGCTTCCGCTTCCGGGATTTCGCGGACTTCGCCTCCTGCGCGCCGGGCGGGACACCGGCGGCCACGGACCAGATGCTGGGGGTCGGTGACGGGACACGGACGGTCTTTGCGCTGGTCAAACACTATGGCGATGCGGACCGGCCGATCGCCAAGCCCGTTGTGGGCTCGGTCCGTATCGCCGTGGGCGGGACGGAACTGGCACCGGGGGCGTTCGCCGTTGATCTCGCAACGGGCGTCGTGACGCTGGACGCAGCGCCCGGCGCGGGTGTGGTGGTGACGGCCGGCTTCCTGTTCGACACGCCCGTGCGGTTTGACGCGGACCGGCTGGAGGTGACGCTGGAGAGCTTCGGTGCCGGACGAATGGCGGCGGTGCCGCTGATTGAAGTCAGGATTTGATCTGAAATCCTCTCCCTTTTGGGGGAGGTGGCGCGGCGCGCCTTGCGCCGTGACGGAGGGGGCTCGCCGCAAACAGGGTGTCCGGGGCTGGTCCCCTCCACCCCCGCGCAAGAGCGCGGCGGTCCCCCTCCCCCGACGGGGGAGGATTTGGATGAGAGACATACCCATCGAACTGGTCGCCCGCATCGAGAGCGGGGCGGCGACGCTTTGCCATGTCTGGATCGCGACGCGGACGGACGGGGTGCGGCTGGGGTTCACCGATCACGACCGGGACCTGACGGTGGACGGGGTCGCCTGCCGTGCCGCGAGCGGCTGGACGCAAGGGGCGGCGGAGACGGCCGAGGGGCTGGCTGCGGGAAGCCTGGCGATCGGCGGCGTGCTGGAAGACGACCGGATCGCCGAGGCGGACATCGTCGCGGGGCTGTGGGACCTGGCCAAGGTCGCCCTGTGGCGGGTCGACTGGGCGCGGCCGGACCTGAGGGTGGCGCTGGCGGCCGGCGCGCTGAGCCGCATCCGGCGCGAGGGCGAGGGCTTTATCGCCGAGGTCGAGGGGCCGATGGCGGCGCTCGAGCGGGTGGTCGGACGGACCTATGGGCGGGGCTGCGACGCCGTGCTGGGGGACGCCCGGTGCGGCGTCGATCCGGCGGGGCGGACCTGCAACCGACGCTGGGAGACCTGTGTGGGAACGTTCGGCAACGGCATCAACTTTCAGGGTTTTCCCGACATCCCGGGCGACGATTTCCTGACCGCCTGGCCGGCGACGGGCGGGCGTCACGACGGCGGGAGCCGGCGATGAGCCCTTCTGAGCAGCGCATTCTTGCGGCCCGGGAATGGCTGGGCACGCCCTATCGGCATCAGGCCAGTCTGAAGGGCCAGGGGGCGGACTGTCTGGGTCTGGTGCGCGGCGTGTGGCGCGAGACTGTGGGCGAGGAGCCCGAGGCGACGCCGGTCTATTCGCCCGACTGGGCCGAGGTCGGCGGGGTCGAGACCCTGCGGGAGGCGGCGGGGCGGTGGCTGGTCGAACGGCCGGTCGGCGATATGCGGCCGGGCGACGTGCTGCTGTTCCGCATGGCCGAGGGGGCCCCGGCCAAACACTGCGCCATCCTGAGCGCGGGGGGTCCGCCCGAGCCGAGGATGATCCACGCCTACTGGGGCCGGGCGGTGGTCGAAAGCTGGATGGGGCCCTGGTGGCGCAGTCGGCTGGCGGCCGTGTTCGCCTGGCCGGGCGAGGACTGACGGGGAGAGACGAACGTGGCGCAGGTGGTTCTGGGAGGACTGGGCGCGGCGCTCGGTGGCGGCGTCGGGCAGGCGGTCGGGGCGGCATTGGGCGGGGTGATCGACCGGGGCCTGCTGGGCGTGCTGTCTCCGGCGCGACAGCGCGGACCCCGGCTGGAAACCCTGAGGGTCCAGTCGACAGCCGAGGGCGCGCCGATGGCCTGCGTCTTCGGCCGGGCGCGGGTCACCGGGCAGATGATCTGGGCGGCACGGTTCCTGGAACGACGCCAGGCGAGCGGGGGCGGCAAGGGAGGCCCTGCGACGGTCGACCATGCCTATTCGCTGAGTTTCGCCGTGGCGCTGTGCGAAGGCCCGATCGACGGGCTCGGCCGGATCTGGGCGGACGGTCAGCCGATGGACCAGACCGGCGTGTCGATGCGGGTCTATCGCGGGACGCAGGACCAGACGCCCGACCCGCTGATCGAGGCGGTCGAGGGGGACGCGCCGGCCTACCGCGGGACGGCCTATGTGGTGTTCGAGGATCTGGCGCTGGGGGCGTTCGGAAACCGGGTGCCGCAGCTGGGCTTCGAGGTATTTCGCAGGCCCGGGGGCGACGGACTGGAAGAGCGGCTGGAAGGCGTCTGTCTGATCCCGGGGGCGGGCGAGTTCGTGCTGGCGACGGAACCGGTGCTGAGACGCGAGGGACTGACGGCGACGGCGGCCGAGAACGTGCATCTGGGCGACGGACGGACGGACCTGATTGTCTCGCTGGACCAGCTCCAGGCCCAGTGTCCGAATCTGAAGCGCGTCAGTCTGGTGATCGGCTGGTTCGGCGACGACCTGAGGGCGGGGCAGTGCCGGTTGAAGCCGGGGGTGGAGCAGCGGGACAAGCCGACCGAGCCGCTGACATGGTCGGTGGCGGGTCTGGAGCGCGGAGACGCGCATCTGATTTCGGAGGTCGAGGGGCGGCCCGCCTATGGCGGCACACCTTCGGACGTCAGTGTTCGGCAGGCGGTCCAGGCCCTGAGGGCGCGCGGGTGGGCGGTGACGCTGTATCCTTTCGTGTTCATGGATGTGCCGGCGGGCAACAGCCTGCCTGATCCATATGGCGGCCCAGAGCAGGCTGCCCACCCCTGGCGCGGGCGGGTGAAGGGCGAGGATGGCGCAGGCGCGTCGGTCGAGGTCGCGGCGATGTTCGGGGGTGCGGCCGACTGGGGTCTGCGCCGGATGGCGCTGCACTATGCGGCTCTGGCGGCGGAGACGGGGTGTGACAGCCTGCTGATCGGGTCGGAGATGCGTGGGCTGACGTGGACGCGGGACGCAGTCGGCGGCTATCCGGCAGTGGATCAGTACCGGGCGCTGGCGGCGGAATGCCGGGCGATCGTGGGGGCGGACGTGGCCCTGTCCTATGCGGCGGACTGGTCGGAATACTCCGGGCACAGGCCGGACGACGGCTCGGGGGTTGTGATCTTTCACCTGGATCCGCTGTGGGCCGATGCAGCGATCAATTACGTTGCGATCGACTGGTACCCGCCGCTGGGCGACTGGCGGGGCGGCAGCGGCGGGGCTGATGCCGCGACGTTCAGCGGCCCGGACGATCCGGCCTATCTCCTAGCCCAGGTCGCAGGCGGCGAGGGGTTCGACTGGTTCTATGCCGGCCCGGCGGACCGGGCGGCGCAGGTCCGGACGCCCATCGTCGACACAGCCTATGGCGAGGACCGGGTGTTCCGCGTCAAGGACCTGAAGGGCTGGTGGTCGAATGCCCACCATGACCGGCCGGGCGGCGTGCGCAGCGCGACCCCGACCGGCTGGGTACCGGGGATGAAGCCGATCCGCCTGACCGAGTTCGGCTGTGCGGCGGTGGATCGGGGTGCCAATGCGCCCAATCTGTTTCAGGACCCGAAATCGTCGGAAAGCTTCCTGCCTCCGTTTTCGACCGGAGCCCGCGATGACCGGATGCAGCGCCGGGCGATCGAGGCGGTGCTGGCTCATTTCAATAATCCGGCAAACAATCCTGTTTCGGCGGCCTATGGGGGCCCGATGATGGCGGGGGCCGATGTCTGGTGCTGGGACGCCCGGCCGTTTCCGGCCTTTCCCGCGCTGGAGGTGGTCTGGGCCGATGCGGGCGGCTGGCGGACCGGGCACTGGCTGAACGGGAGGCTGTCAGGCGAAACGGGCGCGTTACTGGCCGCCATCCTGCGGCGCGGCGGGCTCGAGGACGATGATTTCGCTGTCGGTGAACCCGTGGGCGCGATCGAGGGCTATGTCATCGACCGCCCGATGCGCACGCGCGACGCGCTCGAGCCGCTAATGCAGGCGCTGGACATGACGGCGGGGGAACGGGGCGGGGCCGTGCATCTGATCGGGCGCGAGGGGCCGGGGATGACGCTGTCGCCGGACGCGCTGGCGGTCACGGAGGCGACGATAGGGCCGACGCGGACGCGCGTTCTGGAGCCCCGGCCGGAGAGCGCGCGGGTCCGCTATATCGACGAGGGCGCGGACTACCAGACCGGGGCGGCGACCGCCCGGGCCGACACGGATGCCGACGGCGGCGGGGTCGATGCCGACCTGCCGGCCGTCTGCAGCGCGGGTCTGGCCGGGGCTCTGGCGCAGCGTCTGCTGGAGGCCGGCAGTGCGGACCGGCTGACGGTGGCGCTGGGCCCGCTTGAGGCGATGCGGCTCGAGCCCGGAGATACGCTTGCGGTCGGGGGTCATGCGCGATGGTGGCGGGTCGAGCGGCTGAACCTGGACGAGACCCCGACGGCCGTGCTCGCCCTTCTGGAAGACGCTTCGGTTCCCGGGGATGACGCCGTGCGATGGAGACCGAACCCGGGGAGCGAGGTCGGAGGTCCGCCGTTCGCGGCGATCCTGGACCTGCCGCCCCTGCCCGGCGCCGAGACGGACGACCGGCTGGTCGCCGCGGTTGCAGCCGAGCCCTGGCGGCCGATGGCGATCCATGTCGGCGAGACGGCGGATACCCTGACTGTGCGGGGGACGGCGACGGCACCGGCGACCGTGGGTCAGCTGACGGCCCCGCTGGGGCCCGGGGCACCCGACCGCATGAACGAGACCCAGGCGGTGCTGGTGCGACTGGAAGGCTCCCCGCCGAAGCCGGCCAGCGAAAGCGCGCTCCTCGGCGGGGCCAATCTGGCGGTGGTGCGGACCGGCATCGGCTGGGAGATCATACAATATCGGCAGGCGGAACTGGTCGCAGAGGGGATCTGGCGGCTGAGCGGCCTGTTGCGGGGTCAGCAGGGCACCGAGGCCGAGATGGCGGCGGGGGCCGGGGTTGGTGCGACGCTGGTGCTGCTGGACCCTAAGGCGGGCCGGTTCCGGGTGGCCGTGGCCGAGCGCGGCCTGCCGCGACTGGCGCGGATCGGACCAAACGGTGCGCCACCGGGCGGGCGACAGTTCAGCGAGATCCCGTTCGAGGCACGCGGGCTGCATGGCCGGCCCTGGAGTCCTGCACGGCTGACCGTGCGCGCGACCGACGCGGGCCAGGTCATCGAATGGGTGCCCCGCGTCAGATTCGGCGGGGACGTCTGGGATCTGGAGCCCGTGCCGGTCGACCCGGCACGGTTCCGGGTTCGGGTGACGCAGGACGGGGCCGAGAGGCGTGTCGTCGAGACAGAAACGACGACCCTCCTCTATTCTGCAGCAACGCTGGCCGAGGACTTTCCGGACGGTCCAGGACCCGGTGCCATGATCCATGTGGCGCAGTTCGGCACCGCCTTCGGCTGGGGCGTTGAGGCGCACACGCGACTTATCATCTGAAAAACGATTGCGCCCGGGGCCGCATGCCTTAACTGACAGGAACAAGGCGGGATCGCGAACGCGATACCGACCGGCTAATCTGACGGAGCGGCGAACGGCGTGGCGGGCGATCCCTACAAGGAACTGGGCGTGTCCAGAGAGGCCAGCGCCGCCGAGATCAAGGCCGCGTTCCGCAAGCTGGCCAAGGAACTGCATCCAGACAAGAACCGTGGCGACACAGCCACGGAGGAGCGGTTCAAGCGCGTTTCGGCCGCGTTCGACATTCTGAGCGACCCTGACAAGAAGGCCCAGTACGACGGGGGCCAGATCGACGCCGACGGCCAGCCCCAGTATCGCGGGTTCGGCGGTCAACCGGGTAGCGGCGCGGCACCGGGTGGCTTCGGCGGCTTCAGTCATGCCGGAGGGCCTGGCGGCCGGGCGGCGTTCGAAGATCTGGATCTGGACGAGATCTTCGGCCGGTTCGGCGGTTCGCGAGGACCCGCGCGCGGCTTCGGTCGCGGCCAGGACGTCCGGGCGACGCTGGAGATCAGCCTGGAGGATTCGATCGGCGGGGCGACCCGGCGCATCCAGTTCTCCGACGGGCGGACGCTGGACGTCGCCATCCCGAAGGGCGCCTCCAACGGCCAGACCATCCGGCTGCGAGGTCAGGGCATGGCGGGCCGGACCGAGAAGGGTGACGCCCTGATCGAGCTGCGCATCGCGCCGCATCCGGTTTTCAGGGTTGAGGGAGCCGATGTCCTGATGGACTTGCCGATTTCGGTGCCCGATGCGGTGCTGGGTGGCAAGGTCGAGTGCCCCACCCCCGACGGAGCGGTTTCGGTCACGGTTCCCAAGGGCTCGAACTCGGGCCAGATCATGCGGCTGCGGGGCAAGGGTGCCTATGCCAGCGGCGGACGCGGCGACCTGAAGGCGCGGCTGATCGTGACCCTGCCGGAGACGACCGATCCGATCCTGCTGCGCATCGCCGAGGACTGGCGCTCGAGCCGCCCTTACAAGCCGGGCAAGAGCTGATGGTCGCCAGACCCGGGGTGAAACCGGCGCGGCCCTGGTTCTCGGCCGGGCCGACGGCGAAGCGGCCGGGATGGTCGTCGCAAGGCCTGCCGCACGACCTGTTGGGGCGAGGTATCCGCGCGCCGGAAGTCGTGGAGCGGTTCGCCCACGGCCTGAGGCTGACGAAAGCGGTACTTGAGGTCCCGGACGACTGGGTGCTGGCGTATGTGCCCGGGTCGGACACCGGGGCGGTCGAGGCGGCCATGTGGTCGATGCTGGGCGCTCGGCCGCTGCAGGTCATGGCGTTCGAGAATTTCGGGAAACAGTGGGCGATCGACGCGCGGGATCACCTGAAGCTGGACCCCGAACTGCTTGAAGCCCCCTGGGGCGAACTGCCCGACCTGACGAAGGTCGATCCGTCGAAGGACCTGGTGTTTCCCTGGAACGGCACGACCTCGGGTGTGCGGGTTCCCAACGCGGACTTCATCAGCCGGGATCGCGAGGGGATCGTGATCTGCGACGCGACCTCCGCCGCCTTCGCCATGGCGATCGACTATGCGCCGCTGGATGTGGTGACCTTCAGCTTCCAGAAGGCGCTGGGCGGCGAGGCAGGGATCGGGGTCCTGGCGTTGTCGCCTCGCGCCGTTGCACGGCTGGATTCGTACGAGCCACCCCGGGCGGTGCCCAAGGTGCTGCGGCTGAGGGACGCCGAGGGCTTCGACCGGGCGCTGGCCACCGGCACGATGATCAACACCTATTCGGTGTGGACGCTGGAAGACTGGATCGATGCCCTGGAGTGGGCGAAGCGGGTCGGCGGCCTGGCCGAACTGATCCGCAGGACTGATGCCAATGCGGCGTCGCTGTTCGACTGGGTCGAGCAGACCGACTGGGTCGAGCCTCTGGCGGTCGATCCGGCGACACGGTCCACGACCTCGGTGTGCCTGAAAATCATTGATCCGCGCGTGACGGCGCTGGAGACCAGCGGGCGGCAGGCCTTCGTCAAGCGGATCAAGACCCTGCTGGAGGCCGAGAGTGCCGCCTTCGACGTCGAGAGCCACCGGAACGCGCCGGCCGGCCTGAGGCTGTGGTGCGGCTGTACGGTCGAGACGGATGATGTCGTGGCTGCGACGCCGTGGCTGGACTGGGCATTCGAGACGGCGGTGGCAGAGCTTTAGGACGAAATCCGTCCGACCCGGGACGACACCGGACGATTCCCCCGCTATAGGCTGCGCCCGCATCAGGCGGAGACGATACCTTGGCGAATGTGGCGGTGGTCGGAGCCCAGTGGGGCGACGAGGGAAAGGGCAAGATTGTCGACTGGCTGTCGAACCGGGCCGATGTGGTGGTGCGGTTCCAGGGCGGGCACAATGCGGGCCACACACTGGTCGTCGGGGATGTGACCTACAAACTGAGCCTGCTGCCGAGCGGCGTGGTGCAGGGCAAGCCCTCGGTGATCGGCAATGGTGTCGTGGTCGATCCCTGGGCCCTGATGGACGAGATCGGGCGGATTGAGGCGCAGGGCGTCAGGATCACACCGGACCTGCTGACCCTCGCCGACAACGCCTGTTTGATCCTGCCGCTGCATCGCGACCTTGACCAGGCGCGGGAAGCGGCGGCGGGCGTTACCAAGATCGGCACCACCGGGCGGGGCATCGGCCCGGCCTATGAGGACAAGGCCGGACGACGCGCAATCCGGGTCGGCGACCTGTCGGACCCGGAGGCGCTGGACGCCAAGATCGCGCGGCTGCTGGCCCACCACAATGCCCTGCGCATGGGGCTTGGTCTGCCAGAGGTCGATGTGGCGGCGCTGAAGGCGGCGCTGCTTGAGATCGCGCCCCGCGTTCTGCCGTTCGCCAGCCAGCCGGTGTGGCGGATGCTGGACGCCCACTATCGGGAGGGCAAGCGCATCCTGTTCGAGGGGGCGCAGGGCAGTCTGCTGGACGTGGACCACGGCACCTATCCCTATGTGACATCCTCCAACACGGTGGCGGGGCAGGCAGCGGCCGGATCGGGTCTGGGACCACGTTCGGTCGGTTTCGTTCTGGGCATCGTCAAGGCCTATACGACCCGGGTCGGCGAGGGGCCGTTCCCGACGGAGCTGTTCGACGCCGACGGCGCGCGGATCGCCGAACGCGGCCGCGAGTTCGGCACGGTGACGGGGCGGCCGCGCCGCTGCGGCTGGTTCGACGCGGTGCTGGTGCGTCAGTCGATCGCCATCAACGGGATCCACGGCATCGCCCTGACCAAGCTGGATGTGCTGGACGGGTTCGAGACCCTGAAGATCTGCACCGGCTACCGGATCGACGGAGAAACATTCGACTACCTGCCGGCCGGGATGAAGGCGCAGGCAGCCGCCCAGCCGATCTACGAGAGCATCGAAGGCTGGTCGGAGAGCACACAGGGCGCGCGGTCGTGGAAGGACCTGCCGGCCAATGCCGTCAAATATGTCCGCCGGATCGAGGAACTGATCCAGGCCCCGGTGGCCATGCTGTCGACCAGCCCCGAGCGCGACGACACCATCCTGATGCGGGACCCTTTTCAGGGCTGAGCAACCTTTGCGGGTTCAACCAGTCTTAACGGACGATCTGTTAGGCATGCTGGTCATCCCGGAGTTCCCCGCGTGTTCGCACCCGATGCCAAGACCCTCAGCCGGATCGAGCCCGTGGTGCGCCGTGTCCTGATTGCCGACCCCAATGCGGCGTCGGCGCGGCTGCTGCAGGACATTCTGAAGACCATGGGTGCCCGCGAGATCATCACCGAGGCTGAGGAGCACCGGGTACTTGATCATGCCCGTGACCTTGAGCCGGGCCTGGTCTTCACCGAGCGGTCGGGACCCCGGCTGGACGGAGAACAGCTAGCCCGAAAAATCCGACGATCGAACCTGGCCTGCCGTCAGTCACCGATCATCATGATGACCGCCGACGCGACGGCGTCCTCGATCAAGGGCGCGCGAGACGCGGGCATCCACGAGTTTCTGCGCAAGCCCTTCACCTCCGCCGACTTGTTCAGACGGGTGGAAAACGTGGCACTCAAGCCGCGCGACTGGATCGAGGCCGTGGGTTACGTTGGCCCGGACCGGCGCCGCTTTAACTCAGGTGAATACGCCGGGCCGCAAAAACGCAAGGCAGACAAGCCGACGACTGCCGCAGCTGCGGTTGCGGCGGTCAAGGATCAGGCCATGCGGATCCTGGCCGCTTCCCTGGGTCAGTTCGACAGCGACCCGCCTCAAGCGATTCGCGCGATCAGGCAGCAGGCCGAGACGCTGAAGGCTCTGGCAGTCAAGACGTCAGATACCCGGCTCGCGGTGGCCGCCGCCGGCCTCGAAGGGAGTCTGGCGTCGGGACGTTCGACGGTGGTGACCCTGGCCGGGCCTATCGGCGCCATCCTCGAACTGGCTGATCCCGGGACACAGTTGAAGCGGGCCGGCTAGCCAGTGTCTTTCACAGGGCGGTTTGGCCTCAGGCGTCGACGAGGTTCCGTTCCTCGGCGGCCGCGCGCATCGCCTTCTGCAGCTTCTCGAAGGCCCTGACCTCGATCTGGCGGACGCGTTCGCGCGAGACGCCATACTGGCCGGCGAGTTCCTCAAGCGTGACCGGATCGTCCTTCAGCCGACGCTCGGTGAGGATATGTTTCTCGCGTTCAGTCAGCTCGCCCATGGCCTCTTGCAGCAGGCTCATGCGGATCGACTTTTCTTCAGAGTTGGCGAGAGCCGTTTCCTGGGACACCGCATTGTCGTCGGAGAGCCAGTCCTGCCATTCGCTCTCGCCGTCGACGCGCAAAGGCGCGTTGAGCGAAGCGTCGCCGCCGAGGCGGCGGTTCATGTTGGTGACCTCCTCTTCGGACACGCCCAGCTTGGTGGCGATGGCGGCGAGATGTTCGGGTCGCAGGTCGCCTTCCTCGAAGGCTGAGATCTGGCTCTTGGCCTTGCGCAGGTTGAAGAACAGCTTCTTCTGGGCGGCGGTTGTGCCCATCTTCACGAGCGACCAGCTGCGCAGTATGTATTCCTGGATCGAGGCGCGGATCCACCACATGGCGTAGGTCGCGAGGCGGAAGCCCTTGTCCGGATCGAATTTCTTGACGGCCTGCATCAGGCCGACGTTGCCCTCGGAGATCACTTCGCCGATCGGCAGGCCGTAGCCGCGATAGCCCATGGCGATCTTGGCCACGAGGCGCAGGTGGGACGTCACGAGACGGTGGGCGCTTTCGGAGTCCTGATGCTCGGTCCAGCGCTTGGCGAGCATGAACTCCTCGTCCTTGGTCAGCATCGGAAATTTGCGGATTTCCGTCAGGTATCGCGACAGCCCCTGTTCAGGCGACATCACCGCGAGTGATTTCAGTGCAGCCATATTGGTCCCTCCGAACCTTGATACGAGCAGGCTCGACGCAGACGGCCACCGGATGTGCACCGTCTCCTCACCCCTCAACCGGACAAGTAGCGATGGGTTGCCGTCTTTGTCAGAGGCGGATCGTCACATCGAAGCGTGACCGTGACCCCGGCGCCACTCGCCTTGTTTGAAGGATCGTATATCGGTCAGTCCGTCCTTAATCAAGACTTACTATCTGGCAGTGGATAATCTGCGTCTCCACAGCCGCATATTCGACACCTGAGGCCTCGTGGTTACGTCATCGCCATGACTTTCAGAGAGTGGCGAGCAGCGTCTCCAGACGGGCCATGTCCGGCGGCAACGGCGTTTCGAACCTGAGGGTCTCTGTGGTCACAGGATGGACGAAACCCAGCACTGCGGCATGCAGAGCCTGGCGCACAAGACGGGCCTCTTCGATCGCAGCCCGAACGCTCGCGGCGGGGCTGCCCGATCCGTAGACGGCGTCGCCGAGGATAGGGCAGCCCTTCGAGGCCATATGCACCCGGATCTGGTGGGTTCGTCCGGTGTGCAGGGTGCAGGCGACGCGGGCGGCCAGCGGCGCGGCTCCGGTCCTGCTGGGCGCGGCATAGCGCGCCTGGACAACATAGTCGGTGATGGCGTTACGCCCGCCGGACTTCAGCACCGCCATCTTCTTGCGATCCGAGGACGAGCGGCCGATCAGGGTCTCGATCCGGCCGCGATCGGGTGACGGCGCACCCCGGGTCAGGGCGATATAGGTGCGCTCGATGTCGTGGGCGGCGAACAGTTTCGACAGACCGGCATGGGCGCGGTCGGTCTTGGCGGCGACCATGACGCCCGAGGTGTCCTTGTCCAGCCGGTGGACGATGCCGGGCCGGGCGACCCCGCCAATGCCCGACAGGGAGGCGCCGCAGTGATGCAGCAGGGCGTTGACCAGGGTGCCGCTGTCGGTGCCGGGTGCCGGATGGGCGGCCATGCCGGCGGGTTTGTCGATTACGATGAGGTCGGCGTCCTCGAACAGGACCGTCAGGGCGATGGCTTCGGGCCTCGGGACGGCGGGCGCGACCGGTGGGATGCGCACGGCGTAGACGCCCGGCTGGGCCCGCGCCGAGCCGCTGGTGACGACGACACCGTCGCGGCTGACCGCGCCCCCGGCGATCAGGGCCTGGATGCGGGCGCGGGACAGGCCAGGCGCGGCGTCCGCCAGGGCCTTGTCCAGACGGCTGTCTTCGGCGGCCAGCGAGATTTCGAGCAGGTCTCCAAGGACGTCGTCGTCGAGTTCCGGATCGGAAGAGTTGTCGATCAGGACGCCGCCTTCAGATGGCGGCCATAGACGGGGTCGAGGTCGCCGGTGGCGTAGCGCTTCGCCATCTGGGCGGTGGACATGGGGCGGATCGAGGACGCCTGACCCTCGCAGCCGAACTGCTGGAACCGCTCCATGCAGAGCTTGCGCATGGCCTCCTTGGCGGGCTTCATCCAGGCGCGCGGATCGAACTCGCCCGGCTTCTCGGCCAGCAGTTTGCGCACCGCGCCGGTCATGGCCATGCGGTTGTCTGTGTCGATGTTGATCTTGCGCACGCCGTGCTTGATGCCGCGCTGGATCTCCTCGACCGGCACGCCCCAGGTCTGGGGCATCTCGCCGCCATACTGGTTGATGATGTCCTGAAGGTCCTGCGGCACCGACGATGACCCGTGCATCACCAGATGGGTGTCCGGCAGGCGGCGGTGGATTTCCTCAATGACGTTCATGGCAAGAACCTCGCCGTCGGGCTTTCTGCTGAACTTGTAAGCCCCGTGGCTGGTGCCCATGGCGATGGCCAGGGAGTCGACCTTGGTCTGGCTGACGAAATCAACGGCCTGGTCGGGGTCGGTCAGCAGGGCCGAATGATCCAGCACACCCTCGAAGCCGTGGCCGTCCTCGGCCTCGCCCATGCCGGTCTCCAGCGAGCCCAGCACACCCAGTTCGCCCTCGACCGAGACGCCGCAGGCGTGGGCCATCTCGACCACGCGGCGCGTGACATCGACGTTGTAGTCGTAGTCGGCGGGCGTCTTGCCGTCTTCCTTCAGGCTGCCGTCCATCATCACCGAGGTGAAGCCGTACTGGATGGCGGTGGCGCAAGTGGCCGGACCGTTGCCGTGATCCTGATGCATGCAGACCGGGATGTGGGGATACAGTTCGGTCAGAGCGTCGATGAGGCGAGCCAGGACGATGTCATTGGCATAGGAGCGCGCGCCGCGGCTGGCTTGGATGATGACCGGCGCATTGACGGCCTCGGCCGCCTCCATGATGGCAAGGCCCTGTTCCATATTGTTGATATTGTAGGCTGGCAGGCCGTAGTCGTTCTCGGCCGCATGGTCGAGAAGCTGTCGCAGCGTGATGCGCGCCATGGGTAGGGCTCCTGAGGTCTTGTTTTGCCCGAGCCTTAGCGGGCGGCGGGCCTCAAGTCACGCCGTGTAACAGCTCGATCAGACGGTGAGCGCCTCGACGCCCGGCAGGGGCTTGCCCTCCATCCACTCCAGGAACGCGCCGCCGGCAGTCGAGACGAAGGTCATGTCGTCGACCACGCCCGCGTGGTTCAGGGCCGAAACCGTGTCGCCGCCGCCCCCGACCGCGACCAGCACGCCTGCCTTGGCCAGCGCCGCCGCGTGATGGGCCACCGCGACCGTGGCAGTGTCAAAGGGCGGCACCTCGAACACGCCCAGCGGGCCGTTCCAGATGAGCGTTTTCGAGGCGGTAAGGGCCGCAACAAGCCGGTCGACGGTCGCGTGACCGGCGTCCAGGATCTTGTCGTCGGCCGACAGGGCGTCCCCGGCGCTGACGGTGCGGGAGGCTGCGCCGGGCTTGACCTCGGTCGCGACGATGAAGTCGACGGGGAGCAGCAGTTCGCAGCCCTTCGCCCCGGCCTCGGCGATGATCTCCAGCGCGGTGTCCGCCATGTCGCGTTCGGCGAGGGAGCCGCCGATGTCGATGCCCTGGGCGAACAGGAAGGTATTGGCCATGCCGCCGCCGATGGCGAGACGGTCCAGCTTGCCGACGAGGTTTTTCAGCAGGTCCAGCTTGGTCGAGACCTTGGCCCCGCCGACGATGCCGATGACAGGTTTTTTCGGATTGCCGAGCGCGGCTTCGAGCGCGTCGAGTTCGCGGCGCATGGACTCGCCGGCGTAGGCGGGCAGGAGGTGGGCGACGCCCTCGGTCGAGGCATGGGCCCGGTGGGCGGCGGAGAAGGCGTCGTTGACATAGACGTCACCCAGCGCGGCGAGTTGTCTGGCGAAGGCGGGGTCGTTGGCTTCCTCGCCGGCGTGAAAGCGGACGTTTTCCAGCAGGATGACGCCGCCGGCGTCGACGTCGGCGATAGCAGCCTTGGTCTCTTCGCCCACGCAGTCGTCGGCGAAGCGCACGGGGGCACCGAGCAGACGTTCCAGATCATCGACGAGCGGCATAAGGCTCATGGACGGCACGACCACACCCTTGGGCCGGTCGAAATGGGCCAGCAGGACGACCCGGGCACCGGCGTTTCGCAGTCTGTTGATGGTCGGCAGGGCGACGCGCAGCCGGGTGTCGTCGGTGACCCTTCCGTCCTCCATCGGGACGTTGAAATCCACGCGGACGAGCGCGGTCTTGCCGACGAGGCCCCCATCGGTTTTTGCGGCGTCGTCGAGGGTGCGGAAGGTCATGTCGGTCTCCTCCCGATCATCCCGGCGAAAGCCGGGACCCAGTGCTTTCGTAAAGCACGAACGCCGGGATCATGAGCGGTGCGTAAACGGATGCGGGCGTCGCCCAAGGAACTGGGTCCCGGCTTTCGCCGGGATGAGCGGAGAAGGCGGTCACATCAACTTCGACATCACCAGCGCCGTGTCGGCCATCCGCGTGGCGAAGCCCCATTCGTTGTCGTACCAGGTCAGCACCCGGGCCAACTTTCCGTCCACCACCTGCGTCTGGGGGAGGGCGGCGGTGGATGAGGCGGCGATGTGGTTCAGGTCGGTGGAGACCAGGGCCTCGTCGGTGGTGGCCAGCACGCCTCTCATCGGGCCGTCGGCGGCGGCCTGGAGGGCGGCGTTGATCTCTTCCACCGTGACCTCGCGGCCGGCGACGACCTTCAGGTCGACGACCGAGACATTCGGCGTCGGCACGCGAATGGACGATCCGTCCAGCTTGCCCTTCAGTTCAGGCAGCACCAGCCCCAGCGCCTTGGCGGCACCGGTCGAGGTCGGGATCATCGACAGGGCGGCGGCACGGCCGCGGTACAGATCCTTGTGCATCGTATCCAGCGTGGGCTGGTCGCCGGTGTAGGAGTGGATCGTGGTCATATAGCCGCGCTCGATGCCGAACAGGTCGTGCAGGACCTTGGCGACGGGGGCGAGCGCATTGGTGGTGCACGAGCCGTTCGAGACGATGATGTCTTCGGCCGTCAGGGTGTCGTGGTTGACCTTGTAGACGATGGTCTTGTCGGCGTTGTCGCCGGGGGCCGAGATCAGCACCCGTTTCGCGCCGGCCTTCAGGTGCGCTTCGGCCTTGTCCCGCGCGGTGAAGATGCCGGTGCATTCAAAGGCGATGTCGACGTTCAGAGCCTTGTGCGGCAGGTTGGCCGGGTCGCGCTCGGCGGTAACCCTGATCTTGCCCAGACCGACGTCGATCCAGTCGTCCCCATGCTCGATCGTGCCGGGGAACCGGCCGTGGACGCTATCGTATTTCAGTAGGTGGGCGTTGGTGGCCACTGGCCCCAGGTCGTTGATCGCCACCACCTCAATGTCGCGACGGCCGTGCTCGACGATCGAGCGCAGGACAAGGCGGCCGATACGGCCGAACCCGTTGATGGCGACGCGGACGGTCATGGGCGGTGTCTCCTGAAGCAGTGTTTTTTGGGTTGGCGTCTCAATGGGACGGGAGGGACCCGGGATCAACCCCGGCGGCGTCACAAGGGGTCTGATTGCTTGCCTTTTGCGGCGGGCGAGGAGAGGAGACGTCCTGGCCGCCCGCGAGCCGCCCGCCGGGTGAGAGGGCCCTGCTACGGCCTCGCATCGTTTTCGTGACTTGAGCCAAGGGGTTGCGCCGTTCTAGGCTGGAGGTCATGCGCATCTCCCGCCGCCCCCGTTGCAGAGCCTTGGCGGTTGTCCTCGCACTCATCCCGGCGCTGACCGCGTTCCCTGCGCCGTCCTTCGCCCGGGCCGATGAGCCGCCGGGGATATCGTCCGCTGTTCCGTCGACGCCCTCCCGCGCGCGCGTCCGCATGAATGCCAGGGTGTTCGACACGGTCTGGGATTCGGTCAGGCGGCGATACTACGATCCCGACCTGCACGGTGTGGACTGGCGCGAGGCGCGGGAGACCTTCCGGCCTCAGGCGGTCGCTGCGCTCGATGACCGCGCCCTGTATCGTTCGCTCAGTACGATGCTGGATCTGCTGGACGACGAGCATGCCGGAGCCGTGTCGCCCGCCGCCGCCCGCCGCCAGGAGGCGCTGCGAACCCGCCGGGCCGTGATGGGCATAAGCGCGCGTCAGGACGGCGATCTGTGGCGCGTCGAGTCCGTGCGGCCCGGCTCCCCGGCCGAGGACGCCGGCCTCGAGCCCGGCTGGGTGCTGCAGGCCATAGACGGACAGTCCTGGGGTGTGGATTTCGACGTCGAGGACGGCCGTCCGCTGCAACTCGACCTGACCGATGACAGCGGGGGTCTGCGCCGGGTCACGGTGATACCTCGGGTGATGGACCCGATCCCGGCCTTCAGCGCGGACAGGTCCCGGCCTGGCGTCGTCGTGCTCCGGATCGAAGGCTTCGAACGGGGTCTGGGTCGCTGGCTGGGAGAGCGGCTGGTCGAGGCCTCGCCCGAGACCGATGTGATCCTGGACCTGCGTGGCAATCCCGGCGGCCTGCTGCTGGAGGCGGATGCGGCCCTGTCGTGCTTCCTGCCCGTCCATCAGGAATGGGCGACGCGCATCTCCCGCACCGGCCGCCCGATCCCCCTGACGGTCATGCCGGGCTGCGGTGGGCTGGTCGGGCCGGTGGCCAACGACGTCGCCCTGCTGGTCGACGCGACCAGCCGCAGCGCCGCCGAACTGACGCCCGCTGCGCTTCAGGAGGCCGGGCGCGCCCTGGTAGTGGGCGAGCCCACGGCCGGGGCCGTGCTGATTTCCCAGGACAGTCCATTGCCGGACGGAGGGCGTCTCACCCTCAGCCGCGCCGACTATGTGACCTCGGGCGGCGTGCGGCTGGAAAAACGCGGGGTTACGCCCGATATTCTGGTCGCGCGCTCTGCGGAAGACCGCCGGTCGGGCCGCGATCCGGCGCTGGAGGCGGCGGTGGCCGCGCTGGCTCTGGCCCCTGAAGACCAGCGCGCCCGGGCGGCGGCGCGGCGGCCTAGCCTCTGACCGGGCGCACCCGGCTGGCCGCCAACGTCGCCCGTTCCCGCGCCTGATCGGTTGTGTCGCCGCGCGCGGTCGCCACGCCCATTCGCCGTCGCTCATAGCTCTCGGGCTTGCCGAACAGCCGCAGGTCGGCGGTCGGGACGCTCAGGGCTTCGGCCACGCCCTCGAAGACGATCCCGGCAGCGTCGATGCCGCCGTAGATGACGGCGCTGGCCCCGATGTCGCGCTGGCTGACATCGACGGGCAGGCCAAGGATCGCCCGCGCATGGAGGGCAAACTCGCTCATCGTCTGGGTCGCCAGGGTCACAAGCCCCGTGTCGTGCGGCCTTGGCGAGACCTCCGAGAACCAGACCTGGTCGCCCTTCACGAACAGTTCGACGCCGAACACGCCGAGCCCGCCCAGTGCCTCGGTCACCCTGAGCCCGATGTCCCGGGCTGAAGCCAGGGCCGCCGGGCTCATGGTCTGGGGCTGCCAGCTCTCGACATAGTCGCCCTTGACCTGACGGTGGCCGATCGGGGCGCAGAAGTCGGTGACCACCGCCCCGTCACGCATCGACCGCACCGTCAGCAGGGTGATCTCGAAATCGAAGTCGATCCGCCCTTCGACAATGACCCTTGTCGTCTCGACCCGGCCCCCCGACTGCGCATAGGCCCAGGCATTGGCCGCATCTTCCAGGGCGTCGATCATGGACTGGCCCTTGCCGGACGAGGACATGACCGGTTTGACGAAGACGGGCAGGCCGATGCGGTGCGCCGCCTCCGCCAGTTCGGCCGCCGATCCGGCGAACGCATAGGGACTGGTCGGCAGGCCCAGGTCCTCGGCCGCCAGCCGGCGGATGCCCTCGCGGTTCATGGTCAGTTGTGTCGCCCTTGCGGTGGGGATGACCCTCGCCAGGCCTGCCGCCTCGATGGCTGCGAGGACGTCCGTGGCGATCGCCTCGATCTCGGGCACGATGATGTGCGGGGCCTCGGCCATGATCACGCCGTTCAGCAGGTGCGGATCGGTCATCGGGATGACATGGCTGCGATGCGCCACCTGCATGGCCGGGGCGTTGGCATAGCGGTCGACCACCACCACCTCGACGCCCAGCCGCTGCAGTTCGATGGCGACCTCCTTGCCGAGTTCGCCGCCGCCCAGCAGCATCACCCGCACAGCGGTGTCCGAAAGAGGGGTGCCGAGGTTCATCAGGCCGCGTCGCTTTCCGGCGTTTCTTTCGGGGCCCAGTTGCCCGCCGCCCGGGCCACCGCAATGGCTTCGAGCAGTGCGGGATCGGCATTGAAGCGGCCCAGGTCTGCCGCTGTCATGGTCGCCGAATCTGCACAGGCCTGGGTGACATGGGGGAAGTCCGGCGAAACCGATACGCCGCCATTCTCTGCGTCCGCCCAGATCCTGAACCCCGTCTCCGCCAGCCGCTCGATCTCGAAGACGGACCGGCACTGTTCCACCCATTCCGCATCGGGATTGGCCATCATCCTGGCCCCGTACCACACTGCGAGCGCCGCAGAGCGCAGGTTGAGAACATAGCCTTCGGGCAGGCCTTCCGGGCTGTCGGTCGTCAGGCCCAGTCCGGGCAGCGCGGCCACCCAGTCGATGCGCTGGCCTGTCGCAAGGTCATAGGTCAGGGCGGTCTGGCTGGTGGCCGGATAGGCCCCGCCGCAATAATAGTCCTGGGCGATCCAGAGCGTGACGTAGCCCGGCCCCGTCATCGGCTTCAG
>JBBSCK010000012.1:0-31483 GCA_038250335.1 Caulobacterales bacterium
AGCGCCGGGGCGTCGGGGCCGATCGTCGTCACCGGGGCGGCGGGCTTCGTCGGCATGCATGTGGCCGAGCGGCTGCTGCAGCGCGGCGAGACAGTCATCGGGGTCGATGATTTCAATGCCTATTATGACGTTGCGCTGAAGGACCTGCGGGCCTCCCGGCTGGCCGTCCATCCCGGGTTTCGCATGGTTCGCGGCGACATAGCGGATGCGCCCGCCATGGCCGGGCTGGTTCAGTCCTCGGGCGCGCGCCGGGTCGTCCACCTCGCCGCCCAGGCGGGCGTGCGATACTCGATCGAAAACCCCTTCGCCTATGAGAGGTCCAACCTTCAGGGCCACCTGTCGATGCTCGAAGCCTGCCGCCACGGCGGGGTCGAGCATCTGGTCTATGCCTCATCCAGTTCGGTCTATGGCGACCGGCCGCTGGCGGGACAGGATGGGTCGGGGGGGTTCCGCGAAGACGATCCGACCGTCAGTCCGGTCTCGCTGTATGCCGCCACCAAGCGATCGTGCGAACTGATGAGCCAGAGCTATGCCTCGCTCTATGGCTTTCCCCAGTCCGGCCTGCGGTTCTTCACCGTCTACGGGCCGATGGGGCGGCCGGACATGGCTTATTTTGGCTTTACCGAGAAGATCATGCGGGGTGAGCCGATTGAAGTCTACGGTGAGGGCCGGATGGCGCGGGACTTCACCTTCATCGACGACATCGTCGACGGGGTGATCGGCGTGCTGGACCATCCCCCGGCCCGGGGCGGACATGAGGTCTACAATATCGGTGATTCCAGCCCGGTGGGCCTGATGGAGATGATCGCCACCCTCGAGGCGGCCCTGGGGCGCGAGGCGGTCAAGGTCATGCGGCCGATGCAGGCCGGCGACGTCACTGCCACCTATGCCGATGTGATCAAGCTGCACGCCCTGACGGGCTATGCCCCGAAGGTCGCCCTCGCTGAGGGTCTCGGCCGTTTCGTCGCCTGGTGGCGGGACTGGCGCGGGGTCTGATCCGCCCGCGTCGCCGGGAGCCTGGGGCCTCTAACGCTCGACCATGCGGGTGTAGAGATGCCAGGTGGCATACCCCAGCACCGGCAGCACCACGGCAAGTCCGATGAACAGCGGCAGGGATCCCAGCAGCAGGAGGCCTGCGACGCGCAGGCCCCACGAGGCCACAGTGGGCAGATTGCGACCCACCGCCCGCATGGAGGCTCCGACCGCCGTCCCCGCGTCGACCGGACGATCAACGACCATCGGGAATGACACCAGCGTCAGGAACACGGTCAGCACCGCGAAGCCCGCCCCGACCAGATTGCCGACGATGACCATGGTCCAGCCTTCCGGCGTGGAAAACAGCTGCTCGAACCCGCCGGCGATCGTCATGGGTCCGACCTGCGCCAGCGTGGTCTGGTAGATGATCCAGGCGGCGGCAACCCAGGCTCCGAACAGGACCAGCGACATGAGGGTCAGCATCACCAGCGGCGTGCGGCTGCGACCCCGCAGGGGATCGAAGAAATGACGCCAGCTGGAGCTGATGCCCAGGCCGCGTCGGCGTGCGATCTCATAGAAGCCGGCCGCAACGGCCGGACCCATGACCGAAAGTCCCGCCACCAACGGAAAGAACACGGGAAGCAGCCGGTCATTGAGGGCGAGAACCGCCGTCATCAGCCCCAGCAACGGATAGAGCACCGCCAGCACCAGAATGTCGCCGCGCTTGGCGTTGAAATCCTTCCAGCCCTCCGACAGGGCCCAGTTCAGGTCGGCGTCGGTGATCCGGCGAACGCCGGGGGCGGCGGTCGGATGGGGGGTGACTTGTACGCTGGACATGGCGGGCTCCGGGGTGCGGGGATGGCCTTGGTGCTCGGGCGAAATCTCGGGTGTAGTTACGAACGGGAACGGAAGAGGTTACCGAAGCTAGGCCACCGCACAGGCCCACGCCACCGCCGGCCGCTCACGCCTTGGTGATCGCTCAGGTCGCGGGCGGGATCGCCAGCAGGAAATCCCGGACCGGCGGAAGCGAGCGGGCGGGGGCCTCTTCCTGGGGCAGGTGGCCCAGATCGGGGAAGGTGACCTGTCGGACATCCGTCAAATTGCGCAGATAGTCCTCCGCATTGGCAACCGGGATCATCGCGTCCTGCTCGCCCCATACCAACAGGACAGGGGCCTGGATCCGCTGCAGCAGCGGGACGGGATCGCGCAGCACCGTCTGTTCCATCCGGTCCAGCATCGCCTGGCGGGCGCCGGGGGCCAGCATCAGGTCGCGATAGCGGGTCACGGTCGGCTCGGTCAGGGCTGCGGCGTCCGCATAGCCGACGGCGATGTTCGACTTCAGCATGCCGCGTGGGAGGGTGTAGCGCATCAGCCCCATGATGAAGGGCACGTCCGGGGCCTTGCCGTACTCGAAGCCGGGGCTGGCGAAGCCGTCGGGTGAGATCAGCACGAGTCGATCAATCCTGTCCGGATGCTCGGCCGCCATCGTCCAGGCCAGTCGCCCGCCGATCGAGTTTCCGACCATGGACGCACGCTCGACACCCAACTGGTCCATCATCGCCAGCAGCAGGGCGGTGACATGGGCGTCGGTATAGTCATCCGCCGGATCGGGAGGCGACAGACCCGACCCCGGCAGGTCGAGGCGAATGACGCGCAGGTCGTCATCCAGCCCTTCGGCCCAAGGCTCCCAGGTGTGCAGACTGGCCCCGAAGCCGTGCAACAGGATGACCGCCGGGGCGTCGCGCGGCCCGGTGTCCCGCACATGCAATCGCGTGCCGCCGACCTCAATCATGTCGCCGGTCCTCGCCAGATAAAGCGGTTCCAGATCTGACCGGGACTTGTCGGGTGCATAGAGCCAAAGGCCCAGTGCCACGAGCGTGAGACCCAGTAGAACAAGCCCGACCAGCATGACCGTCTTCATGCCCGCAGGCCGGATTCAGCCATGAAATCAGGCAGCGACGGCGGTGCGGGCGAGCGCGCAGTGGCTCCAGATTTCCGACAGGGCGTCGATCAGCCGGTCGATGTCACCGTCATCGTGGACGGGCGACGGCGTGATCCGCAGCCGCTCGGTCCCAAGCGGCACGGTCGGATAGTTGATCGGCTGGACGTAGATGCCGTGGTTGTCCATCAGCCAGTCCGAGATCATCTTGCACTTGTGCGGGTCGCCGACCATCACCGGGATGATGTGGCTGTCGTTGGGCAGGTGCGGAATGCCGGCGATGTCCAGCCGGGCGCGTACCCGGGCCACGCGATCCTGATGCCGGGCGCGCTCCATCTCGGACGCCTTGAGGTGGCGAACGCTGGCGGTGGCACCCGCGGCCACGGCCGGGGGCAGGGCGGTGGTGAAGATGAACCCCGAGGCGAAACTGCGCACAAAATCGCAGAGGTTGGCGGAGGCGGCGATATAGCCGCCCATGACGCCGAAGGCCTTGCCCAATGTCCCCTCGATCACCGTGATCCGGTCCATCAGCCCTTCGCGTTCGGCGACGCCGCCGCCGCGCGGCCCGTACAGGCCGACGCCGTGGACTTCATCCAGATAGGTCATGGCACCGTGCCGTTCAGCGACCTCGACGATCTCGCGGATCGGGCCGATGTCACCGTCCATCGAATAGACGCTCTCGAAGGCGACCAGTTTGGGCCGCGACGGGTCGATCCGGGAGAGCAGTTCGTCCAGGTGCGCCGGGTCGTTGTGGCGGAAGATCTGGCGCTCGGCGCGGCTGTGGCGGATGCCCTCGATCATTGAGGCATGGTTGCAGGCGTCAGACAGGACCACGCAGTTGGGCAAGCGTGCGGCCAAGGTGCCCAGCGCTGCCCAGTTCGACACATAGCCGGATGTGAACAGAAGGGCCGCTTCCTTGCCGTGCAGGTCGGCCAGTTCGCGCTCGAGCAGGACATGGTGGTGGTTGGTGCCCGAAATGTTGCGGGTGCCGCCGGCCCCGGCGCCGCAGCTGTCCAGCGCCTCGTGCATGGCGTTCAGGACGTGGGCGCTCTGGCCCATGCCGAGGTAGTCGTTTGAACACCAGACGGTAACTTCATCGGGCCCATCGCCATGCTTTTTAGCCTTCGGAAAGCTGCCGCGCTTGCGTTCGATGTCGGCGAAGACGCGGTAGTTGCCGGCGTCGCGCAGGGTCTCGAGCTCGCTCTCGAAAAAGGCTTCATAATTCATGGCGGTTCTTCCCCCGGGTCTTTTCTGTCTTTGCGTTGATCACTGGTCGCGTTCCCCGGTCGCCGCGAGGGCGACCTGCACGGCCGGCTTGGGTCGTCCCAGCGCCCAGCCCCACAGGGCGCGGTCGGGCGAGGGCAGCATCAGGAAGCCATGCTCCAGCAGGCCCAGGGCCGCGAGCATGAACATGAGGGCGAAGCCCGCCTGGGCACCGCCTTCGGTCGAAAGGGCGGCGTCGCCGAGCAGGAGAGTCACCACGATCGACAGGGCCAGCGAGACCGGGAACAGGGCGTTGAACCGCGCGCGGCGGAAATAGCTCTGCAGGTAGGCCAGGCCCCGGGGCAGGAAGGTGACCGGCGGATTGGGCACGCCGAGGAAGATGTTGAGCTTGGTCGACAGCCGCATGCCGAGCAGCAAAAGGAAGGTCAGGGTCCCGGTCTGGTTTGGCTGACCCCAGGTCAGGGCGACGAACAGAAGCGCGGTCAGCGCCAGGGCGATCTCGTGATGGATGACCGTCTCGGCCGACACGGTGAACCGGCGCCAGCCCGTCGCGCCGAACGGGCAGGCCGTGCGCCGCGGGCCGGTCAGCTTGCCCATCAGGAAGCCCATCTCGTGCCAGCCCCACACCGTCAGGGCGCAGCCGAAGGCGACATAGGCACCGGTCACGCTGGCGTCGCGGGAGGTGATCATCAGGCCTACCGTCGCCGCAGCGGCGACGACGGCATAGACGCCCAGGCTCCAGCCGAAGGTGGCCTGCGGCCGCCGCACCAGCCACAGTATGGCTCCGGTTGAGAACCACCACAGCACGGCTGCGATCAAAAGGGGCTGGGCGAAGGCGGACATGGCTACCAGATCGGCTCGAGGCGGATATTCTCGGGCGGTGTGTTCCTGTCGACCGGCAGGAAATAGAGCCCCGCCAGCGTCGCCCCGGCCTTGAGCGCAAGGCCGAACCGCTTCACGCCGCTGAACAGCCCACCCGCCGCCTTGGCGTCGCCCATCGCGTCACTGGTCAGGCGCAACCGCTCCATACCGGCGCGAAAGCGGGGGTCGTCGGTCCGCAGCACGACCGGATAGACCTGTTTCGAGATCTCCGAGGTGATGCGGAAGACCTCGTAATCATAGTCGGTAATGTCGACGCCCAGGGCCTTGTGAAAGGCGGGACGCATGTGGTCGCGCACATACATGGTCGCATAGACGGACAGCAGGAAGAACCGGATCCACCAGACATTGCCGCCCGTCAGCAGCCTGGGATCCGTCCGCATCAGCAGGGCGAAGGCCTCGCCGTGGCGGAACTCGTCGTTGCACCATTTCTCGAACCATTTGAAGATCGGGTGGAACCGCTTGTCCGGATGGTTCTGCAGATGCCGGTAAATGGCAATGTAGCGAGCGTAGCCGATCTTCTCCGACAGATAGACGGCGTAGAAAATGAACTTGGGCTTGAAGTGAGTGTATTTCTTGACCTTGGTCAGGAAGCTCAGGTCCACGCCGATCCTGGCGTCTTTGAGCGTGTCGTTGATGAAACCGGCGTGGCGGGCCTCGTCGCGGCTCATGTATTTAAACAGGGCGCGGATGTCGGGGTTGGTCACGCGTTTGGCAATCTCGGCATAGAGGACGCAGCCGGAAAACTCCGACGTCAGCGACGACACCAGGAAGTCCACGAACTCCTTGCGCAGGTCCTCGGGCAGGCTCTCGATCGCCCCCTCGAAGGCGGCGTCGCGCTTGAAGTGGTCCTTGTTATAGTCTGCGGCCATCTCGGCCATCAGAGCGTCCCACTGAGCCCGGACCGGGGACACGTCAATCCGGTCCATGGCGGCGAAATCGGTGGTGTAGAAGCGCGGGCTCAGCACCGTGTCCTGGGTCGCAAGCGCCGTGGACTCGGCGGACCGGGAGGCATTGCGCGCGGCGTCGCGGCGCAGGGCGGTCAGGCCGGGGGTCTCTTCATAGGGTTCGAACGGGACGGCGGTCACAGGGTTCTCCGGGGCGTGAAGCTGACTTCGTAGAGTTCTGACAGTTCGAAACCGGCTGTGAACCGGGTCCAGGCGCGCTCCAGGAAGGAGGCGCGGCGCAGGGTCGCCATGCGACGGAAGGTGCGGCGTTCACCGAAGGCGACATGGATGGGATCGCCATGCACCTGCACCTCGTCGCCCGGGCGGATCACGGGATCGCCGTCCAGCGCCACGTGGGCATGCAGGCTTTCGTCGGAATGCTCGACCTCGACGGTGCAGGGCATCTGGACGAAGCGGCTCATGCGATCGCCCGCGGGTCGGGAGCGACCGTTCCGGGAGGCGCGATCAGGGTGATGAAGTCGTGGCGGTTAGTGGGGCCGAAGGCGTTCAGGTTCAGCGTCCGGCCGGTGGCCAGGTCCTGGATCGTGACCGCGCCGTCAGACCACTGGGTGACCCGGAAGGCTTGTTCGGATCCCAGGCCCTGGGCGCGGCGCTCGCGGACCAAGCTGCGCAGGATGCCCCGCACGAAACCGCCCGAAGCGGTCGGGATGACCCGGTCCTCGCCGCCCGAGACCGTTACCCTGACCGCGCCGTCCGCCTCATCGAAGAACCTGAGATCCTCGCTCAACGTGGGCGTGGCTGCGCGCACCTCGGCGGCGGGGGGCGAGTTGAGGAGGCCGATCCTGTGCACGCCGACCGCCACAATGGAGACCAGGACCAGGCTGATGGCCGCGAACAGCGGCAGTCTTGGCATTTGCTCGTGATGATCGGCGGACATCGGATTGGATCCTTCAGGCTGCGGCGGGCTGGCCGCCGGGACGGCGCTTGCGGGTCGGGGTTTCGGCAGCGGCCGCGCGGGGCGGCTCGGCGACGAAGGGCTTGTCAGCAGCCCGGGCAGTGGACTGGAGCTGGCTGCTGATCAGTTCGGCGACCGTGGCGGCTTCGGGCAGGGACCGCAACATCGGCTCGGGCGTGACGAAACGCCACGGACGCACATGCGGCCAGAGATGTGGATAGGCGACCTTGTAGCCGTCGGCCAGACCGAGCGGGATATCGCCCACACCATTCGCATCGACCTTCAGACGCGCCGAGGCGATGGTCGGATAGGGGATGTTGAAACATTTCGACAGGGCCACGCCGTGGCGCAGCACGAACCGCTTGTTGGTCAGGGTGTAGACCGTCGTGCGGGCGCTGAGCCAGGCGTAGAGCACCAGCAGGCCGACGGCGATCGACCCGACCGTCAGGGTCAGGGCGGCGTTGCCCAGCACCGTAGCCACCGAGGAACCGGAGGCGAGCTGGCTGGCGACGTTCCACACCGTCAGGACACCGAAATAGCCGGCGATCCAATGGGCCTTGAGCGCCGAGCGGGCCAGGGTGCGCCAGTCCGGCGCCCCCTGCCACAGAATGTGCTCGCCCGCCGGCAGATGGCCGGGCAGGCCGCGGATGGGTTCTCCTGCATGCTCGCTCACAGCATGGGCTCCTGACGGTCGCGCGTCGCATACAGATGGCCGCCGCCATAGTAGCCGACCACTTTCTCTTCCTCGAGCAGGGTGACCTGGCTGGGGCTGGCGGTGACCGGCACGTCGGCGAACTGGGCCCCGGTGATGGCGCGAACCTTCACGCCGCGGGCCCCGACGATGGCCATCGTCATGGGCAGAAGGACCTTGCGGCCGGTCCCGCCATCCAGGGCGACCTCGATGTATCGGATCAGGCATTCGGAGCGATCAATCCACAGGTCGCTGACCGTGCCGGCCTTGACCCCGTCCAGGCCGATAACCGGCAGGCCGCGCGGATCCGTGTCCTCAGGGCTCACGTGGAAGTCGTGGGCGACGCGGATCGGTACGATCCGGGGCGCGCCCTCCAGCGTCAGATCGGGATAGTCCGGACGCTCGGCCCATGCACCGGGCCCGACCCCGTCCAGCAGCGGATTGCCGGTTGGCTCGATCGGGGAACCGTCCATCGGGGCGCTGCGACGCGCGGCTATGGTCCGCTCGTCCCGCTGGAAGTTGGGTACGGTCCGCGTGCCGTGGCCGTGAGGCAGCAGGAAGGTTTTGGGCCTGGCGGTGAACAACAGGCCGCCGAGAGGTTCCTTCCGGCCGGTGACGTCGTCCTCCAGCGGATAGCCCTCCCGGCGGTCCTCGCGACGCAGATAAATGACGAGGCCTGCGAAGAAGGCGAAGAAGGCGTAGAGCAGGAGCTCTGTCGTATCGAAATCACCAAAAAGGGTGGGACTGTCCATCTCAGGGGTTCCTTTTGGACCGGGGTCAGGCGGGAAGATCGGCGAGGCCGAACTTGGGGGGTAGGGGAGCGGCGGCGGGCGCGTACCGGGCGAGCGGCCCGATCGCGATGAGGGCGGCGAACAACAGGCCGATCTCGAGGTGGTAAACGATGCCGTAGGCGGCCGCAGGCGTGGACAGGGCCGAGCCCAGCAGTCCGGCCTCGGACAGGCCCGCGACGACATCGCGCAGGCCGCCGCCGACAAAGATGGCCAGGCCCACGGCCGTCGCCTGAACCGCGCCCCAGGCACCGAGCGCAATGCCCGACTTGCCGTTGCGGGCCAGGGCCATGGCGGAGGTCAGGGTACCGACCGAGAACATTCCGCCGCCCAGTCCGATCAGCACCACGCCGGCGCAGAACAGCAGGGTCGAGGGGAAGGCCCCGCCGCAGATGACGGCTGTGAAGGCGAGCACACCCCACATCAGGCCGTGGCCCGCGAGGCGATGCGGCTCGCCGCCCCTGGCCAGCCGGCGGGCGGCATAGGCGAGGCCGGCGAGGGTTCCGGCGGCCCACAGTGCGGTCAGGGAGGTAGTCTGTCCGACCGACATGCCGAGGATTTCGCCGCCATAGGGCTCCAGCAGCACGTCCTGCATGCTGAACGCTGCGGCACCGAGGCCGACTGCGACCAGCAGGCGGCTGGCGCGACCCCCTGCGGAGAACTCGGCCCAGGCCTGTCTGAACTCCGTCCGCGGCTTGTCAAAGGCCGTCAGGACGAGGTCCTGGGCTTCCTGTTTCCACAGGGCGACCATGTTGAGCACCAAGGCGAGCACTGCGGCACCCTGGACCACACCGATCAGCTTGACATCCTCAAAATCGACCAGCATCGCGCCCATGGCGAGTCCGGAAATCAGCATCCCGACCAGCAACATGACGTAAAGCAGGGCGACGACCCGGGGACGCGCTTGCTCGGGCGCGAGGTCGTTGGCCAGGGCCAGGCCCGCCGTCTGGACCGTGTGCACGCCCGCGCCGGTCAGCAGAAAGGCGACCATGGCCGCGACATGGCCGACCCAGACCGGGCCGACGCCCTGTCCGCCGCTGATCAGGATGGCGAACGGCATGATGGCCAGCCCGCCGAACTGCATCAGGCTGCCGAACCAGATATAGGGGCCGCGCCGCCAGCCGAGGTGAGAGCGATGGGTGTCCGACCGGTGGCCGATCAGGGCGCGGAGAGGCGCGAACAGGAAGGGCAGGGCGACCATGGCCGCGACCAGTACGGCCGGGACGTTCATCTCAACGATCATGACACGGTTCAGGGTGCCGGTCAGCAGGACTAAGGTCATGCCGACCGAGACCTGGAACAGCGACAGCCGCAGCAGACGGCCGAGCGGCAACTCGGTCGTGGCGGCGTCGGCGAACGGCAGGCAGGCCGTCGCAAATTGCGCCCAGCGCGCCTTGCTCTCGACCATCCGCGCCCGGCTCTCGGCCGCCATCTGCTCCAGCAGCTCGTTCAGCACCTGAGCAGCTCCATGGCCTGGGAGGTGTAGAAGCCGCCCTGGACGCGGCGGCTGCGGCCGACCGAACGGCCCGACAGGGCCGAAAGGCGCAGGGCCAGGGCGTCCAGCTTCGCCGGGGCGATGGCGGGTGCCCGGTCGGCTCGCGGGAACACCTTGCCCATCGTCAGCATCAGCATCAGCGCCGGGGTGCGCGGCGTCACGGTGAAGATCACCGAACGGCGGGTGCGGGCCGACAGGGCCTCAAGCACAGCGACGATGTCGTCGGTCCGGTAGTGGATCAGGCTGTCCATGGCGACGACATGGTCGAAGTCGCCGAGGTCGGGGGACATCATGTCGCCCGCGCGCCAGTCGATGGAACCGTTCAGACCGGCCGGCATCCGCTCACGCGCGATATTCACCAGACTGGCCGACACATCGATCGCGACCACGTCAGCACCGCGCCGCGCAGCCTCAACCGCCAGGGCACCGGTGCCGCAGCCTGCGTCGAGCACGCGCAGGCCGGTCATGTCCTCGGCCATCCACGACAACAGGACGTTGCGCATTTCGTCGCGACCGGCGCGGACAGTGGCGCGGATCCCCGAGACCGGCGCGTCCGACGTCAGCTGGGCCCAGGCGTCCAGCGCCGTGCGGTCGAAATATTCTTCCAGACGGCCGCGATACTGGTCCCAGGTGGCCGTCGTGCCGGACGGCTTGGGAGTGTCGAAGGTCGTGGTCATGAGTCGAATCCCAGGAAGTCGAAGATCTCGCGATCCTTCATCGGCATGGCGTCGATCGGCGTCGTGCCGATCCACAGCTTGGCGGCCAGGCTCATGTATTCGGCCTTGGCGGCCTCCAGCTCCGGAGAGCCCTCCATCTCGAACACGACCGACTTCTTCAGCCGGCTGCGACGGATTTCGTCCAGGTCGGGGAAGTGGGCGATGCGCTCCAGGCCGATGGCCGCGTTGAAACGATCGATCTCGTCGGTGTTGGTGGAGCGGTTGGCGATCACCCCGCCCAGACGGACGCTGTAGTTCTTGGACTTGGCCTTGATGGCCGCGACGATACGGTTCATCGCGAAGATGCTGTCGAAGTCGTTGGCGGTGACCACCAGCGCCCGTTCGGCATGCTGCAGGGGAGCGGCGAAACCGCCGCAGACCACGTCACCCAGCACGTCGAAGATCACCACGTCGGTGTCTTCCAGCAGGTGGTGTTCCTTCAGAAGCTTGACGGTCTGGCCCACGACATAGCCGCCGCAGCCTGTGCCGGCCGGCGGTCCGCCCGCCTCGACGCAGCGCACGCCGTTGAAGCCCTCATAGACATAGTCCTCGGGGCGCAGTTCCTCGGAGTGGAAATCCACGGTCTCCAGCACGTCGATGACGGTCGGGACCAATCGCTTGGTCAGCGTGAAGGTGCTGTCGTGCTTGGGATCGCAGCCGATCTGCAGCACCCGCTTGCCCATCAGCGAGAAGGCTGCCGACAGGTTGGACGACGTCGTCGACTTGCCGATGCCGCCCTTGCCATAGACGGCAAAGACCTTGGCCGTACCGATGTTCAGCGTCGGGTCCATCTCGACCTGGACTGATCCGGCACCGTCCGGGGGACGACGCTTCAGGGTCTGGGGCATTTCGAGGGTGATGGTCATAAGCGGTCCCTGGTCCTCACGCCGCCGCAGCGGGCGTGAGCCCTTCGAGGCGGTCTTCAAGTTCGTCGGCTGCGTCGCGCAGGGCCTGCAGGGTCGCTGCGTCGGGGGCCCAGTAGTTGCGGTCCGACGCTTCCAGCAGGCGGTTGGCCATCCGGGCCGACGCCTTCGGGTTCAGCTTGGCCATGCGGTCCCGCATCTCGGCATCCAGCACGAAGGTCTCGCTGATCTCCTTGTAGACCCAGGGCTGGACGTCGCCGGTCGTCGCGGACCAGCCGAGCGTATTGGTTACCTGGGCCTCGATGGCGCGGACGCCTTCCGCTCCGTGCTTCAGCTGACCTTCGAACCAGCGCGGGTTCAGGACGCGAGTGCGGCTTTCCAGGGTGACCTGTTCGGCCAGGGTGCGGACCTTGCCCTCGCCCTGCGTCTGGTCGCCGATGTAGACCGGGGCGGCCTTGCCTCTGGCGCGCTCGACCGACTTGGCCACGCCGCCGAGGGTATCGACGTAGTGGTCGATGGTGGTGACGCCCAGATCGACCGAGTCGAGGTTCTGATAGGCGAGGTCGATCCCGGCCATGACGCTGTTCAGCAGCTTCATCTGCTGCACCGGCTTGCCGGAGCGGCCATAGGCGAAGCCCTTGCGGGCCTCGAAGGCATCGGCCAGTTCGCTCTCATCGGTCCATGCCCCCGAATCGATCAGGGAGTTGACCGAGGCGCCGTAGGCCCCCTCGGCGTTGGAGAAGACGCGCAGCGACGCTGTCTCCATGTCGCAGCCCAACTTGGCCTGGTGCTCGAGGGCCCGCTTGCGCACGAAGTTCTGCTCAATCGATTCATCGGCGGTGGCAGCCAGCCATGCGGCGTCCGCCAGCATCTTGGTCTGCAGCGGCAGCAGGTCGCGGAAGATGCCGGAGACGGTGGCGACCACATCAATGCGTGGACGGCCCAGTTCCTCCAGCGGCACCAGTTCGGCCCCGCACAGGCGGCCGTAGCCGTCGAAGCGCGGGCGGGCCCCCATCAGGGCCATGGCCTGGGCGATCGGTCCGCCTTCGGACTTCAGATTGTCGGTGCCCCACAGCACGATGGCCATGGATTCCGGCAGGTTGCCGGTTTCTTCATGGTGCTTGGCCAGCAGCCGGTCAGCCTGGCGCATGCCGTCGGCGACGGCATAGGCGGACGGGATACGGAAGGGATCGAAGCCGTGGATGTTGCGGCCCGTCGGCAGCATCTCGGGCGTCCGCAGCAGGTCCCCGCCCGGCGACGGCATGACGTAGCCGCCGTCCAGCGCCGCGACCAGAGCCTCCATCTCGGGGTTGGTGGAAAGCGAGACGTTGGTCGCGTGCAGATGGCGGAACAGTTCGATGCCGGCGGTGTCAGATGCCACGCCGCTGATGCCCAGGGCGGTGCGGGCGTCGGCACCGTCGACCAGGGCCTGGACGGCCTCGCGGCCGGGCTTGGGTCCCTCGCGCGCTTCGGCGACGGCCAGCAGCAGGTCGATGCGTTCGTCGCGCGTGAAGACCTCGCCCAGCACGTGCAGGCCGTTGGGGATCAGGGTCTGCTCCAGCTCCTGAAGCGTCAGGATCAGGGCACCGACGCGGGCGTCCTCGGTCCCGTCGACCAGATCGATATGAAGGGTCTCTGCCGCCTTGAAGATCATGGGGGCCAGCTGGGCCCGCTCGGCCGAGGCCTCGACCTCGGTCCCGCGCCAGCGCTCGACCAGCGCCTTCAGGTCCAGGAGACCCTTGTAAAGTCCAGCGTCGTTGATCGGCGGGGTGATGTAGCTGATCAGGGTCGCGTTGGAGCGCCGCTTGGCGATCATACCTTCCGACGGGTTGTTGGCGGCATAGAGATACAGATTCGGCACGTCGCCGATCAGACGGTCGGGCCAGCAGGCCTCCGAAAGGCCGGTCTGTTTGCCGGGCATGAATTCCAGCGCGCCGTGGGTCCCGAAATGCAGCACGGCATGGGCTCCGAAGTCCTCGCGGATCCAGCGGTAGAAGGCGCTGAAGGCGTGGGTCGGGGCGAAGGTGCCCTCGAACATCAGCCGCATCGGATCGCCCTCGATGCCGAAGGGGGGCTGCAGGCCGACGAAGACATTGCCGAACTCGGCCCCCAGCACGAAAATCGAGGAGCCATTGGCCAGCGACTTGCCGGGCGAAGGGCCCCACACCGCCTCGATGTCCGCCAGCCAGCGCTCGCGCAAGACATGCTCATTGGCGGGGATGCGGACATGGACGTTGCCGTCCGTGCCGTAGCGGCTTGCGTTGCCCTCCAGCAGCTTTTCGCGCAGCGCGTCGACGCTCTCGGGAACCTCGACCGTATAGCCCTCGGCGGCCAGGCGGATCAGCGTCTTGTGCAGGCTGGCCCAGACCGACATCTGTGCGGCCGTACCGGCGGCACCGGCGTTGGGCGGGAAGTTGAACAGCACGGCGGCGATCTTGCGGTCGGCGCGGGCCGAACGGCGCAGGGCGATCATCTTATCGACCCGCCGGGCCAGGCTCTCGGCACGCTCGGGGCAGGCGACCATCGACTTTGCGTCCTGGCCCGGGAAGGTGCAGCGGCGCGTGCAGCCGGTACAGGGCTCGCCCGAGCCGTCCGTCCGGCCACCGAACATCACCGGCGCGATACCGCCGTCCAGTTCCGGGATGGAGACCATCATTGTGGCCTCCAGTGGCAGCAGACCCTGGTCGCCCGTGCTCCACTGCTGGAACGACTGGAACTCCAGCGGATGGGCCGAAACGTAGGGGACGTCGAACTTGGCGAGCACCTCGGCGGCCGAGGCCGAGTCGTTGTAGGCGGGCCCGCCGACCAGCGAGAAGCCGGTCAGGTTGACCATGGCGTCCACCGTCGGGCGGCCGTCCTTCATGAACAGGGCACCCATCGCCGGCCGGGCGTCCAGTCCGTTGGCAAAGGCGGGAATGACCCGGACCCCGCGCGCTTCGAAGGCCTCGATCACGCCATCATAGTGGGCAGCGTCGCCGGCGAGCACATAGGACCGCAGGATCATCAGCCCGACCGTGCCGTTGCGGCCGTCATGGGCCGGCAGGGCCGTGACCGTCTCGGCCATCCGCCCGTCCATGCGGGGGTGATAGACGCCGACCTCGGGGTATTCGACCGGGGCTGCAGCCTTCATGTTGCCGCGCAGAGACCGGCGCTCGCCGTCGGCGTAGCGGTCCACCAGATAGCGAACCATGGAGACCATGTTCTCGGTCGAGCCGGCGAACCAGTATTGCAGGGTCAGGAAATAGGCACGCACGTCCTGGGCCGTGCCCGGGACGAAGGCCAGGATCTTGGGCAGCCGGCGCAGCATGGCCATCTGCTTCTCGCCTGGGACGCCGCCGGTCGCCTTGGTATTGCCGCGCAGCTTCTTGAGCATGGCCAGCGGACCCTTGGTCGAACCGTCCATGCGGTAAGGACCCATCTTGGTCAGCTTCACGACCTCGGCCGCCGACATCATGCAGACCATGGCGTCGCAGGCTTCGTTCCGGGCCTTCAGCGCCGGCAGGACCATCTGGATGTGGTCGTCGACGAACAGCATGGAGGCGATGACGATGTCGCCCGTGGCGATGTCGGCGATGCAGGCACCCAGCGCGACGGGATCGCTGCCCCACTCCGAGGCGGCGTGCAGCGCAACGGTCAGGTTCGGGGTGGTCCGGCGCAGTTCCGTCTCGGCCTGGGCCACCGCACCGGCCAGGTGATTGTCCAGGGTGACGATGACCACCCGGACCTCCGGCGTCGCCTCACCTGGGTGCGTGTTATCAGCGGCTGTAATGTGATTTCGCATCGTACAACGTCTCGACACCGATCGTCGCGAGACCATGCTCGACGGCGAAGCGTTCCGTGTTGCGACGGGCCTTGCCGCGCACGAAAAAGGGGATCTTCCTCAGTTCGGCCTCGGCATCGTGGGCCCAGACGATCTCGGACGCGGCGGTCCCGATCTCTGTCGATGCGAGGGACGGGGCCTCTGCGGCCAACGGCGCAGGGGCGAGTGGCTGGGGTGCGGAATGTCCTCCCAGGTGCGAGGCACCGGCTTCGTCGGAAAACTCGAAGTCGTCGCGGAACATGTGCAGCAGATGCTCTTCCAGGCCCATCACCAGAGGGTGGACCCAGGTGTCGAACAGGACGTTGGCCCCCTCGAACCCCATCTGGGGCGAGTAGCGGGCCGGGTGGTCCTGGACGTGGAAGGGGGCCGAGATGACGGCGCAGGGGATGCGCAGCCGCTTGGCAATGTGGCGCTCCATCTGCGAGCCCAGCACCAGTTCGGGCTGCAGCGCGGCGATGGCGTCCTCGACCTCCAGATAGTCGTCCGAGATCAGGGCGGTCAGGCCGAGATCAGCGGCAGCGGCCCGGACCTCGCGGGCGAACTCGCGATTGTAGCAGCCCATGCCGACCACCTCGAAGCCCAGCTCCTCGGAGGCCACGCGGGCGGCGGCGATCACGTGGGTGGCGTCGCCGAAGACGAAGACGCGCTTTCCGGTCAGATAGGTCGAATCGACCGAGCGCGACCACCAGGGCATCCGCGACGGGACGCCGTCGAGAACCGGGGAGGGGTTGAGGCCGGTCAGGGCGCAGACCTCGTTGATGAAGTCGATCGTCGCTCCATAGCCCAGCGGCACGGTCTTGACCGACGGCTGGCCGCACATCTTGTGCAGCTGGAGCGCGGCCTCGCCGGCGATCTCGGGGTAGAGCACCACGTTGAAGTCTGCAGCACCCAGGCGGGCGATGTCGGCCGGCGTCGCGCCCAGCGGGGCGGTCACATTGATGTCGACGCCGATCCGCTGCAGCAGCCGGGTGATCTCGACCACGTCGTCGCGGTGGCGAAAGCCCAGTGCCGTGGGCCCCAGAATGTTGCAGGACGGCCGACGGCCGGCCATAGGCTTGCGCTCGACGACCTGGGTCAGGTGCCGGACCAGCTGGCGGAAGGTCTCGGCCGCGCCCCAGTTTTCCTTCTTCTGGTAGCTGGGCAGTTCCAGCGGAATGACCGGGATCGGAAGGCCGATGGCCAGGGCCATGCCGGCGGGATCGTCCTGGATCAGTTCGGCGGTGCAGGAGGCACCGACGATCATGGCCTGGGGCTGGAAGCGCGCATGGGCGTCGATGACGGCGGTCTTGAACAGCTCGGCCGTGTCGGTGCCCAGGTCGCGAGCCTGGAAGGTCGTGTAGGTGACCGGCGGGCGCGTGCCGCGGCGCTCGATCATCGTGAACAGCAGGTCGGCGTAGGTGTCACCCTGGGGCGCATGCAGGACGTAATGCAAACCTGACATCGCCGTGGCGATCCGCATGGCACCGACGTGCGGCGGTCCTTCATAGGTCCAGACGGTCAGTTGCATGCGACCGCCTCCCGCCCTGTCGGCCGGGCCGGGACGATGGCGTCCGACAGGCGGTCACGACGGTTCAGAGGGCGGGCGAACAGCTCGGCCAGATCGGCCGCCTGGTCGAAGCCGTGCACCGGCGAGAACACCAGTTCGATCGACCATTTGGTCGTCAAACCTTCCATCTCCAGCGGATTGGCCAGGCCCAGTCCGCACACCGAAAGGTCGGGCCGGGCGTGGCGGCAGCGGTCCAGCTGACGATCCACATCCTGACCTTCGCTCAGGCGGGTGTCCGACGGCAGTAGCGGCAGTTCCTTCGACAGGTGGGGCCGGTGCAGATAGGGGGTGCCGACTTCCAGCGGGACCATGCCCAGCTCGCGCGACAGGAACCGGGCCAGCGGCACTTCCAGCTGCGAGTCCGGGAAGAAGAAGATCGACTTGCCTTCCAGCGCGGGCCGGACCTTCTCGAGGGCGCGGGCGGCGCGTTCACGGCCCGGGGCGACGACCGCGCGGAACTTCAGTTCGTCGACGCCGAACGCCTGGGCGGCTGCGTGAAGCCAGTCGGTCGTGCCCTCGGCCCCGAACGGGAACAGGGCGTCCAGACGCACCGCACCGCGATCCTCCAGCGCCCGGGCGGTGTCGCCGAGGAAGGGCTGGGCCAGCAGGAAACGGGTGTTGGGGCCGACGGCCGGCAGGTCGGCGATGCGTCTGGCGGGCAGGGCCTCGACGCGTTCGATGCCCATGGCGGCGAACAGGCGACGGAACTGGTCCTCGACCACATCGGGCAGGGCACCGACGATCAGCAGGCTCGTCTCGGCATCCGCCGGGGCCGTGGCCATTTGCGGAACCAGCGACGCGAGGCAGGCATCCTCACCCTGGGTGAAGGTCGTCTCGATGCCGCTGCCGGAATAGTTCAGCACCCGGACATCAGGGCTGTGCTTTTCCGACAGGCGTCCAGCGGCGCGGCTGAGGTCCAGTTTGATGACCTCTGACGGGCAGGAGCCGACGAGAAACAGCAACTTGATGTCGGGGCGGCGCGCCAGCAGGCGGTCGACCACCCGGTCGAGCTCGTCATTGGTGTCGGTCAGGCCGGCGAGATCCTTCTCCTCCATGATGGCGGTGGCGAATCGCGGCTCGGCGAAGATCATCACCCCGGCGGCCGACTGGATCAGATGGGCGCAGGTGCGCGAGCCGACGACCAGGAAGAAGGCGTCCTGCATCTTGCGATGCAGCCAGACAATTCCGGTTAATCCACAGAAAACCTCACGTTGTCCCCGTTCGCGCAGAACCGGCACATCGGCGCAGCCGCCGACGGCCGCAGGCTTGTCGAGGACAAACGCCTCGCTCACGCGGCTGCCATCGTGTCTTTGGCCGGCGCTTCCAGGCGCGCCATGCGCAGTTTCCAGATGAACTGGCCAGCGTTGATCACATAGGTCGCATAGGCGGCAAGGGCGAGGATCAACTGCTCGCGCGGCGTGCCCAGGTTCAGCAGCACCATGGCCAGATAGGCCGTATGCAGCGCCAGAACGAGCATCGAGAAGACGTCTTCCCAGTAGAAGGCCGGGGCGAAAAGATAGCGGCCGAACACGACCTTTTCCCAGATCGCGCCCGTGACCATGATTGTGTAGAGGAGCGCCGTCTTGATCAGCACCGACAGGGTCGCGATCCATGCCCCTTCGCCGGTCGAAAGGTAGCGCAGGACCAGAAACAGGCTGATTCCGAACGCCAGAAACTGCACCGGGGCCAGGAGGCCCTGGACCAGGGTCCAGACGGTTGCGTCGCGCCGGACGCGTTCCTCGGGCGTGTAGAGGGGGGCAGCCGGGGGACGTTCGGCCGTCTTCGCGACCACGCTGTGATCACCGGTATGCGCCGTCCAGGGACAGGGCGCGACGGCATCGATCATGGCTCCGAAATGCCGGTCCAGCATGGCTTTTACGCCTCGCCCGGCCGCGCCGTGCGGCGCGTTGTGGTTGTCTGACTGGTGGATTGCGCTCGATGCCATCGACCGACTCCGGGTCGCCCCCCGATAGAGGCGATATCGAAATCTAGGTCCGCTACGAGGCGTGTGTCAAATAGATTGGACGTAAATCCAGATTGACACTCGGGTCCCGAACGGGCGCTTGACTCGCAGGCTTAACGATGGACCCAATGTCGCATGTGAGAGGATTTGTTCACGTGCGTAGGGAGCCCTTCGGAAACCGTCACAACCGGGTCAGCCCGGGGTTAGGCCCGAAGTAAGATGAACCGTTCCGGCTCTCCCAGCCGGGTGGTGATATTAGGAAACGCATCGTCGGGTGGATGGGGATCACACCGGACGTCAGAGATCATGCTCCGGGGAGGAGGGTCGATGGCCTACGTTCATCGTGCCGAGGGCACATCACAGCACGGCGTTCCTGCGACGGACGCGCCCGACAAGCTGCTACGCTTCAAACGGTCGGACAGACCGCTGATCGAAGAGCCGTCGCCGATCGCTCTCGCCCAGCTGATCGAGGCGGAAATCATTCCCCGGTTGCTGGCGGCCCATAAGGGCGCAGGCCGCAGCGAGGTCATTCCCATGAACACGGGCGTGATCGACCCCGCCGAGCTTGAGCGATTTGCCCGCCAGTCCATGGTCGAGGACCTCGGTTCGCTGATGGAGCATATCGAGCTCCTGATGCGGCGTGGCGTCGCGGTGGAGACCATCTATTTCGACCTGCTTTCACCCTCCGCCAGGCTGCTGGGCGATATGTGGGAAGATGATCTGTGTACCTTCGCCGATGTGACGGTGGGCCTCTGCCGGCTGCAGCAGATCGTCTATGAGTTCGCGGACCGCGTTCATGTCGAAAACGGCGGCGGCGACGGCCGGACGGCCCTGTTCGCGCTGACCCCCGGCGACCAGCATTCCTTCGGTCTTATCATGGTCGTCGAATTCTTTCGCCAGTCAGGCTGGCGCACGATCTGCATGCCCGATGCGACGTCCGAGGATCTGGTGCATATGGTCAAGACGGAGCGGTTCGATCTGATCGGTTTCTCCATGGCCAACGAGAAATGGCTCGAGCCGCTTCCCCCCCTGATCCGTCGCCTGCGGGGTGCGTCGCAAAACCCGGATGTTCGGGTCATGGTCGGGGGGCGGGTGTTCAGCGACGACCCCGGTCGGGTCGCCCAGGTCGGGGCCGACGAGACCGCCGCTGATGCCCGCGAGGCTGTCCGGACGGCGGCCCGCCTGTTTTCAGAGACTTCAGCCGTCGCTTGATGAAGCGCTGCTGGACCGATAATGCGAATTGATGACCACCCATTCCTCCCTGTCGGTTACCATACCGTTCCGGCGTCCGCAGGGGGCCCTGGGTCCGATTGACTCCCTCTTGGCAGCGGAGATTGTTTCGGCCGCCAGCGACATCGCCCTGGTTCTTGATCGCGACGGAATCATCCGCGACCGCTCCGTTTCCAGTTCCGATCTGGCTTCTAACGGCATTGGCGACTGGCTGGACCAACCCTGGATCGACACGGTCACCAGCGAGAGCCGGCACAAGATTTCCGAGATGCTTGCGGACGCGGTTGCGGGCAAATCCTCGCGCTGGCGGGAGGTCAACCATCCCGGCGACGACGGCGAGGTGGCGGTCCGCTACTTTGCGCTGAGCGCCGGGGAAGACGGCCGGGTCATCGTTCTGGGCCGAGACCTCCAGGCCTCCGCCATCCTGCAACAGCGACTGATCCAGGTGCAGCAGTCGGTGGAGCGCGACTATCTGCGTCTGCGCCAGGCCGAGTCTCGCTACCGCCTGCTGTTCCAGAGCCTCTCCGAGGCGGTCCTCATTCTCGACTCAACGACCCGCCGGATTTACGAGGCCAATCCGGCGGTGACCCGGATCACGGGCCGGGAGGAGGCCCAGCTGGTGGGCCACCCGTTCGCGTCGCTGCTCGCTCCCGCCAGCCAGGCCGATGCGGCCGCCCTGCTGGGGTCGGCGACGGCCAGTTCTGCGTCGAACGCGGTGGCCGTGCGCCTGGCCGGAGGCAGTTCGGCCACCTTGTCGGCGTCAATGTTCCGTCATGACCGGTCATCTTCGCTTCTGGTGCGCCTGACGCCGGAAACGATGACCAGCGTCGACGACCCGAACGCCGCCCTCACTGCCGTTCTCGCGCGGATTTCCGACGCCTTCGTGGTGACCGATACCGACCTGAGGATTCTGACGGCCAACCCGGCCTTCCTCGAACTGACCCACCTGGCCAGCCGGGAGGAGGCGATGAACCTGCCGCTGGACCAGTTCCTCGGCCGGCCGCACGTCGATGTGAAGATCATGCTGTCCCAGCTCAGGGAACACGGGGCGCTGCGAAACTTCGCGACCGTCATCCGCCCCCGTTTCGGGGATCAGGACGATGTCGAGGTGACGGCGGTGGTGGTGCCGGACGATACGCGCCCGACCTACGGGTTCAGCATCCGCAATGTCGCGCGCCGGGTGGCCCCTCCGGCTTCGTCCCCGATACTCGGCGGCTCCGTCTCGCAGTCGGTTGAGCAGCTGACCCATCTGATCGGCCGGGTGCCGATGAAGGACATCGTGCGCGAATCGACCGACCTGATCGAAAAACTGTGCATCGAGGCGGCGCTGACCCTCACGTCAGACAACCGCGCCTCGGCTGCGGATGTCCTGGGGCTCAGCCGCCAGAGCCTGTATTCCAAGCTGCGGCGATACGGGCTCGGCGACCTGGACGACTAGTTCCGGGGCAGGTCGTCGCGGCCAGTCAAAAAGTGTCAATCCGCGTTGACAGTCCGGAGTGTCCAAATCTAGGTTGAGCGATGGACAGGACGCTCGACGCCCCGGCGCTTTCAGCCCCGTCTCCGGCCGCCGTGCTGGAGCTGTTCAAACCGGTCACATGGTTTCCGCCCATGTGGGCCTTCATGTGCGGTGTCGTCTCCTCGGGTATGCCGTTCGAGGGCCGCTGGCTGTTCCTGATCGCGGGTATCGCCCTGACAGGGCCGCTCGTCTGCGCCACCAGCCAGGCAGTCAACGACTGGTTCGACCGCCATGTCGACGCCATCAACGAGCCGAACCGGCCGATCCCCTCGGGCCGGATTCCGGGACGATGGGGCCTCTACATCGCCGTCGTCTGGACCGGCCTTTCGGTGCTCGTGGCGGCGCTCACGGGCCCCTGGGTCCTCGGTGCGACCCTTCTGGGGCTGGCGCTGGCCTGGGCCTACAGCGCGCCGCCGCTGCGCCTGAAAAGGGACGGCGTCGCCGGCCCGGCTGCCGTCGCCGTATCCTATGAGGGCCTGACCTGGTTCACCGGCGCGGCGGTTATGGCGGGGGCCCTGCCGCACGGCCCCGTCCTGCTGCTGGCCGCGCTCTACAGCTTCGGTGCCTATGGAATCATGGTTCTGAACGACTTCAAGGCGGTCGAAGGCGACCGGCTGCTAGGGCTGAAGTCCCTTCCGGCCGAACTTGGTGTCGATTCCGCCGCCCGCATCGCCTGCGCCGTCATGGCGGCCCCGCAAGTGATCGTCGCGACCCTTCTGTTCGCCGGCTGGGAGCGGCCGTGGCACGGCCTTGCGATTGTCGCCCTGCTGGCGGTTCAGTTGGTACTGATGGCCCGGCTGCTGGGCGATCCGAAAAAGTTGACGCCCTGGTACAATGCTACGGGCACTACCCTCTATGTCATCGGCATGCTGGTCTCGGCCTTCGCCGTGCGCGGACTGACCGGAGCCGGCGCATGACCCCCGCAGCCCTCGGTTGGCTGGGTATCGTCCGGCTGGGACTGGTGCAGAGCGCGCTGGGCGCGATCGTCGTGCTGACGACCTCGACCCTGAACCGCGTCATGGCGGTGGAACTGGCCCTGCCGGTGGCCCTCCCCGCCGCCCTGGTGGCCTGGCACTATGCCGTGCAGTTGTCCCGACCGCGCTGGGGTTACGGATCGGACATGGGGCGCAGGCGCACACCATGGATCATCGGCGGCATGGGTGTGCTGGCCCTGGGCGCGCTTCTGGCCGTCAATGCGACTGCGCTGATGGCGACGTCGCCCGTGTTCGGCATCATCCTCGCCCTTGTCGCCTTCACGATGATCGGGGCGGGCGTCGGGGCGTCGGGCACGTCGCTGCTGGCCCTGCTGGCTACCCGGGTGACGCCGACGCGGCGGCCGGCGGCGGCGGCGATTACCTGGATCATGATGGTCATCGGGATCGTCATCACGGCGGGCGTCGCCGGAGCCTTGCTGGACCCGTTCTCGATGCGGCGGTTGGCCCTGATCGCCAGCGGTATCGCCCTCGTCGCCTTTGTTGTCACGCTGCTCGCCGTCTGGGGTGTCGAGGGCGAGGCCGCGCCAGCCACCGCCCCGTCCGCCGTGCCGAAGCCCGCGTTTGAAGCGGTGTTGAAAGAGACTCTCGCGGATCCGAGAGCCCGCATGTTCGGCGTCTTCGTCTTCGTCTCCATGGTCGCCTACAGCGCCCAGGACCTGATCCTTGAGCCCTTTGCCGGGCTTGTGTTCGGCATGACGCCGGGCCAGTCGACCCAGATGTCCGGCGTGCAGCACGGTGGCGTCCTGGTCGGCATGATCCTGGTGGGGGCTGCGGGCGGCATGATCGGCGCCCGCGGGGCCGGTTGGATGCGCGGCTGGACGATCCTGGGCTGCCTCGGATCGGCGGTTGCGCTGGCGCTGCTGGCCGTTGCCGCCGGCGTCGGACCGGGCTGGCCGATCATTCCGACCGTGTTCGGCCTCGGTTTCTTCAACGGCGTGTTCGCCGTGGCGGCCATCGGCTCCATGATGGCGCTGGCGGGTGCTGGTCCGGACGGTGAGGAATCAGGCGGACGCGAGGGTATCCGCATGGGAGTCTGGGGCGCGGCCCAGGCCATCGCCTTTGCGCTCGGCGGCCTGTTCGGTGCCGTGGGCGTCGACATCGGGCGGCGCCTCTTTGTCGAGGACGCCACCGCCTTTCTGACCGTATTCGCCCTTGAGGCGGCGCTGTTCGTCGCCGCCGCACTGATCGCAACCCGCATCGGCGGTCCCGTGGTGCGCACGACTTCCCCCTTCACCCCCGTCCGAGGAACCGAGCATGTCCAGGCCTGAACCCGGCATCATCGCCGAGACTTTCGACTGCGTTGTCGTTGGCGGAGGGCCCTCCGGCTCGACCGCCGCGCGCCATCTGGCCCAGCAGGGCCGCACGGTCCTCTTGCTGGACCGTCAGGGACGCATCAAGCCGTGCGGCGGTGCCATTCCACCGCGGCTGATCCGCGACTTCGACATTCCCGACAGCCTGATCTGCGCCAAGGCCAGCGAGGCCCGCATGATCGCGCCGTCCGACCGGCGCGTTCGCATGCCGATCGAGGGCGGCTATGTCGGCATGGTCAATCGCGAGAGCTTCGACGAATGGTTGCGTGTCCGCGCCGAGGAGGCCGGTGCCCAGCGCCGGACCGGAACCTTCGAGCGGATCGAGCGGGAGGCGGACGGATCGGCCGTCGTCGTCTATCGGCCGGAGGGCATGGCCAAGGACGCCGCGCCGATCTCGGTACGGGCGCGGACCATCATCGGCGCGGACGGGGCCCGCTCCAATGTGGCCGCCCAGGCGGTCAAGGGGGCGGACAAGCAGCGCTACGTCTTCGCCTATCACGAGATCATCAAAGCCCCGGCGGCCGGTACTGCTGACTTCGAGGCCCAGCGTTGCGATGTCTGGTACCAGGGCCAGCTGTCGCCCGACTTCTACGCCTGGATCTTCCCGCACGGCGACACCGCCAGCATCGGCGTCGGTTCGATGCAGAAGGGGTTCTCGCTCCGCACCGCCGTGACCGCCCTGCGCGAGAAGAGCGGCCTGGCCGACTGCGAGACCGTCCGCACCGAGGGGGCACCGATTCCGCTCAAGCCGATGAAGCGCTGGGACAACGGCAAGGATGTGGTGCTGGCCGGTGATGCCGCCGGCGTTGTGGCACCCGCCTCGGGCGAGGGCATCTACTATGCCATGGAGGGCGGAAAGCTGGCGGCCGAGGCGGTCGAGGCGACGCTGGCGACCGGTCAGGCCAAGGCCCTGACCCAGGCCAGGAAGCGGTTCATGAAGGCCCACGGCAAGGTGTTTCTGGTGCTGGGGGTCATGCAGCATTTCTGGTACCGCTCGGACAAGCGGCGCGAACGGTTCGTCAGCATCTGTGACGATCCCGATGTGCAGGAACTGACCTGGCAGGCCTATATGAACAAGGAACTGGTGAAGGCGAAACCGGCCGCCCACGCCCGTATCTTCTTCAAGGACATGGGTCACCTGCTGGGTCTGCGGCCCGCGTGAGCCGTCCCTGCCGCATCCCATGAGCGGTTTTTTCGCCAATGGTCATGCAGTCGACCTGATCCTGGTCATCATGGCGCTGGAAGCTGGCTGGCTGCTGGCGACGCGGCGAATGACGCCCTACCCCCTGCTGCTCGTCTTCGGTCCGGGCGTCTGCATACTTCTTGCAGCCCGGGCTGCGCTCGTCGGTGCAGGATGGTGGTGGATCGCCCTGGCCCTGGCGGTCTCGTTTCCGCTCCATCTGCTGGATCTGCGCCGCAGACTGGTGCGATGATCCGGCCAAGAAAAAGGCCCCGGTGGAAACACCGGGGCCTTCTGGTTCCGGGCTGAAGCCGGAGATCAGTCGTTGTCGTGGGCGTTCAGATAGGCGATGACGTCGGCGCGCTGCTGCGGGTTGCGCAGGCCGACGAAGGCCATCTTGGTGCCGGGCATGAAGCCGCGCGGGTTTTCCAGATAGGTGAACAGGGTTGCATTGTCCCACACCGCGCCGCTGTTCAGGTTGGCGGTCGAGTAGCTGTAGCCCGCCACCTGGCCCGCCGTACGGTCGATGATCCCATGCAGGGAGGGACCGACGCGGTTCACGCCCTCCTCGACGACGTGGCAGGTGCGGCACTGGGCGAAGACACGGGCTCCGGCGACGGAGTCGCCGGTCAGGCCGGCGACCTGGATGGTGCCTTCGCCGGCTGCGGATGCGGCGGGAGCGACGACGGCCGGTTCGGCAACGACCGGAGCGGCCGGGGCAACCGGTTCAGCGGCGGGGGCCGGCGCGGGCACTTCGGCGGCCGGAGCCTCGGCCTTGTCCTCACCGCCGCCACCGCAGGCCGAAAGGCCCAGCAGGGCGGAAGCGGCTACCACGCCGACGATACCGAATTTACGCATACGAGAAGCCTCCCAGAATGTCTGCTGGCCTGACATTAGTCCCGGCCCGATTACTGTCAACCTGCATGGACAGATCACGTTCCCGGCTGCGTGGGTCAAGGCGACGCCTCCGCAGGATCTAGTGAGGTCCGACCAGTTTCTTGCGAAACGATCGCAACCACCACCACACCAGCACGACGACTATGGGTGCCATGATCCCTGCCGCGATCGTGGCGTCGAATCGGTGGATCGCTTTTTCGAGCGCCTTCAGCGGAAAGCCGAGCAGGCCGACGGCGTAATAGGCGATGGCGACCGTCGACAGGCCCTCCACGGTCTGCTGCAATTTCAGCGAGGCCCCTGCACGCCTGTCCATGGACGCCAGAAGCGCGGCGCTGGTGGCCTCGGCCGCCACCTCGACCCGGGTGTTGAGCATTTGCGCCATGCGGGCGACGCGTCCGATGGTGGCGCGCTGGCGCTCCGCCACCGCGTCGCAGGTGCGCATGGCCGGGTCGAGGCGGCGTTGCATGAACTCGCCCAGGGTCAGCAGGCCGTCGATATGCTGTTCGCGCAGCATCTCGATCCGTTCACGGACGATACCATGGTAAGCGGCCGCTGCGTCGAACCGGAAGCTGGTGCGCCCGATCAGGGCTTCGGTTTCGCCTGCGAGGGCGGACAGCCGGTCCAGCAGCAGCCTGTCGGCCTCCGGGTCTGCGTCTTCGGCCAACTGGTGCGCCAGGTCTGCCGCCGTCGCCTCGATTCCGCTCAGGGCCTTGCCTGTCTCGCCAGCCACCGGGAAGCCCAGCAAAGCCATCAGGCGATAGGTCTCGATTTCCAGCAGGGACTGGACCAGCCGTCCCGTCAGCGCCGCGTCGCCGGCCTGGGCCAGCATCAGGTAGCGGGTCATGCCCTGGGCGTCCGGGCGGAAATCCGTCAGGGCGATGGCGGCCCCGTCGGCCAGTCTCGATCCGACCACCTCCAGGCCGAACAGTGCGGCGGCCGATTTTTCATCCACCTCGGACCAGACCTCCAGCCGCGTCGCCACCAGAACCTCCCCGGGGAAGGCCGCGAGCCAGTCCTCCGGTGCCAGATCGAGCGCGTTCTCGGCGAAGGGCGTCGAACCGGTCGGCGTGCGAAAGAAGGTCCAGGTCGACAACTCGGTATGCCGCTCCCACCGGACCCGCCATGCACCGGCGTCCAGCGTGCACCAGCGCGAGCCCGGCCCGGGTTCGGGCTGCCCCACCCTGCGGCACAGCGCCGCCATATGACGGCGATCCGTGTCCTCGCCGTCCTGGCCCGACAGGGTGGCGATCCGTGTGATCAGTGCCGGTCCCGTCAACGGGGTGAACGGCCGGGCGTGAGCCTCGGCGAGCAGGGCGTCGCGCTGCGGATGATAGCGCCAGCTGCTGTTCGTTTCCGCCCGCGTCGTCATCGCGCCCGCTCCGAAAGACGACCATGCGCCCCAGCCAACGATAGGCCTGACTCGGCACCGGGTTCAAATGTCGCCGCGCCGCAGTGCCGCGACGCGTTGACCGGCGCGGCCATGCATGAAACCGTCGTGTCCAACAGATTGGACAGTGGATGCGCGTCGTTTTTCCTTTTTCGGCCATCGTGGGTCAGTCGGACATGAAGCTTGCCCTGCTGCTGGCCGCCGTGGACCGGACGCTGGGCGGCGTCATGGTGTTCGGCGACCGCGGCTCGGGCAAGACCACTGCAGTGCGCGGTCTGGCTGCCCTGTTGCCGGCCTTGCCGGTCATCGCCGGTTGCCGCTTCAACTGCGAGCCGGACGCGCCGAGCGAGGCCTGCGAGGGCGTGTGTCATCACACCGGGACTGGCACGACCCCGGCTCCGGTGGTCGACCTGCCCTTGGGGGCCACCGAGGACCGCGTGGTCGGCGCGCTGGATCTGGAGCGTGCCCTGACGCTGGGCAAAAAGGCGTTCGAGCCGGGCCTGCTGGCCCGCGCCAACCGGGGCTTCCTCTATATCGACGAGGTCAACCTGCTGGAGGACCATCTGGTCGACCTGCTTCTGGACGTGGCCCAGTCCGGCGAGAACGTCGTCGAACGCGAGGGCCTCAGCGTCCGCCACCCGGCCCGTTTCGTACTGGTCGGCAGCGGCAACCCCGAGGAGGGCGAGCTGCGGCCGCAATTGCTGGACCGGTTCGGCCTGTCGGTCGAGGTCCGCACGCCCGACACCCTGGCCGACCGGGTCGAGGTGGTGAAGCGCCGCGACGCCTTCGATCGCGATCCTTCGGGCTTCGCAAAGGCCTGGAAGGCCCGGGACGCGGCCGTTCAGAAACAGGTCGCGGCGGCTCAGGCGCTATTGGCGGACATCGCCGTGCCGGACCCCGTGCTGGAAGCGGGATCGCGTCTGTGCATGGCGGTCGGGGCGGACGGCCTGCGCGGCGAGCTGACCCTGCTTCGGGCGTCGCGCGCACTGGCGGCTCTCGAGCGGCGCAACGAGGTGACAGAGGCGGATTTGCGCCGGATCGCGCCCATGGCCCTGCGTCACCGCCTGCGTCGCGGGCCGCTGGACGAACAGGCCTCCACCACGCGGATCGAACGCGCGATGGACGAGCTGCTGGCGGCATGAGCCTGGCACCGGACGTCGGGGGCCAGGAAGCCTGGGCCGACGCCATGCTGGCCGCCGCCCTGCTGGCGGTCGATCCCGGACTGGGCGGCGCGACCATCCGGGCCGGCCCCGGGCCTGTGCGCGACGCCTGGCTCTCGGGCTTGCGGGCGTTGTTGCCGCCGGGCACGCCGTGGCGACGCCTGCCGCCGGGCGTTGGCGACGACAGGCTGCTGGGCGGGCTGGATCTCGCGGCCGCGTTGGGTTCTGGGCAGCGTATCCTGCAGAAGGGCTTGCTGGCCGAGGCCGACGGGGGCGTGCTGATCGCCCCGATGGCGGAACGGCTGGACACCGGGGTTGCCGCCCGACTGGCCGGGGCGCTGGAGGACGGCACCGTCCGCATCGAACGCGACGGCATGGCCCAGCGGCTCCAGACCCGCTTCGTCCTGATCGCGCTGGACGAGGGGATCGACGACGAGCGCCCGCCTGAGGCGGTTTTGCAGCGGCTGGCCTTTCACCTCGATATCGATGCCATTGGCCATCGCGATGCCGAGCCGATCAGCGCCACGCCCGACGATATCGCCGAGGCGCAGGACCAATTGGTACGGGTGGCCGCGCCGAATGAAGCTGCGATCCATGCGATCTGCGCGGCGGCCGATGCCTTGGGCGTCTGGTCCCTGCGTGCGCCCCGGCTGGCCCTGCGGGTCGCCTCGGCCCTCGCGGCGCTGGAAGGCCGCGACGAGATCGACGACGGCGACCTGGCGACCGCCGCCCGACTGGTCCTGTCGCCGCGCGCGACCCGGGTTCCCGCTCCGCCATCCGAGCCCGAAGCCGAGGGTGAGCCGTCCGAACCCGAACAGCCGGAAGACCAGGCCGAGGACGCCGACGCCCCGGATCCGGACACCGAAGGCGACCAGGAGGAGCAACAGGGCCAGGGTCCGCTGGATGATCTGGTGCTGGAAGCCGCCCGCTCCGCCATCCCTGCGGGGCTGGAGGCGATGTGGGCCGTGGGCGGATCGGTCTCGCGCGCCGCTCCGTCGCGCGCGGGTGCCGCCGGCGCGAAACTGCCGGCTGCGAAGCGCGGGCGTCGGATCGGCACCCGGTCGGGCAAGCCGGACGGGGCCTCGGGCCTGGATCTGGTCGAGACGCTGAAGACCGCCGCGCCGTGGCAAAAACTGCGCGGCGCAATCCCCGGCGCGGATCGCGGTCCGCTGCGGGTCCGCCGCGACGACTTCCGCATCCGCCGGTACGAACAGCGCTCCGAATCGACGGTCATCTTCGTGGTGGACGCCTCGGGCTCGGCGGCGCTGCAGCGGCTGGCCGAGACCAAGGGCGCTGTGGAACTGTTGCTGGCCGAGGCCTATGTTCGTCGCACCCAGGTCGCCCTGATCGCCTTCCGGGGCGACAGCGCCCAACTGCTCCTGCCGCCGACACGGTCGCTGGCCCGGGCGCGGCGCGAACTGGCCGAGCTGGCGGGCGGCGGAGCCACGCCTCTGGCTTCGGCGCTCGAGACGGCAGCGGTTCTGGGCGTCGCGGAGCGGGCGAAGGGGCGGACACCGCTGCTGGTCATCATGACCGACGGTCGCGGCAATATCGCCCTCGACGGCGCGGCCTTCCGCACCCGGGCCGAGCAGGACGCCCTGAACGCCTGCCGTCGTATCCGGGCGGCGGGGTTGTCTGCGGCCCTGATCGACATCTCGCCGCGTCCGCGTGGAGACGCGGCGAAACTGGCCGAGGCCATGGGGGCGCGGTTCGCGGCCCTGCCGTTTGTCGAGGCGGGGCTGGTGCGCGATGTCGTCCGCGCCCTGGACGGGACCTGATGTCGGAGCGTCCAGACTGGGCGGTCGAGGGCCGGGACTGGCCCAACCGCGGGGCCAGCCGGTTTGTCGCCGTCGGTGACCTGCGCTGGCACGTGCAGGTTTCGGGCTCCGGTCCCACCATCCTGCTGCTGCACGGCGCGGGCGCGGCAACCCACAGCTGGCGAGAGCTGGCCCCGTTGCTGGCCGGGCGTTTTACAGTCGTGGCCCCTGATCTTCCCGGGCATGGATTCACGGCGATGCCACCCGAGAACGGTCTGTCGCTCCCCGCCATGGCGCGTCGGACCGCTGCCCTGCTCGCGTCGCTGGATGTGCCCGCGCCGTCGCTGGTCGTGGGTCATTCGGCAGGCGCGGCGATCGCCCTGCAGATGTCGCTGGACGGGCGATTCGGAGCAGCTCCGGTGGTGGCGATCAACGGCGCGCTGCAGCCGTTTGCCGGGGCGGTGGCACCGCTGTTCCAGGGGCTGGCCATGGGGCTGTTCGTCAATCCGCTGGCGGTGCGGATGTTCGCCGCCGCCGCACGCGACCGGGCCCGGGTGGCGCGAATGATCCGGGGCACGGGCTCGCAGATTGATGAGGCCGGGATCGACCTCTATGCGCGGCTGCTCAGGAAGCCAGGCCATGTCGCGGGGACGCTGGGTATGATGGGCAGTTGGGATCTGCGATCCCTGCGCCGGGCCCTGCCGCAGAGCCATGCCGATCTGACGCTGGTGGTGGGGGAGGGGGATCTCGCGGTCCCGCCCTCGGTCGCGCGGGAAGTGAGCGCATCCGTCCCCGGGGCGCGGATCGTCACCCTGCCTGGTCTCGGCCATCTCGCGCACGAGGAGCGGCCGGATCTGGTGGCCGGCGTCATCGCCGATATCGCCCGCGCCCATGGCCTGTTGGCGGGCGAAGCCGCATGAACAACAGCGCCTTCTTCTTTGTCGAGATCGTACTCGTCTTCGGCGGTGCCCTGGCCTGGTGCTGTTGGGAGCTCTGGTCGGTGCGCCGTTCGCAGGCCCGCGACCGCGAGGCCGCCGCCGAGCGCGCGCGGCAGGCGGACGAGGAGCATCGCCCGGACGAAGGGTGACCGCAGCCGCGCGCTGGCTGCGCCCTGTTGACACGCCACGAAACGTGTCCAACTGGACTGACACAACGATTAAATCCTCCCCCGTCGGGGGCGGTGGCGCGGCGTGTCTGCACGCCGCGACGGAGGGGGCCCGAACCAGACTCCGGCGTGCGCGGTTGGCCCCCTCCACCGCTTCGCGGTCCCCCTCCCCCGATCGGGGGAG
>JBBSCK010000013.1:0-31170 GCA_038250335.1 Caulobacterales bacterium
AGCGACACCATCTCGCCGCCGATCTTGGCGAACCGCTTCACCCGGCCGAGGATCGAGATATAGCCCTCGTCATCCAGACCCACGATGTCGCCGGTGTCGTGCCAGCCGCCGTCCAGCGGCTCGACCCGGGTCGGGTCGTCGGGCGTCATATAGCCGGCCATGACATTGGGACCGCGCAGGTAAAGCCGTTTGCCCTCCTTGATTCCTTCTACGGGTTCCAGCCGCGCCTCCATGCCGGGCAAGAGCTGCCCCACCGAGCCGGGGCGGTTGCGGTCGGGATGGTTCACCGCGACCACAGGCGAGGCCTCGGTGGCCCCGTAGCCCTCCAGCAGCTTCACGCCGCCGAATTTGGTATTGAACAGGTGATGGGTCTCGTCGCGCACCCGCTCGGCGCCGGCGACGACGAAGCGGACGGTGCGGAAGTCGTCTGGACCGGCGACCCGCGCCCACTGGTTCAGGAAGGTGTCGGTGGCGAACAGGACTGCGGTGTTCACCTCGGCCAGCAGGGCGACAATCTGCTTGGCGTGCAGGGGGGAGGGATACTGGAAGGTCTTGAGGCCGTTCAGAATGGGCAGGATCACGCCCCCGGTCAGGCCGAAACAGTGGAAGGTCGGCAGGGGATTGAACATCACCCAGTCCGGATCCAGCGGGATATGGGTCGCCACCTGCCGCGCATTGGCCACCAGGTTCTTCTGGCTCAGCAGCACGCCCTTGGGCGCGCCAAAGCTGCCCGAAGTGAACAGTACCACGCCCGGATCGTCGGGCCTGGTCGGGGTGCGGAACCGCCCCGGCATCAGCCCCGCCACCAGACCGAACAGCTTGTCCTGAAGGCCGATGGTGGCCCGCACGTCGTCGAGCCAGACGATCTCGGCGACCCTGGAAAGTTCATCCGTCAGACCTTCTAGCTTGGCCTGCTCGACGAACCGGCGGGCGCAGAGAATACGCTTCACCCCCGCCGCCTTGATCGCGGCCTTCAGGTTCAGCTCGCCCGAGGTGAAGTTCAGCATCACTGGCACACGGCCATAGGCGTGCAGGCCGAAGAAGGTCACGACCACGCCCATGGAGGCGGGCAGCAGAACGCCCACGCGCTCGGCCGGCACCGTCATCGCTGCGATCTTTCGTCCCAGCACGAGCGCGGCCCGGATCAGACCCGTATAGGTCAGGGGCTTCCTGTCCTGATCCTCGAGGATCTCCTTGTCGCCATAGCGGGCGCGCGCCGCGATCAGGGCGTCGAACAGGGATTCGTCTCCCGCCGATGGGTCGAGGCCGGGCCTGAACACTAAGCGTCTCCTCCGGGGGGCATTGCGCCGCCCCCTCGTTGCAAGGGCCCAAACTAGTCAAGCCGACCCCCGATGAAAAGACGCGTTACGTCGCGTGACCCCGGACGCGTCGCTGGCGGTGACTTGCCATCTGCAGGCGGAAGGACGACATACCGGCTCCTGTCCCTGGAGCCTGCCCCGCCTCGATGGTTACCCTCATCGACACCCTGACACGCACGCCGTCAGAGCTGCGTCACCCCGAAAAGCAGAACCGGCCCGAGACGGCGGTGCTGCGCAAGCCCGACTGGCTGCGGGTCAAGGCCCCGGGATCGGGCCAGTACAATGCGACGAAGGAGATCGTCCGCTCCAAGGGGCTGGTGACGGTCTGCGAAGAGGCGGCTTGCCCCAATATCGGCGAGTGCTGGAGCCAGAAGCACGCCACCCTGATGATCATGGGCGACACCTGCACCCGGGCCTGCGCCTTCTGCAACGTCAAGACCGGCCTGCCCCAGCCCCTCGACCCGGAGGAGCCCCCCAAGGTCGGGCTGGCCGTGGCGCAGCTGGGCCTGAACCACGTCGTGATCACCTCGGTCGACCGCGATGACGTGGCCGACGGCGGGGCGGCCCATTTCGCCGAGGTGGTGCGCCAGATCCGGCTGCAGGCCCCGGCCACGACTATCGAAATCCTGACACCGGACTTCCTGCGCAAGGACGGCGCGGCCGAGGTGATGATCGACGCCACACCCGACGTGTTCAACCACAACCTCGAGACCGTGCCGCGGCTGTATCTGAAGATCCGGCCCGGGGCCCGCTATTTCCACTCGCTGCGGCTGCTGCAGCAGGTCAAGGAGCGGGACCCCGACCAGTTCACCAAGTCCGGCATCATGGTCGGTCTGGGCGAGACCAAGGAGGAGGTCATGCAGGTGATGGACGACATGCGCTCCGCCGGCGTCGATTTCATCACCATCGGCCAGTACCTGCAGCCGACCCGAAAACACGCCGCCATTGACCGGTTTGTGACGCCTGAAGAGTTCAAGGCGTATGAGGCCATCGCCCGCGCCAAGGGCTTCCTGATGGTGTCGGCCAGTCCGCTGACCCGGTCGTCCCACCATGCGGGGGACGATTTCGCCCGGCTGAAGGCCGCGCGTCTCGCCCATAGCGGACGCTGACGCCCGCTTGGCCGTTCACCGCGTCACACGCATCCTGCCCTATACACCCGCCCAGCTCGCCGAACTGGTGGGGGACGTGGAAGCCTATCCGCGCTTCGTCAAATGGGTCACCTCGATGCGGGTCTGGAACCGGCGTGAGGAGAGCCCGGGCGTCGACCTTCTGGATGCCGAGGCGCAGGTGGGTTTCTCGTTCCTGAAGGAGCGGTTCTCGACCTGGGTCCGCCATGACCGCAATGCACCGCTGGTCGAGGTCGGGCTGTTGCGCGGCCCCTTCCGTCATCTGAAGAACCGCTGGACCTTCCATGACGACCCCGGGGGCACCCGCCTGGAGTTCATGATCGACTTCGCCTTCCGGTCGCCCTTGCTGAACGCCGCCCTGCAGGCCAATTTCGATCGCGCTGTGTCGCTGCTGATCAGCAGTTTCGAGGCCGAGGCCGCGCGGCGCTACGGCAAGGTCCGATGAGCGCGTTCGATTTCGACGCGGTCGTGGTCGGTGCGGGCGCGGTCGGTCTGGCCTGCGGGCGGGCGTTGTCGAACCGGGGGCTGGGCGTCCTGGTGCTGGAAGCGCTGGACCACATCGGCCAGGGGGTGTCCTCGCGCAATTCCGAGGTCATCCACGGCGGCCTCTACTATCCGACCGGGTCGCTGAAGGCGCGGTTCTGCGTCGACGGCAGGCGGTCGCTGTATGACTATCTCGACAGTCACAAGGTCGACTATCGCAAATGCGGCAAGCTTGTCGTGGCGACCCAGGCCGATGAGGTCACCCTGATCGAGACCATCTTTCAGCAGGCGATGACCAACGGCGTGGAGGGACTGGAGCATCTCAGCGGTGCCCAGGCGCGGGCGCTGGAGCCGGCCCTGAACGCCCATGGTGCCATCCTCTCGCCCGAGAGCGGGATCTTTGCCAGCCACGACTACATGCTGTCACTGCAGGGCGAGATCGAGGATGCGGGCGGCACGGTCGTGGTCTCGACGCCCTTCGAGCGCGCCGAGTCGGTGCCCGGCGGCGGGTTCAGAATCACCGCCGGAGGGGAGCGCGGCACGACCGTCACCACGCGCCTGCTGGTCACGGCCCCGGGGCTGCAGGCCCAAGGGGTGGCGGCGCGGATTGATGGCTTCCCGGCCGACCAGATTCCGGCCGGAAAGTTCGGCAAGGGGGTCTATTTCCGGCTGACGGGCAAGGCCCCGTTCGACCGTCTGATCTACCCGCCGCCCATCGCCGGTGCTTTGGGTACCCACTATCGCAAGGATCTGGGCGGGCAGGCCGTGTTCGGGCCGGACCTCGAATATGTGGCCACCGAGGACTATAGCGTCGACCCGGCGAGGGCGGAGGCCTTCTCCGTCTATATCCGCCGCTTCTGGCCAAGCCTGCCCGAAGGTGCCCTGACGCCCGACTATGCCGGTATCCGGCCCAAGCTGCATGGACCGGGCGAGCCCCAGCCGGACTTCCAGTTGCGCGGCTGCGCGGATCACGGGATCGACGGTCTGGTGGTCCTGTTCGGCATCGAGAGCCCCGGCCTGACCAGTTCGCTGGCGATCGGCGAGGCCGTGGCGGATCTGCTGGACCATGGCTGAGCTGATTATTCGCGACGCCGTCGCCGCCGACATCCCGGCCCTGCACCGGCTGATCGAGAGCGCCTATCGCGGCGAGGCGTCCCGCGCCGGCTGGACGACCGAGGCCGATCTGCTGGGCGGACAGCGGACCGATCCGGAGGAACTGGCGGCGATCCTGGCCGATTCGACGCAGGCGCTTCTGACCGCATGGCGGGATGGGGAACTCCTCGCGTCTGTGTTGATCGCCCGGCGCGAGGAGGGTGTCGGCTATTTCGGAATGCTGTCGGTGTCGCCCGCGCTTCAAGCCGGCGGGCTGGGACGCCGGATGATCGATGCGGCGCAGATCACGCTGGCGGAGCGGTTCGGCGCGCGGACGGTCCGCATCTCGGTGTTTCCGCAGCGCGAGACCCTGATCGCCTGGTACCGGCGGCTGGGCTATCGCGACACCGGCGAAACCCTGCCCTTTCCTTATGACGAGCCGCGATTCGGCTCACCACTGCGGGACGATCTGCATTTCATCGTCATGGAGAAGGCGCTGCCGTGACGCAGATCGTGACGCCCCGCCTGCGGCTGCGACACGCCCGGCCGGACGATCTGGCCGCCCTGCACGTCGTTCTGTCCGATCCCCGCGCGACCCGCTGCTGGTCAACGCCGCCGCATGGATCGCTGGAAGAAACGCAGCTTTGGCTGGACGGCATGATCGCCGGCAATGCGGCGGGCAGCGACGACTTCGTCATCGAGCGCGATGGTGTCGTCATCGGCAAGGCGGGCTTCTGGCGGCTGCCCGACGTCGGCTACATTCTCCACCCCGACCACTGGGGCCAGGGTCTGGCGTCAGAGGCGGTGGGCGCGGTGGTGGACCATGTCTTCACGGCCCGGCCGGTCGATGCCTTGAGCGCCGATGTCGACCCGGACAACGCCGCCTCGATCCGGCTTCTGGAGCGGCTGGGCTTCGTCCGGACCGGCTCGGCCGAAAGAACCTGGAATGTCGGCGGTGAGTGGAAAGACAGCCTCTACTTCGGGCTGAGGCGCGAGGCGTGGGCAGGGCGGCTCAATAGCGCGTCGTGAGCTCGGTCAGCCACATCGGCGAAATCTCGACCAGCCAGGCCTCAAGCGACTTGTCGACGCCGATCAGGATCAGCGACCCGAACAGCACCATCAGGCCGCCCAGCACATATTTGCCCAGGGAGCCCGCCGCGAGCATCCGGCCGCGCAGCCTGGCGATGGCCTGCCGCGACATCAGGCCGATCAGGACCAGCGGTGTGGCGGCCCCGATGCCGAAGATCAGCATGGTCAGGGCGACCCTGCCCAGATCCTGACCCTGTGCCGCCAGCAGCGATGCCGCGCCGAGAGTCGGGCCGACGCAGGGTGCCCAGACAAGACCCATGAGGGCACCGAGCCCGAGTTGGCCCCAGGGGCCGCGACCATCCAGCCTGCGCATGCCGCCGTCCGCCCAGGTCGAAAGGGGGCCGCCCATAGCGGCGAGCCGGACCTGGGCTGCCGGGACGAGCAATACCAACCCCACTGCGATCAGCAGCCCTCCACCGATGCGCCGGAACAGGTCACCATCCAGCCCGATCGAGAATCCGACGGTGGCGACGAACAGGCCCACGAGTGTAAAACTCGTCGCTAGCCCGAGGCCCAGCGCCACGGGGCCCCAGCGACCCTCGGACTGGGCTCCGCCGAGGACGATGGGCACCAGAGGCAGCACACAGGGGCTGAGGATGGTCAAGACCCCCGCCACGAAGGCGATGGCCAGCGTGCCGAGGGTCGCGATCATGGTCTATTGCCGGGTCGTGGCGACAAGGCGGGCGATGCTGGCGGCGTCGGTGTCACCGGCCGAGCGACCGGTTTCGCGGGCCCCGCGGAAGGCGATCAGCGTGCTCTGGGTCGTGGCCCGGAAGCTGCGGACGACGTCCTTCTGACTGTCGAAATCGACCCGGAAAACGACCAGTTCGGCATTGGCGGGCTGAGCCTGCAGTGACGTAAGGATCGGCTCCTGTGCCCGGCAGGTCGGGCACCAGGGGGCGTAGACGTCGACCAGGATCGGCCGGCCAGCCGCCTGTGCGGCTTCAAAAGCGGGTCGGCTGAAACGGACATGTTGGGCCAGGGCAGAGCCCGCTGCGGCAAGCGCGGCGGCGGCGGTGAAGGCGAAGGCGAGGACGTGACGTCGGATCATGGCGGTCTCCCGGGATTGCAGAATGCGCACCGTTCTTCGCCGTCCACGCCATTTCGTTACACGACCGCCACGCCCCTTGAACTTTGGCCCGAGGTCCGGCATAAGCCCGCCCTCGCGTGGCGGCTCTCCCGAGGGCCGCCGCTGTTGTTTTCGCGCTCCTGCAGCGCCCGACCCAGAAGATTGAGACGGACATGGCTGTTCCGAAGCGCAAAGTATCGCCCTCGCGTCGCAACATGCGCCGCTCCCACGACGCCCTCGGGACCAATCCCTATACCGAGGACAAGGACACGGGCGAGTTGCGCCGTTCGCACCACATCGACCTGAAGACCGGCACCTATCGCGGCCGCCAGGTCCTGTCGCCCAAGGAAGACTAGGCCTCTTTCAGGGCTCAGTAATAAAGTTTGCGGCGCGCGGTTTCCCCGCGCGCCGTTTTCGTGTGTTCATTGCGGCTCAATATCGAGGAGCGTCCAGATGATCCGCACCCTTTCGGCCACAGCCATCGTCGCCCTGCTGCTCGCCGCCTGTGGCCAGCCCGAGGTTACCGAGCCCGCCACGGCCCCTGAAACACCCACCGCGCCCATGGCCCCGGTACCGGACGCCAATGCCCTGACGGCCGGCGGGTTCGGCCCGCTGCGCATCGGCATGACCCGCGCCGAGGTGGCTACGGCCTTGGGCGAGGACAGCGATCCGGCTGCTGTCGGTGGCGTCGAGCCAGAGAGTTGTGACCAGTGGAGGCCCATCCGCGCGCCCGAGGGCTTGCTGGTCATGATCCAGGACGGCGTCCTGACCCGCGTCTCCATTGCGTCCCCCTCGACCCTGAAGACCGATCGCGGCTTTGGCGTCGGCGATACGGCCGCCGCGATCAAGGCCGCCTACGCCCCGCTCGCGGTCTCCTCGCCGCACAAATACTCGCCGGCCCCGGCCGAGGACATCTTCGTCTGGACGACCGGCGGCCCCGCGTCTGCGGCGGCTTATGTCGAGGATCCGGCCGCGCGGGGCATCCGCTATGAGATCGATGGCGAGGGCGGGGTCCAGATCATCCACGCCGGCGGCCCGGCCATCCAGCTTGTCGAGGGCTGTTCCTGAGCATCGGCGACGGACGGTTGGCGATTCGCGGGCGTCGGGCTAAACCCCGGCCGCCGCTCCCCATTGCATCCGCGAAGGCTCCCATGACCGACATCGCCGACATCGTCGCCCGCCAGATCCTCGACAGCCGGGGCTATCCCACGGTCGAGGTTGATGTCGTGCTGGACGACGGCAGCTTCGGCCGCGCCGCCGTGCCCTCGGGGGCCTCGACCGGCACCCACGAGGCGATCGAACTGCGAGACGGCGACAAGGACCGCTGGGGCGGCAAGGGGGTCCAGAACGCCGTCGACGCCGTCAACGGCGAGATCTTCGACGCCTTGTCCGGCATGGACGCCGAGGACCAGCGTCGCATCGACGAGGCGATGATCACCCTGGACGGCACCGAGAACAAGGGACGGCTGGGGGCCAACGCCATCCTCGGCGTCTCGCTGGCGGTCGCCAAGGCCAGCGCCATCTCCGTCGGCCTGCCCCTGTTCCGCTATGTCGGCGGCATCTCGGCCCGGGTGCTGCCGACCCCGATGATGAACATCATTAACGGCGGGGCGCATGCCGACAACCCGATCGACATCCAGGAGTTCATGATCCTGCCGACCGGGGCCGAGACCTTCTCCGAGGGCCTGCGCATGGGCTCCGAGATCTTCCACGCGCTGCGCACGCAGTTGAAGGATGCCGGCCACAACACCAATGTCGGCGACGAGGGCGGGTTCGCGCCCAACCTCGCCTCGGCCGAGGAGGCCCTGTCCTTCATCACCCGGGCGGGGCAGGCGGCCGGTTATCTGGCCGGGGAGGATTTTCACCTCGGGCTGGACGTCGCGGCCACGGAATTCTTCAAGGACGGGGCCTACCAGATGACCGGGGAGGGCAAGACCTTCGGCGCGGAGGGCATGGTCGCCTATCTGGCCGATCTCTGCGAACGATTCCCCATCGTCTCGATCGAGGACGGCTGCGCCGAGGACGATTTCGAGGGCTGGAAGCTGCTGACCGAGGCGTTGGGCGACCGGATCCAGATCGTCGGTGACGACCTGTTCGTGACCAATCCGGCGCGGCTCGCGGCCGGCATCGGCGAGGGGCTGGCCAACTCCATCCTGATCAAGGTCAACCAGATCGGGACCCTGTCCGAGACCCTGGACGCGGTCGATATGGCGCACCGGGCCGGCTACACCGCCGTCATGAGCCACCGCTCGGGCGAGACCGAAGATTCGACCATCGCCGACCTGGCCGTCGCGACCAATTGCGGGCAGATCAAGACCGGCTCCCTGGCCCGCTCGGACCGGACGGCGAAATACAATCAGCTGCTGCGGATCGAGGAGCTTCTGGGCGATCAGGCCTCCTACTACGGCGACGGGATGCTCCTGAAATAGGTTAAGGCAGAGCTAGGATTTGTTAGGCATTTCGGGTCAAAAAAGGGGTGACTGTGACCGAACGCTCAGAAGGAGCGTGTGTGATGCCCGAACGGATGAAGCCCTATTCCCTGTCCGCCTTCCTGTTGCTGCTTGTCGTCTATCTGGGCGTGCAGGCGCTGACAGGAGAGCGCGGTCTGCTCAGCGGCGCGGCGCGCGATGCGCGGTTGGTGGAACGCGAGAGCCAGCTGGCGGCCCTCGTGGCCCAGCGGGCCGACCTCGAAGTCCGGGTCCGCTACCTCCGCTCCGAAAGCCTGTCGCGGGACCTGCTGGAAGAGCGGGCCCGCGCTGTGCTCGGCTTTGCCGACCCCCGCGACTACGTTATCCAGATCCGTGCCGCGCCGGCTCCGCCTTCGGGGGCAACGGCCTCCTGAACTCTTGTTACAGCCACCGATGCTGGCTTTGCCTTCCGGGAACGAAGGCTGCTAAAGCGCCATTCCACAACGACAAGAGGCCCCGCGCGGCGCATTTCGCCATGGGGCTCACCCGGGAGATGCCGGATGGCGAGAGCCGCCCAGAAGACCACGAATTCCAAGGCTTCGGCCAGGATCCCGAACGGGCCCACTGCGACAAAGGACGAGTTGCTCGCCTACTACCGCGAGATGGTCCTGATCCGCCGCTTCGAGGAACGGGCAGGCCAGCTCTACGGGATGGGTCTGATCGGCGGGTTCTGCCACCTCTATATCGGTCAGGAGGCCGTGGCAGTGGGGGTCCAGGCCAACGTCAAACAGGGCCACGACAAGATCATCACAGGCTATCGCGACCACGGCCACATGCTGGCCGCCGGCATGGACCCCAACGCGGTCATGGCCGAACTGACAGGTCGCTCAGGTGGTTCGTCCAAGGGCAAGGGCGGGTCGATGCACATGTTTGACGTGCCGACCGGCTTCTATGGCGGTCACGGGATCGTCGGAGCCCAGGTCGCGCTGGGCACTGGTCTGGCCTTCGCTGGCAAATACCGCGGAGATGACTCGGTCGCCTTCATCTATTTCGGCGACGGCGCGGCCAACCAGGGCCAGGTCTACGAGAGCTTCAACATGGCCCAGCTGTGGAAGCTCCCGGCCATCTACATCATCGAGAACAACCAGTACGCCATGGGCACGAGCATCGAACGCTCGTCGTCGACGACCGACCTGGCGCAACGCGGCGCGAGCTTCGGCATCCCCGGCGAGCTGGTCGACGGCATGGACGTGCTGGCGGTCCGGGACGCCGTGGCCCGGGCTGTGAAACGGGCGCGCGACGGTGGCGGACCCTTCATCCTTGAAGTGAAGACCTATCGTTATCGGGGTCACTCGATGAGTGATCCGGCCAAATATCGCACCAAGGAAGAGGTCGACGAGGTCAAGAAGACGCGTGATCCCATCGACCACATCAAGGCCCTTCTGGAGGCCGCCAAGGCCACCGAGGACGAGATCAAGGCCATCGACGCCGAGATCAAGGCGATCGTCGCAGAGGCCGTGCAATTCGCCCAGGAAAGCCCGGAGCCGGACCCGTCCGAGCTCTATACCGACGTCTATGTGGAGACCGCAGCGTGACCGACATCCTGATGCCGGCGCTATCGCCCACGATGGAAGAGGGCACCCTGACCAAATGGCACATCAAGGCGGGTGACACGGTCAAGGCCGGGGACGTCATCGCCGAGATCGAGACCGACAAGGCGACCATGGAGGTCGAGGCCGTCGACGAGGGCGAGGTGGCTGAAATCCTCGTCGCCGAAGGCTCCGAAAACGTAAAGGTCAACACCCCGATCGCCCGTCTGGCGGATGAAGCAACGGCGGGGAATTCGACGACGAAATCCGACGACTCCGGAGAGGCCTCGAAGACGACTTCGGCGAAGACGGAGACTGCGACCATTTCGGAGACGAAAGCCGCCGTCGAGGGCAAGTCCGGTGATCCCGAAAAGGCTCCGCATCAATCGTCTGGTCCGAAGGTGGCGCTGCGCGATCCGGAGATCCCGGCCGGTACCAAACTGGTCAAGACGACCGTCCGTGACGCGCTTCGCGACGCCATGGCCGAGGAAATGCGCCGTGACGAGGCCGTGTTCCTGATCGGCGAGGAAGTCGCCCAGTATCAGGGTGCCTACAAGGTCAGCCGCGAATTACTGCAGGAGTTTGGCGATCGCCGCGTGGTCGACACCCCGATCACCGAACATGGCTTCGCCGGCCTCGGGGTCGGCGCGGCCATGGCGGGCCTGCGCCCGATCGTCGAGTTCATGACCTTCAACTTCGCCATGCAGGCCATCGACCACATCATCAACTCGGCGGCCAAGACCCTTTACATGTCCGGTGGCCAGATCCGTGCCCCCATCGTGTTCCGCGGCCCGAACGGTGCGGCGTCGCGGGTCGGGGCCCAGCACAGCCAGGATTATGGGTCCTGGTATGCCCACGTCCCCGGCCTGAAGGTCGTCGCCCCCTATGACGCGGCCGATGCCAAGGGGCTGCTGAAGTCGGCGATCCGCGACCCGAACCCCGTCGTCTTCCTCGAGCACGAGATGATGTACGGCATCGAGTTCGATGTGCCGGAGGTCGAGGACTGGCTGGTCCCGATCGGCAAGGCGAAAGTCCGCCGCGAAGGCACCGACGTCACCATCACCGCCCACAGCCGCATGGTCGGGTTCGCCCTGCAGGCCGCCGAACAGCTGGAGGCCGAGGGTATCTCCTGCGAGGTCGTCGACCTGCGCACCCTGCGCCCGCTCGACCACGGGACCATCGTCGAGAGCGTGAAAAAGACCAGCCGCCTTGTCTCGGCCGAGGAAGGCTGGGGGCCCATGGGCGTCGGCGCCGAGGTCGTGGCCCGGGTGATCGAACACGCCTTCGACTATCTCGACGCCCCGCCGCTGCGGGTGCATCAGGAAGACGTGCCGCTGCCTTATGCCGCCAACCTCGAAATCCTGTCGCTTCCGGGCGTCGACAAGATCATCAAGGCCGTGAAGGCGGTGATGGCATGAGCAACGAGCCGGCCGAGTTCCAGCTGACCGTTCCCGAAAGCGTCGCCGGCGACCCGGATGCGGTAGAAATGCTGCGCCTCTGGGTCTCGCGCGGCGAGCCGGTCATGGCCATCAAGCCGGCCTTTGCCGACCCTCGGGCCTATGGCGACATCCTGGCCATCGCGGCCCGTAACATCGCCTATGTCTATCATGCGCAGAAGGGGCTCGACGAAGAGGCCACATATCGGCTGATCCTGTCTGGCCTGAAGCAATCGCTGGAGGGGCCCGGCTACAAGACGGTCGCCGAAAAGACCGACCCGGAGAGCGCAGCATGACCGACATCCTGATGCCCGCCCTGTCGCCGACCATGGAGGAGGGCGTCCTCGCCAAATGGCACGTCAAGGTCGGCGACACGGTCAAGGCCGGCGACGTGATTGCCGAAATCGAGACCGACAAGGCGACGATGGAGGTGGAGGCCGTCGACGAGGGAATGATCACCGACATCCTCGTGGCCGAGGGGTCAGAGGGCGTGAAGGTCAATACGCCGATCGCACGTCTCGCGGAGGAGGGCGGTGCCGCCGCTCCGTCTCCGAAAGCCGCCCAGCCAGCCAGACCTGAACCAGCCTCCGCAGCCACAGCGGCATCAGCTCAACCCGCTGCCGCCCCAGCGACCGCGACGGCAGCGATCGCCATGAAGTCTGGCGAACGCATCTTCGCCTCGCCTCTCGCACGCCGCCTGGCCCGGGACGCCGGCCTCGACCTGGCATCGCTGAAGGGCACCGGCCCGCACGGCCGTATCGTCAGGTCCGACGTGGAGGCTGCCGGCCAGGGAGGTTCGCGCCAGGCCACTGTGGCACCGTCTGCTTCCGCGCCCCCCGCCGAACCCCGCAAGATCCAGTCCCTGGCCCAGATGGGCATTCCGGACGGCAGCTACGACCTGATTCCGCTGGACGGAATGAAGAAGGCGATCGCCCGGCGCATGGTCGATTCGATCCAGCAGGTGCCGCATTTCCCGCTGTTCATCGACTGCGAGATCGACGCCCTGCTGGCGGCTCGCGTCCGGATCAATGCGATGCTGGAACCCAAGGGCATCAAGGTCTCGGTCAATGACTTCATCATCAAGGCTGCGGCCCTGGCGTTGAAGCTCGTCCCCGAGTCCAACGCCAGCTATTCGCCGGAGGGCATCGCCCTGCATCACCACGCCGACGTGGCGATGGCGGTGGCGATTGAGGGCGGGCTGATCACGCCGATCATCTTCAAGGCCGAAACCAAGTCGCTGTCGCAGATCGCGACAGAGTCGAAGGATCTGGCCAAACGCGCCCGTGACAAGAAGCTCAAGCCCGAGGAGTTTCAGGGCGGGACTTTCAGCGTCTCCAACCTGGGCATGTTCGGCATCAAGGCCTTCTCGTCGATCATCAACGAGCCGCAGGGCGCGATCATGAGCGTGGGGGCCGGCGAACAGCGCGCCGTGGTCAGGAACGGGCAGTTGGCCGTCGCCACAGTGATGACCGTCACTCTGACCTGCGATCACCGGGTGGTGGACGGCGCGACGGGCGCGCGCTTCCTGCAGGCGTTCAAGCCTTTGATCGAAGACCCCGTCGCCATGCTGGCCTGAGGCGCGTCATGACCACTCTCTATGACTTCACCGCGACCGGGATCGACGGGTCCGATGTTCCGCTGGACCGCTTTCGCGGCAAGGCGCTACTGATCGTCAACACGGCGTCGAAATGCGGCTTCACCGGCCAGTATGCCGGGCTTGAGGCCCTGCACCGGCAGTATGCCGACCGGTCGTTCGAGGTTCTCGGCTTTCCCTGCAACCAGTTCGGCAATCAGGAACCGGGCAAGGCGGCCGAGATCGCCTCGTTCTGCAGTGCAACCTACGACGTCGGCTTTCCGATGTTCGACAAGGTCGAGGTCAACGGCCCGAACCGCCACCCCCTCTATGCCTGGCTGACCGGACAGAAGAAGGGCTTCCTCGGCAGCCGCGACATCAAGTGGAACTTCACCAAATTCCTGACCGACCGCGAGGGCAGGGTGATCGCCCGCTATGCGCCCCAGGCCGAGCCTGCGGCCATCGCGCCGGATATCGAGAAACTGATCTGACATGGCCGACACTCTGGATCTCGTCGTCATCGGCTCGGGCCCTGGCGGTTATGTCGCCGCGATCCGGGCCAGCCAGCTGGGCCTGAAGGTCGCCATCGTCGAGCGCGAACTGCTGGGCGGCATCTGTCTGAACTGGGGCTGTATCCCGACCAAGGCGCTGCTGAAGTCGGGGGAAAAATACGAGAGCCTCTCCCATCTGAAGGACTACGGCCTGTCGGCTGACAAGGTCGGGTTCGACTTCGCCGCCATCATCGCCCGGTCACGCGGCGTAGCCAAACAACTGAACTCGGGCGTCGGCTTCCTGATGAAAAAGAACAAGGTCGAGGTCATCGAGGGCTCGGCCAGACTGGAGAAGGGCGCTACCGCCCCCCGGGTGGTCATCGACCTAAAGGCCGGTGGGTCGCGGACGGTCGAGGCGAAGGCGGTCCTCCTGGCCGTCGGCGCACGGGCGCGGGCGCTGCCACAGATCGGCCTGGAGGCCGACGGCGACCGCATCTGGGCCTATCGCGAGGCGATGGCACCCAAATCCATGCCCGCATCGCTCATCGTTATCGGCTCCGGCGCGATCGGGATCGAATTCGGTAGCTTCTACAGGGCATTGGGCGCTGAAGTTACGGTCGTGGAAGCGCTCGACCGGATTATGCCGGTCGAGGACGAAGAGGTGTCAAAGGCCGCGCAGAAGGCGTTCGAGAAGCGAGGCCTGAAGTTCCGCACCGGTTGCAAGGTCACCCGGGTGTCGAAGGGCGGGAGGGGGGTCCAGGTCGCCATCGAAAGCGGCGGCAAGACCGAGGTTCTGGAGGCCGAGGTCTGTATCTCGGCCGTCGGCATAACCGCCAACACAGACGGCATCGGGCTGGAGGCGCTGGGCGTCAACATGGACCGGGGCCATATCACCATCGACGGCCACTGCCAGACCAATGTGAAGGGTCTCTACGCCATCGGCGACTGCGCCGGTGCCCCTTGGCTGGCGCACAAGGCCTCGCACGAGGGCATCCACGCGGCCGAGTTCATCGCCGGGTTCAAATCGCCCGCTGTCCATTCACCGATCGCCGGCTGCACCTATGCCCAGCCCCAGGTCGCCTCGGTCGGGATCACCGAGCAGGGCGCACGCGAGGCCAACCGCGAGGTCAGGGTCGGCCGGTTCCCGTTCAGGGTGAACGGCAAGGCCATCGCGTCGGGCGACACCGAAGGCTTCGTCAAGACCATCTTCGACGCGAAGACGGGCGCCCTGATCGGGGCCCATATGATCGGCGCCGAGGTCACCGAGATGATCCAGGGCTATGTCACCGCCATCACCCTGGAAGCGACCGAGGAGGATCTTCATGGCATGGTCTATCCGCACCCGACCATGTCCGAGGCCATGCATGAGGCGGCGCTGGACGCCTACGGACGGACCATCCACCTCTAGCGACGCGCTACCTCACACCTCGTCGGCGTAGCCTGCCCAGTCGCTCTGCAACCCGGCAACCGTACCAGCCAGCCCCAGTGCGGCACCGTCGTTGGCCAGCCAGGCCTCGAAAGTCTGTCCTCTGGCGATCGCAAGGGTGATGCGGGACAGAATATCGGTCGTGCCGGATTTTTCCACCAGATACTCGGTGAACACCTGGGTGTGAAGGTAGAAGATGCTGACCTGAGCATCAGGCTGGGGGCCACCAACAGCCGGGCTGTAAGAGACCACGATCCCGCCATTGGCCATGGCTGACGCCCGGGTAGCGTTTCCCACCAGACTCTCCAGCCCCGGGTGTTCGCGCGAAAGCAGGCCGGTCGCATTGATCAAGATGGCGCGACCGTCGACCGCGCCGATGGACGCAACCGTCTCACCGCGCATCAGGGATCGGAACTGCCCGCGGCGCAGAGTGGCTGTAGCCTCATCCTCCATCTGGATGGCTGCGGCCTCATCAAGCCAGTCGGGGCCGGGACCGCCGTAGTGGGGCCGCACGCCCTCGGCCGAACCTTGAGCGTCCGGCCAGAAGGTCGAGGTGAACCAAAGGTGGCCGAGTTCGTGCGACACTATGCTGGCTTCCATCGCAGCGCGGACCCTGGAGTCGGGCTGGTTGGCGAGGGCACGGGTTACCACCTGGTCCGTCTGCCCGGTTGTCATATTCTGTGAGGCAGCAAAGGCTCGGGCGCCCCGCTCTATCCCTTCCCGCGTCGCCCGTTCGAAAGCCGTGCCGCTGGGCCACGCCAGAACATGATCGAAACCTGCGGCCTTCGCTGCCGCACGATCCGGCACGGGCGGGGACGCGAAGACAGCATAGGACGGGACGCCCCGGCCAAAAGTATCCTCAAAGCGAGCCTCGCCCGCCCGGGCGTAGCCGGCCAGCCTTTCTGCATCCTCCGGTGTCCCCGCCACGGCAACGCCGTGCCCGGTGGCGACACAGCTCATGCCCGGCGTCACGGCCAGCGCGCGCTCGCAGGGCAGGGCACCCTCGACGGTCATGGCGGGGGTCAGCAGAAGGGCGAGGGTTAACATGGGCGGCTCCGACGAATGAAGCTGTGAGCCTGAAAGCCGTTCGTATCGATCGAATGTCAGTTCGCCACCTTGTCCTGCCGCCGCTGACACAAGACAGATACAACGAGAGATGATTGAAGGAGACCATGCGCGCGACGACCGAAATCCTTGTCGTGGACGACGATGCGAGCCTCCGCACGGCGCTGGAAGTCTATCTGTCCGGCGCGGGCTATACGGTGCAGACAGTCGACGGGGCGCGCGCGATGGATCAGGCCCTGGCCAGAGCGACGCCCGATCTGGTCATCCTGGACGTGATGATGCCGGGTGAGGACGGTTTGACTATTTGCCGACGCCTGCAGGGTCTGGTCCCGGTATTGATGCTCAGCGCCCTGGGTGAGACGACGGACCGAATCGTGGGCCTGGAGGTCGGGGCCGCGGACTACCTGCCCAAACCGTTTGAGCCCCGCGAACTTCTGGCTCGCGTGCGGGCTGTCCTGCGCCGCCCTGGGCTGCCCGCGGAGGATGACGTCGCGGGAAGGCCTTTCGGGTTCGAGGGATGGACGCTGGACGCCGAGGAACGGTGGCTGGTTGATCCCATGGGGGAGCCGGTCGAACTCACATCTGGTGAACTGTCTCTGCTCCTGGCCTTTGTCAGGTCGTCGGGTCGTATTCTCAGCCGAGACCAGATCTTGGAGAGTACCCATGGACCGTTGGCTGAGAATTTCGATCGTGCAGTCGACCTGGCCGTCAGCCGTCTGCGACGAAAGATGATGCGTCCGGGGCAACCCGTCTTGATCGAGACGGTACGTGGAGTGGGCTATCGGCTCCGCGCCGTCGTCAAGACGCAACGGCGATGATCCAGCGGCTATCGATCCACACCCTGGTCGCAGGGTTTACCATGGGCGGCATCCTGCTGTGCCTGACGATGGGCTTCGTCATAGCCTTGGCCTTTCCATCCCCCCCGCCCCGGATGGTGAGCGTGGCGCAGGCGCAGGTCGCCCTGACGGCCCCTTCACCTGGCGTCGGCTGGACGCGCCGTATCTCAGCCGAGCCCCCGTTTCCCGCGATCCGGACGGGCCAGGGCAGGCTCGTCCAATCCGGCCTGACCGTGCTGCTGGATGCGGATCCGGCGGATGTTCGCGTCCGTTCTTTGTCACAGGAGCGCGCACCCGCGTCCGGCCGCCTGAACCTGAACCCGGAAGGCTCGTTGAGCCTCGGAGGCAAGGCGTTCGCTGCGGGTTTGGCGCTTGCGCCTGGAACCACGTTCGCACCGTTCGAGGCTGCTGTGCGCCAACAGGACGGCCGCTGGCTGGTGGTAACCCCGCGATTACCTCTCCTGACGCCGCAGCGACTGCGTATGGCCCTGGCTTTCCTGATCGTTGCAGCAGTCCTGCTGCCTCTAGCCCTATGGGGGGCGGGGCGGCTGACTGCCCCTTTCCGACGGTTGAGTGAGGCTGCGCGGGGGCCGCCGGATCGAAGCGCAGAGGCCTTTGTGGGTGGTCCACGCGAGGCGGCCGATGCTGCGAGGGCCCTGGATTCCATGCGCGACCGCCTCGGCGAGGCCTTGAGAGACCGCACGACCATCATGGCCGCCATTGCTCATGACCTTCGCACGCCGCTGACAGGGCTTCGTCTGCGGGTGGAACGGTTACCGTTGCAATCGCGCGGGGCTGCAGTTGCCGATATCGCGCGCATGGAGCGCCTGATCGCGCAGCTGCTTACCTACGTGCGGGGTGAGGACGCGCCATGGAACGCCGAGCCGCTGGACATCGCGGATCTGACCGAGGACTGCGTTGAACGCCAGATCGCGCTGGGGCGACCGGTAACCCTCCATGTGCAAGGCGAACATCTGGTTCTTGGTGATCGCGATCAGTTGGACCGGGCGCTTGGGAATCTGATCGACAACGCGGTTCTTTATGGCGACCAGGCCGTCGTTACGGTCTTGTCGGAGGATCGCTGGGTGTGTTGCACCATTGTTGATGCGGGGCCGGGGCTTCCGCCTGACCAGATGGAAGCCGTCTTTTCGCCGTTTCACCGGGTCGAGACCTCGCGCAGTCGAACGACTGGCGGGGCTGGCCTTGGCTTGGCGATCAGCCGGTCCATCGTCCAGCGCAACGGCGGAAGCGTGGTGCTGAAAAACCGCTGTGGAGGGGGTCTGCGTGTTGAAGTCCGGTTTCCACGCCTTGATCGCCGATCCTAGTCGTCAGCGCTTCTTCCCGAGTTCGGCGGCGATGTCCTTGACCATGCGGCCGGCCTTCCTGTGGGCGGCGGTGATCTGGTCACGGGTCACGCCCCAGCGTTTCATCCAATATTCGACGGCCTGTCGTTCGGACAGGTCCAGGCGGTCCTTGTCGATGAAGCCGCGCTTGTCCTTGAGACCGGCCATGAGGGCGTATCCTTTTATCGCCTAAGATATATTATGCGAAATACCGAGACTGTCAGAGCGGGAGTTCGGCGGTCCAGCCGTCGTAGCCGACCTCAACACCTTCCGGCAGAGTTGCCGCCAAGGCATTGTAATCCAGATCAAGATGCACATTCGTCAGCACGGCCCGCGGCACGCCGGATCTGGCGATCCATTCGAGGGTTCGGTCGACATGGCTGTGGGTCGGATGGGCCGTCCAGCGCAGAGCGTCGACGATCCACAGCGCGCACCCCTCGATCGCCGCAAAGGCTGCGTCGTCCAGGTCCGAAACGTCGCTTGAATACGCCACTGGCCCGAGGCGGTAGCCGACGGCGCGGATGGGACCATGGCCCTGATCGAAGGTCACGACCGGCACCGGACCTCCGGCGGCCTCAACCGCCCAGGCCTCGCCGTGCGCCGGGATGTCAAAGGCGTCGAGGATCGCTGCATAACCCTCTATACTTTCGAAGATATAGGGAAAACGTGAGGTCAGGGCCGACCGGGTTGCGGCGTCCATCCAGGCGGGGATTCGCCGCCGCCGCCGAAGGGCAAACACTCTCAGGTCATCGATCCCGTGGGTCTGGTCGGCGTGGTCGTGGGTGTAGAGCACCGCATCGACATCGGTAGCCCGCGCCGCCAGCATCTGCTCGCGCAGGTCGGGAGAGGTGTCGATCAGCAGACAGGTCTCGCCGCCCGGGCCGCGCCGCCGGGCCAGCAGCGAGCAGCGGGTGCGGCGGTTTTTGGGCTCGGCGGGGTCGCAGACGCCCCAGTCGCCGTCGCCACGGGGCACACCGCCGGACGAGCCGCAGCCCAGCAGTCGGACCTCCAGCACGCCCCCTGCCCCGGTCATCGCACGCTTCCCCTCGGGATCCGGTCGAACAGTGCGAAAAAGGCGTCGGTCGTTCTCGCCTCTGCCTCCTCCAGCGACCAACCCCGGATGTCGGCCAGGGCCTGCAGCACATGGCCGACATAGGCCGGCTCATTGCGGCGGCCGCGGTGCGGCACCGGAGCCAGATAGGGGCAGTCGGTCTCGACGATGATCCGGTCGGCGGGCATGGCCCGGATCACGGCCCGGACGTTCTCCGCCGCCTTGAAGGTGGCGATGCCGGAGACCGAGAACCAGCTGCCCATGGCTGCTGTCTTTTCAGCCAGTTCTGATCCGCTGGTGTAGCAGTGCATGAGGAAATTGAATGACCCCCGCGCATACTCGTCCTCCAGAATGGCGGCCATGGTCTCGTCGGCCTCGCGAGTGTGGACCACCAGGGGAAGCCCGCTTCGACGCGCCGCCTCAATGTGGACCCGAAACACATCCGCCTGAACCTCGCGCGGGCTGAGATCGTAGTGAAAGTCCAGGCCGCATTCCCCGATGCCCACGACACGCGGTCGCGCCGCGAGCGCAACCAGCTCATCCGCTGTGACCCCCACGTGGTCCCTGGCCTCATGGGGATGCGCCCCCACCGTGCACCAGATGTCGGGATGGGCCATGGCCAGGCCATGGGTGGCCTCGAAGGTCGACAATTTGTCCGAGATCTCGACCATCAGGCCGACGCCCGCCTCGCGCGCCCGGGCGATCACGGCGTCGCGGTCGGCGTCGAACTGGGGCGCATGAAGGTTGACGTGGCTGTCGATCAGCATCAGCGGCTCATGGCCTTGATGCGGGCCAGATCGGCCAGGGCCGCCGCCAGCAGATCGCCGCGATCCAGATTGATCGCCATGGCCCGCTCCGGCAGCTCCGTCAGTCGCGACCAGAGCTCGGCCCAGGCTGCGCCGCCTGCGCCCGCGGCCAGAGACCGCGCCTTCACCGCCGCCGCCAGCCGGTCCAGCAGGGCCTCGAACCGCGCCTGTCCCTCGGCTCCACGAAAGCCGTCGGCGACGGCCATTTGTTCGGCACGGTCGATCGTCGGGGCCTCGATCCAGGAGCGCGCCAGCCGGTCGGTCTCCAGACTTGCCGCCGTTGCCAGGGCCAGGGCAGAACCGGGCGAGCCGCGCGCCATCCGGGCGATCCGCGCGGCCTCCGCCTCGGGAAGATCGGTCATCCTTTCCACGAGACCCGTCACCGTAGCCTCCGGCCAGGGCGCGAACGCCAGACGCCGGCAGCGCGAGCGGATCGTCGCCAGCAACCGGCCCGGCGCATGGGTCACCAGAAAAAGCACACCGCGCTCAGGTGGTTCTTCAAGAACCTTGAGCAAGGCATTGGCAGCATTAATATTAAGGTCATCGGCCGTGTCGATAATGGCGACCCTGTAGGCCGCCCGCGACGGGCTCTTGGAAAAGAACTCCGGCAGGTCGCGCGCCTGGTCGACCGAGATGGACTTCTTGACCTTGCCGTTCTCGCTCAGCCGCTCCAGCACCAGCAGGTCCGGATGCGACTGGGCGGTCACCAACTGGCTGACCGGGTCGTCGGGCCGGGTGCCCAGCGGACCGCGCGACGGGTCCGGGGCCGCGCCCAGAAGCCGACGGGCGGCGCGATAGGCAAACGTCGCCTTGCCCAGCCCCTCGGGCCCGCACAGCAGCCAGGCGTGATGCAGCCGGCCGCGCGCCTGGGCCTCGAGGAAGGCGGCCTCGGCCTCGAGTGACGGCATCAGATCGAACCGGTCGCGGGCATGGCCGGTCACGGCAGCACCGGCTGCACGGCGGCCCAGACCCGTTCGGCGACGCTGTCCGGCGTTCCGGCCGCATCGATCAGGCGACACCGCGCCGGGTGGTCGGCCGCGATCCGGGCGAACCCGTCGCGCAGGCGGCGATGGAACGCCAGCCCCTTGGATTCGAACCGCGTCTCGGCCGCCCCGCGCCCGAGCGCCCGTTGCAGACCGGTCTCCACCGGCAGGTCGAAAATCAGCGTCAGGTCAGGCTGGTGAACCCCGACGATCCCGCGATCGAGCGTCTCGATTAAGTCTGCTGCGGCCCCGCCGCCTGCGCCCTGATAGGCCCGGCTGGAATCGGCGAAGCGGTCGCACACGACCCAGTGCCCGGCCTGCAGCGCCGGCAGGATGGTGCGTTCCAGATGATCCGACCGCGCCGCATACATCAGCAGCAGCTCCGTGCGCGGCGACCAGCGGTCGGCGTCCCCGGACACGACCAGAGTGCGGATGGCCTCGGCCCCCGGCGACCCGCCGGGCTCGCGCGTCCCCACGACCTCGAGGCCATGCGCCGTCAGGCGCTCGACCAGCCGGGCGACCTGGGTGGATTTCCCGGTCCCCTCCCCGCCTTCAAATGTGATGAATCGACCGCGCGTCACCCGGCTACAATGGCGGTCCGGACCCGCCGGGCCAAGGGCGGATGCGGCCTAGCCCCCGGGAATCAGCATGGCGTCGGCAAAACCGCGTGCCACCATGCCCTGTCGCGCGCGCTCGGCGGCGTTGGCGTCGCTCCACGGCCCCAGCAGCACGCGGAACATCCGCTGGTTGGACGCCGGCTGGACCCGGGCGCCGGTGCCGAGACGTCTGGCCGCATCCCGGGCCTCTTCCGGGTCGCCAAACGCAGCGACCTGAAGCCAGACCGACCGGTCGGGCACCGCAGCGGGCGACGGCACCACAACAGACGGGGCTGTTTCCCGCGCCACGGCGGTCTGCAGGACCTGTCCGCCGCCCTCGCGCGGAGCCCGTCCAAGGTAGCGCACCCTCACTTCGCCGACGCCGCGACTGATCATATCCAGCGCCTCGGCCGCGCCGCGCGACAGGTCGATGATGCGGTCGTCCACGAAGGGGCCCCGGTCATTGACACGCAGAACCACCGTCCGGCCGTTGGCCAGATTGGTGACCTCGACCAGTCCCGGCAGCGGCAGGGTCTTGTGGGCCGCACTCAGGCCATGCATGTCGAACCGCTCGCCCGTGGCCGTCGGCCGCCCGTTGAACTGGTCCCCGTACCAGGAGGCCAGCCCGACCACGTCATAGTCCGGCTGTTCGGCCGGCTGATACCAGCGTCCCCGGATTTGATAGCGGCGCATGGTCCCCGACACGATGGGTGCCGGATCGGTGACGGCCGCTGCCGCGCGCGCCGGTCCGGACGGGCGCGACGGGCCCGATCCGCCGACGCTCGCACAGGCCGCGAGGAGCGAGACCAGGGCGACGATGGCGACCGCCCGCAAGGGGAGGGCTCTGGCTGGGGAAAGCGTCCACATCCGACTATCATCGCCGCGCAGATTTCCGTTTTGGTTAACGCGCCGGGCGCTGCTATCTGCTGCCGTCGCGGGCCGGTCTGCCCCGAAGGAAGTGTGGCCGAGTGGTTTAAGGCACTGGTCTTGAAAACCAGCGACGGTGCAAGCCGTCCGTGGGTTCGAATCCCACCGCTTCCGCCAGTCATCCCGCGACCTGACCTTGTCGACGCCTGCCACTCTGGTGCCCCGGCAACCGCTCGCTCGCCGCGACCGATTCTGCGGCGAAAGACCGTCTGGAGGTTGACGTTTTGTCCGCATGCGGAGCGACCGCGAAAGCCTTCCCGGCTTCACCAGGGTGACAGGCGAGGACCAAGTTCAGCGCGCCGTGTAGCCCCCGTCGATGACCAGTTCCGACCCCGTGACGAATTTTGCCTCGTCGGATCCCAGATAGACCGCCCCCCAAGCGATGTCGTCGGGTTCACCCATATGTCCCAGAGGATGCAGCGCGGCTGTCGCCCTGCGGCCTTCTTCCAGTTCACCCGAATTCGACAAATGGCCCTCGACCATCGGGGTCCAGATGAAGCCCGGGTGAATCGAGTTCACCCGGATGCGATCAGGGGCATAGATGAGCGCGTCGGTCTTGGTCATCAGTCGCACAGCCCCCTTGGAGGCGTGATAGGGTGGAAGGTCGGGGCCGCCGACGAGGCCGTAGATTGACGACAGATTGATGATAGAGCCGCCACCCGCCTGCTTCAGGTGGGGAATGGCGTGTTTGGTGCAGAAGAAAACACCTTTCACATTGATTGCCTGAACCCGGTCCCACTCCGCCTCGGTGATCTCGTGGGTGGGCTTGTTCACGCCCGCCACGCCGGCGTTGTTGACCAGAATGTCGATGCGCCCGAAATGACCGACGACCTTGCCGATGACTGCGGCCACCTCAGCCTCGCTGGACACGTCACAATGCCAGTAGGCGGCAGCCAGCCCTCGGTTGTGAAGGCTCTCGATCAGTTCGAGCCCCTCGGCTTCACGGACGTCCAGCAACGCAACGGAGGCTCCTTCCTCGGCCATGCGGATGGCGGTGGCGCGGCCAAGACCTACGGCGGCACCGGTAATGACGGCGATCTTGTTGGACAGACGCTTCATGGCTCCAACTCTCCCGGCGGATCATGGACATTCGGTTTTCTCGTCCCTGCAATCTGAAGGCGGTTGCTGCGGATGTAATTGACCCCGGTCAATTCGCCGCCATTCCCGAACCGCCGGTTTTCGCGACGCCATTTGAGATTCCCTCCACTATTCGGCGGCGTTCGGCGACGTCGCGCTGGTCCATCGGGGGCACAGGGCTCATAATCCCTTATCATCCCGCCTGGAGCCGACCTTGGTTGTTGAAACTTCGATCGATCCACAGGCTTCGAACGCGCGGGCCGGCACACAGATGCAGCGTCTTCTGCGGATGGCCGAGGTCCGGCCGCCGCTGCGAACCGCCGTGGTCCATCCCGTGGATGCACTCTCGCTCAAAGGGGCGGTGGAAGCCGCACGCTGCGGCCTGATCGAGCCCATCCTGATCGGGCCGATAGGGCGGATTCGGGCGGCTGCCGAAGCTGCGGGCCTTGATCTGGGCGGTCTGGAGGTGATCGACGTCGAACACAGCCATCGGGCGGCGGCGCAAGCCTGCGAGATGGCCGCGCGTGGCCAGGTCGCAGCGATCATGAAGGGGGCCCTTCACACCGACGAGCTGCTGGAGGCGGTTGTTTCCAGCCGGTCCGGGCTTCGGACCGATCGCCGTATGAGTCATGTCTTCGTCCTCGACGTACCGAGCTACCCCCGCCCCCTGCTGGTCAGCGACGCGGCGCTCAACATCGCGCCCGACCTGGCGACCAAGCGCGACATCGTCCAGAACGCCATCGATTGCGCCCACGCTATGGATATCCCGGAACCGAGAGTCGCCATCCTTTCGGCAGTGGAGACGGTCAATGCGAAGATGGTCTCCACCCTGGACGCGGCCGCTCTCTGCAAGATGGCCGACCGCGGCCAGATCGTCGGGGGTCTGCTGGACGGACCGCTGGCGTTCGACAATGCGATCTCCGTCGAGGCGGCAGAGGCCAAGGGTATCCGCTCCGAGGTCGCGGGCCGGGCCGACATCCTGATCGTCCCGGACATCGAATCCGGCAACATGCTGGCCAAGCAACTGTACTATCTGGCGAACGCCCAGTCGGCGGGGCTCGTTATGGGCGCACGCGTTCCCATCATGCTGACCAGCCGCTCCGACCCCGAGGCCTCGCGCCTCGCCTCCTGCGCCCTCGCCATCCTGGTCAGCCAGCACAGGCCGGCCAAATATCAGCGATGAGCGCGCCGCGACTGCTGGTGCTAAACGCCGGGTCGTCCAGTCTGAAGTTCGCCGTCTACGAGGCGGGGCCCGGCCTTCCGTGCCGGCTGGCCGGCCAGGTTTCGGGACTGGGCGGCACGCCGCACCTGCGCGTACGCGCGGATGATGAGGTGGTTGCCGACTGTTCCTGGACCAGGACGCGGGGCCTGGAGGCGGTGCTTGATCGGACCCTTGCCTGGCTCAGTGATGCGAAATGGAGCGATGGCCTCCGCGCCGTCGGGCATCGAATCGTTCACGGCGGGCTGGAGTTTTTGGAGCCGACCCTGCTGACGGCGGACGTCTTGCGTCGCCTGGACGCGCTCGCGCCGCTGGCACCCCTGCACCAGCCCTTCAACCTGAGCGGCGTAGCGCGGGCGACGGAGTGTTTCCCGGATGCGCTTCAGGTCGGCGTGTTCGACACGGCCTTCCATGCCGCTCAGCCGGAGGTGGCGCGCCTTTACGCCCTGCCGCGCGACCTCATCGCTGAAGGCGTGCTGGCCTATGGTTTCCATGGCCTGTCCTACGATTACATCGCAGGCGTACTGCGGTCCCGGGACGGCCTTCACGCCGGCGGCAGGACCATCGTCCTTCATCTCGGCAGCGGCGTGTCACTCTGCGCTCTGGACGAGGGCCGCAGCATCGCGACGACCATGGGATTTTCCGCCCTCGACGGCCCGCCAATGAGCACGCGGTGCGGTGCGCTGGATCCGGGCGTCATCCTCTATCTGCTGCAGGACAAGGGAATGACCGTCGAGGAGGTGACCGACCTGCTCTATCATCGTTCAGGTCTGTTCGGCCTCTCGGGGCTGAGCGGCGACATCGTCACCCTGCTGGCCAGCGCGCAGCCCGACGCGATTCAGGCGCTGGAGGTCTATGTCTACCGGATCGCGCGGGAGATCGGCTCCCTGTCGGCCGCGCTCGGCGGGCTAGACACCCTCGTGTTCACGGCGGGCGTCGGGGAGAACGCGGCGTTGATCCGCGCCCGAATCGCAGACCTGTGCGGCTGGCTTGAGGTCCGGCTGGACCCGGAGGCCAACGCCTCGAATGCGATCCAGATCAGCGCATCCCACAGCGCGGTGAAGGTGCTGGTGGTCCCAACGGACGAACAGGCGGTGATCGCGCGGGGCGTGGCCAGCCTGCTGCATCCTCACGGAAACGCCCCTGGGTCCACAGGCGCGGCGTTTTCCTCGGACGGCTAGCGGGGACGTCACTGCCGCAGGCGCGTTGATCGCGGATGCCGTTTCCACGGTCACAGGCCACCCCCCCCCCGGAGCGTCCCGGAACCATCAAGGACCGGAGCCCGGCGTCAGGTCTGACGGCACCTCCCATCGCCAGCCTACGACAATCACGGTCGTAGGCGATCTTGCGCACCCTGCCCCATCGGCCACGACTCCTGTAAGCGGTCCTGATGGCAAGAGACGGCGCGATCTATGTCTGTCAGTCCTGCGGCGCGGTCCACGGCAAGTGGGCCGGCCAGTGCGGGGCGTGCGGAAACTGGAACACCATTGTCGAGGAGGGCCGGTCCGGTCCGCCGGGCGCACTGAAACCGGCGGCCACGGCCAAGGCGCGCGGGCTGCAGTTTGAATCCTTGCTGTCCGAGACGCCCGAACCGCCTCGCATCGTCACCGGCGTGACCGAGTTCGACCGGGTCTGCGGCGGCGGTGTGGTGCCGGGCTCGGCCATCCTTCTGTCTGGCGATCCCGGCGTCGGCAAGTCGACGCTGCTGCTGGATGTGGCCGGGCGCGCGGCCCTGAAAGGCGTCCGGGTCGCCTATATCTCGGGCGAGGAGGCGATCGAACAGATCCGTGCCCGCGCCCGGCGCATGGGGCTGGCCGAGGCCCCGGTGAGCCTGGCCTCGGCGACGGCGCTGCGCGACATCCTCGGCACGCTGAAGCGCGAGAAGTTCGACATCGTCATCGTCGATTCGATCCAGACCCTGTGGTCCGACGCGCATGAGGCCGGACCCGGCTCGGTCACCCAGGTCCGGGCCTGCGCCGGGGAGATGGTGCGGCTGGCCAAATCGCAGGGCACCGCCGTCGTTCTGGTCGGCCATGTCACCAAGGACGGCCAGGTCGCCGGGCCCCGCGTGGTCGAACATATGGTCGATGCGGTCCTGAGCTTCGAGGGCGAGCGCGGCTATCCGTTCCGCATCCTGCGCGCGGGCAAGAACCGCTTCGGGGCCACCGACGAGATCGGCGTGTTCGAGATGGGGGATTCCGGCCTGCGCGAGGTCGCCAATCCCTCGGCGCTGTTTCTGGGCGAGGGCAAGGACCGCGCACCTGGCGCCGCGGTGTTCGCCGGTATCGAGGGCAGCCGTCCCGTGCTGGTCGAGGTCCAGGCGCTGGTGGCCCCCTCGGCCTATGGCACGCCGCGCCGGGCGGTGATCGGCTGGGACACGGGCCGGCTGGCCATGGTGCTGGCGGTGCTGGAGGCGCGCTGCGGCGTGGGGTTCGGCAATCAGGACGTCTATCTGAACGTGGCCGGGGGTTTGCGGATCAACGAACCGGCGGCGGATCTGGCGGCGGCGGCGGCGCTGATCTCGTCGGTCACCGACACCCCTCTGCCCCAGGGCTGTATTGTCTTCGGCGAGATCAGCCTGTCGGGAGAGGTGCGCGCCGTCGGCCGCGCCGAGGCCCGCCTGCGTGAGGCGCAGAAACTGGGCTTTGACCAGGCCCTGTCGCCGCCGCTAACGGTCAAGGGCGGCGGGGTCGCCATCACAGGCATCAGCCGATTGACCGAAGCCGTCGAACGAATCTCCGAGAACAGGTATTAAGCATCAGGTCTCCTCGCCCGCCGCCGTTTGGCGAATGGCGAGGGGGCTCGTAGCGTAGCGGAGAGACGGAGGGGGCGAGGCGATGCATCAGATGACGCCTGCCACCCCTTACTCCACCCGGCGGGGTCGCCCCCTCCGTCTCGCGGCTGTTCGCCGCGATCCACCTCCCCATCGCCCTTCGGCGACGGGGAGGAGAAAGTACGAATGACCGGCTTCGACGCCTTTGCCATCGTGGTAATCCTCGCCTCGGCTGCGGCCGGTTGGGTGCGCGGGGGCACGCGCGAGATCATCACCCTGCTCAGCTTCGTGCTGGCGGCCTTCGTCGCCCTCGTCGCCCTCCCCCTGACGGCCCCGCTGGGCCGCGCCCTGATCGATCCGGATTGGGCCGGTTCGATCGCCGCCGCCGTCGCCTCCTTCCTGATGGTCTATTTCGGCATCCGAATCTTTGGCTCGGCCCTGTCGAAGCGGGCGCAGGCCCATCCGCAGCTGGGCGGCATCGACCGCTTCCTCGGAGTTCTCATCGGCGCGGGCCGGTCGCTGGTGCTGCTGGGGGCCATCCACCTGGTCATCGTCGCCGCCCTGCCGGGCGAGCGGACGCCTGCATGGCTCAGCGAGGCAGCGCTGCGTCCGCTCAGCGCGGGGGGTGCCCGGGCCATCCAGATGGTGCTGCCCGGTATCGGTCGGGGTGCGGACGCCGTGAGCCCCATTGTCGATTCGTCCGTCCGCAGAGGCTTTTCCGACGATAGTGCCTTGCCCCCGACCCAATCCGGCCCTACCTCGCCCCCGTCCACCGCCCCGTAAACTTCGCCTGTCATCGGAGCCACGATGCGCAGCCTGAACCACGACGTTGCCGCCCCGGTTGTCCACCGGGAGCATCACCGAGACGCGGACGATGACCGTCCCCGCCTTGAATGCGGCGTGTGCGGCGTCTGGGGGGCCGAGAAGGACGAGGCGTCGGGCATTGTCGCCCTGGGTCTGCACGCCCTGCAGCATCGCGGGCAAGAGGCCTGCGGGATCGCCTCGGTCAATGCCGACCGCTTCCACACCGAGCGGCACATGGGTCATGTCGGCGAAGCCTTTGGCGGCACGGATCTGGCCAAACGCATGCCGGGCCACGCGGCCGTGGGCCACACCCGCTATTCAACCGCCGGCGGCAGTTTCCTGCGCAACATCCAGCCGATGTTCGCCGATCTGGACCAGGGCGGGATCGCCATCGGTCACAACGGCAATCTGACCAATTTCCACTTCCTGCGAAACCAGCTGGTCGGCGAGGGGTCGATCTTCCAGTCGACCTCGGACTCCGAAGTCATCCTCCACCTCATCGCCCGCAGCCGGAAGGCCAAGATCGTCGATCGCTTCATCGACGCCCTGGCCCGGATCGAGGGCGGCTATGCCCTGGTGGCCCAGACCCGTACCAAGATGATCGGCGCGCGCGACCCGCTGGGCATCCGCCCGCTGGTGCTGGGCCGGATCGGTCCGGCCTGGGTGCTGGCGTCAGAGACCTGCGCCCTTGACACCATCGGCGCGACCTTCGAGCGCGATGTCGAGCATGGCGAGGTCATCGTCATCGACCATCACGGCTTCCGCTCGATCAAACCCTTCCCGGCGCGGGCGGCCCGGCCCTGTCTGTTCGAATATGTCTATTTCTCCCGCCCCGACAGCGTCGTGAACGGGCGTTCTGTCTATGGCGTGCGCAAGCGGATGGGCGAGGGTCTGGCGCGCGAACATGGCGTGCAGGCCGACGTCGTCGTCCCGGTGCCCGATTCCGGCGTCCCGGCCGCTCTGGGCTATGCCCGCGAAAGCGGCATTCCCTATGAGATGGGCATCATCCGCAGCCACTATCTGGGCCGCACCTTCATCCAGCCCAGCCAGGGGGCCCGCCAGAAGGGCGTGGCCATGAAGCACAGCCCCAACCGGGCAGTGGTCGAGGGCAAGCGCGTCGTTCTGATCGACGATTCGATCGTGCGCGGCACGACCTCGGTGAAACTGGTGCGCGCCGTCCGCGACGCGGGCGCAACCGAGGTGCATCTGCGCTCGGCCAGCCCCCCGATCCTGTGGCCCGACTTCTACGGCATCGACATGCCGGAACGCGACCAGTTGATCGCCGCCAACAAGACCATGGACGAGATGCGGCAGATGCTGGAGGTCGATTCGCTCGGCTTCCTGTCGGTCGACGGGCTCTACAAGGCCATGGGCGAATCCGGCCGCGATAACGCCAATCCGCAGTTCACCGACCATTATTTCACCGGCGACTACCCCACCCGGCTGGTCGATCGCGAGATTGACGAAGGCGGCCGCGAGGCGGTTGGCCGGCAACTGTCCCTGCTGGTCAGCGCTTGACCGCCATGACCGGTCGCCTCGGCTATTTCACACTGGAGACGCCCGACGTCGCCAAGGCGCGGGTCTTCTATTCGGCCCTGTTCGGGTGGACCTGGCACGAGGGATCGTCCAGCCCGACCTATGCCCATGTCGAAAGTGCCGGGCCCCATGAAGGGCCGGCGTCAGGGATCGTCAAAGGCGAGCGGCGCGACTTCGACAACCTGTATTTCCGGGTCGATGACGTCGATGCGGCCTGCGCGCGGGTCACAGCCCTCGGCGGACGCGCCTCGATACCGGCCGACAGCGCCTCGGGGCGGACCGCTACGGTGTGCGACGACCAGGGCGTCAGCTTCAGCCTGTGGCAACCGGCACCGGGAATGATCGATTAGCGGCTTGGCCGGGGGGCGGGCCGCGCGCTATCACGCGCCATGACAGACGCCCTCCCCCTCGCAGACCGGATCGCCCTCGTCGTGGGCGCCTCGCGCGGCATCGGCTACGAAAGTGCTCTGGCCCTGGCGATCGCCGGGGCCCACGTCGTGGCGACCGCCCGCACCCAGGGCGGGCTGGAAGAGCTTGACGACGCCATCTACGCCGCCACGGGCCGCCACGCGACACTGGTGCCGTTTGATCTGGTGGACGGCGGCGGCATCGACCGGCTGGGGGGCGCGATCTTCGAGCGTTTCGGTCGGCTCGACATCTGGGTCAACGCCGCCGCGACCCTGGGCGCGGGCGGCCTGACGCCGGTCAGCCATATCGACCCGCGCGGTTTCGCCAAGATCGAGAAGACCAATTTCACCGCCACCTATCGCCTGATCCGGTCGCTGGAGCCCTTGCTGCGGGTCTCGGACGGCGCGCGCGTGATCCACCTGACCACCAGCCTGGCGCGCGAGCCCAAGGCCTACTGGGGCCTGTATGCCGCCACCAAGGCGGGTGCCGAGGCGCTTATGCTGGCCTGGGCCGACGAGATCGAGAACACCCCGATCCGCGTCAGCGTGCTGGACCCCGGTCGCATGCGTACCCAGATGCGGGCCCAGGCCTACCCGGGTGAGGACCCGATGACTCTGCCCGCGCCATCGGAGATCGGGCCACTG
>JBBSCK010000014.1:0-31121 GCA_038250335.1 Caulobacterales bacterium
GAAGGCATCATCCTGATCGCCGCGACCAACCGGCCGGACGTGCTCGATCCGGCGCTCTTGCGCCCCGGCCGCTTCGACCGTCAGGTCGTGGTGCCGAACCCCGACGTCAACGGCCGAGAGAAGATCCTCCGCGTCCACATGAAGGACGTGCCCCTGGCCGCCGACGTCAACGTCAGGACCATCGCCCGCGGCACCCCCGGTTTCTCCGGCGCCGACCTGGCCAATCTGGTCAATGAGGCGGCCCTGACGGCGGCACGCAAGGACCGGCGCATGGTCACTCACCGCGACTTCGAGGATGCCAAGGACCGGGTGATGATGGGGGCCGAGCGCAAGTCCATGGCCATGAACGAGGAAGAGCGCCGCCTGACCGCCTATCACGAGGGTGGCCACGCCATCGTCGCCATGAACGTCAAGATGGCGGACCCCGTGCACAAGGCGACCATCGTCCCGCGCGGACAGGCCTTGGGCATGGTGATGCAGTTGCCGGAAGGTGACCGCTATTCCATGAAGTACCAGCAGATGATCGACCGGATCGCCATCATGGCCGGCGGCCGCGTGGCTGAGGAGCTCATCTTCGGCAAGGAGAATATCACCTCGGGGGCCTCGTCGGACATCCAGCAGGCGACCAAACTGGCCCGCCGCATGGTGACCCAGTGGGGCTTCTCCGATGTTCTGGGCACGGTGGCCTATGGCGAGAACGAACAGGAAGTCTTCCTCGGCCACTCGGTCGCGCGCAGCCAGAACATCTCGGAAGAGACCGCCCGCACCATCGATTCCGAGGTCAAGAAGCTGGTCACCTCGGGCTGGGACGAGGCCCGCAAGATCCTGACCGACAAGGCCGGAGACCTGGAGAAACTGGCCCAGGCCCTGCTGGAGTTCGAAACCATGTCGGGCGAGGAGATCAAGGATCTGCTGGAGAAGGGCACCGCACCGAACCGCGATGAGAACAATTTCCCCAACGCCGGCCCGTCGGTCTCCGTCCCGGTGACGCCGGTGTCGGAGGGGGTCACCGTCGTGGCCTCGGATCAGCACCCGACCGTTCACTGATCGCCAAACCGATCAGGATCGGTGACCAACCCGGTCAGGAATCGACCAACCGGACCAAATAGACCAATGCAAAGAGCGCGCTGAAAGGCGCGCTCTTTTTTTCTCAGATCGGACTCTGCATGCGCCCCCGCGTCATGGGCATCCTGAACGTCACGCCCGACAGCTTCTCGGATGGGGGCCTGCACGCCACCGCCGGGAATGGTCTGGTCCAGGCCATGCGGCTGATCGGGGACGGCGCCGATATTCTCGACATCGGCGGTGAGAGCACTCGCCCGGGGGCCGCGCCGGTCGCGGCCGATGAAGAGATCGCGAGGACGATCCCCGTCATCGCCGCCGTCCACGCCCGCTGGCACGGCCCGATCAGCATCGACACCATGAAGCCTGCGGTCGCGCGTGCTGCCGTGGCCTCGGGGGCGACGATCTGGAACGACGTGACGGCCCTGACCTTCGCGCCCGAGGGGCCGGATGTCGCCGCCGAACTGGGTTGCGAGGTCGTGCTGATGCATATGCAGGGCGAACCACGCAGCATGCAGGTCGAGCCGCGCTACGATGATGTGCTGGCCGAGGTCGGCGACTATCTGCTGGCGCGGGCGGAGGCGGCGATGGCGGCTGGCGTGGACCGCAACCGGATCACGCTGGATCCCGGTATCGGGTTCGGCAAGACGATGGAGCATAATCTGGCGCTGATTGCCGGACTGGGGCAGCTCGGTGTGCACGGTTTCCCGGTTCTGCTGGGTGCGAGCCGCAAGCGGATGATCCGCAACATAGATCCCTCCGCCACGGAGGCGACCGACCGGCTGGGGGGCTCGATCGCCTTGGCGCTGGAAGGCGCGCGTCGCGGCGCGGCGATCGTGCGCGTCCACGATGTGCGCGAGACGGTCCAGGCCCTCGCGGTTCAGGCGGCGGTGGAGACGCCAGCGTGAAGGGTCGCGTCCTGATCATCGCAGGCTCGGATTCCGGCGGCGGCGCGGGCATCCAGGCCGACATCAAGGCCGTGACGGTCATGGGCGGATACGCCGCCACGGCGATCACGGCGATCACGGTGCAGAACACCCTGGGGGTCCACGGCGTCCATCCGCTGCCGCTGGACCTGATCGAGGCCCAGGCGCGGGCGGTGCTGGATGACATCGGTGCCGATGCGATCAAGACCGGGATGCTGGGATCGGTCGAGGTGGTCGAGCGCGTCGCTGCGATCCTCGCGACGACCGATACCCCTGCCGTCGTCGACCCCGTCATGGTGGCCAAGGGCGGGGCGGCCCTGCTGGACCATGACGCGGTTCAGGCCGTGCGAACGTTGATGATCCCTCGCGCCACCCTTCTGACGCCCAATGCGCCGGAGGCCGAGGCGCTGACCGGCCTTGCTGTCGCCGATCTGGATGGCCAGAGGCGGGCGGGCGAGGCGCTGCTGGCACTGGGCGCGAGGGCCGTGCTGATGAAGGGCGGGCATGTACCGGGAGCGACAGTGATCGACCTGTTGGTCACGCCGTCCGGCGAAACCTTGCTGGAAGGGCCGCGCATCGAGACGACGTCGACCCACGGCACGGGCTGCACCCTGGCCAGCGCGATTGCAGCCGGTCTGGCGCTCGGCAAGCCGCTGGACGTCGCGGTCGCGGAGGGCTGGGCCTATGTCGCGGAGGCCATCCGCCGCGCGCCGGGGCTGGGCCAGGGGCACGGGCCGCTGGACCACGGCTGGCCGCTTCGACCCAATGACATGACGCCCGGAGGGTGAGAATGAGTCTCGTCGCACACTACAACAGGCTGGTCCGGGAACGTGTGGAGCGCGCCGACTTCACCACTGAACCGGGTATGAACGCCCTCTTGAGGCTGCTCGGTCGCTGGCGCTCCAAGCTGCTGGCCAATACCCTTGTGGCGCGCGATGGGCCGACTGTGCAGACGGGCCCGTTCGCAGGCATGACCTACGCCGGCAAGGTCACCGAGGGCTGCATCATGCCGCGCCTGCTGGGCTGCTACGAATCCGAACTGCATCCGGCCATCGAAGCGTTTGCGCGCCAGGGACTGGACGCTGTTATCGATGTCGGCTGCGCGGAGGGCTACTACGCCGTGGGCTTTGCGCGGATCATGCCCGGGACTGTGGTTCACGCCTTCGACATCGATGCAGGCGCCCAGACGGAATGCGCGGCCCTGGCCGAGGCGAACGGCGTTTCTGATCGTGTCCGTGTGCAAGGGGAGTTCAGCGGCGAGATGTTTGCAGGATTCACCGACAGATCAACGCTGGTGTTCGTCGATGCCGAGGGATTTGAGGACGACCTGCTGGATCCGGAGTTGTGGCCTGCGTTGAAGTCCATGAACGTCATTGTCGAGACTCACGACGCCTTTCGCCCCGGCGTTTGCGATCGACTGGTTGCGCGCTTTTCGCCGACCCATACGATCGAACGCCTGGAGAACCAGCCTCGCCTGCCCCCGAGGCCGCAATGGCTGAAGGCGCTGGGTCACATGGATCAGCTGATCGCCATCTGGGAATGGCGAACGAGCCCGACACCCTGGCTGGTCATGACCCCCAGATGACGGAGGGCGATCTCGAGGCGCGGCTGGTGGAGATCCTGCGGGCCGATCCGGGCCTGATGCAGGTGCTGACCACAGTGCGCGACCTTGACCTGGCGGACTGGCGGGTGTTCTCGGGCGCGGTCTATCAGGCGGTGTGGAATGCGCAGACCGGTCGACCGGTTGGCTATGGGCGCAAGGACTATGATCTCGGCTATTTCGATCCCGACACCTCCTGGGACGCCGAGGACGGGGTGATCCGGCGTGTTGCCGCGGCCTTCGAAGAGCCTTTTCGGACCGAGGTCGAGGTGCGCAACCAGGCGCGGGTGTATCTGTGGTTTCGGGATCGCTTTGGCGAGGACTACGAGCCGCTGCGCGACACCGACGCGGCCCTGGAGCGGTTTGTCGCGCCGGCCTTCTCTGTCGGCGTAAGGCTGGAGCGTGACGATACGATCAGCGTCGCGGCCCCCTTCGGCTTGGCGGACGTTTTCGACATGATGCTGCGGCCCAATCCCCGACGTCCGCTGGCGAAGGGCTGGGATCGGGCGGTCGCCGGCGTTCGCGCGCGGTGGCCCGAGGTGAACGTGGTGAACGTGGTGGGTCAGGGACCCGGGTGATGCGCCAGTGGACCGTCGACGCCTTTGCCGACCGCCCTTTCATGGGCAATCCCGCCGCCGTTCTGGAACCGCTGGACGCCTGGCCCGACACGGGCTGGATGCTGGCCCTGGCCGCCGAGAACAATCATTCCGAGACCGCCTTCCTGCGCCGCACGGCCGACCCGGCGCGGTTCGACCTGCGCTGGTTTACCCCGACGACCGAGGTTCCGCTCTGTGGTCACGCCACCCTGGCCTCGGCCCATGTGCTGTGGGCGGAGCTGGGTATCGTGGCTGACGCGCTGGGTTTCGCCACGGCGTCCGGCTCGTTGACGGTTCGGCGGCTGGTGCAAGGCTATGAGATGGATTTTCCGGCCGATCCCCTGACCCGGGTGGCGACGCCGCGCGGTCTGGCCGAGGCCCTGGGGGCGGAGCCGCTCGAGGTCTGGGCCAGCCGCTATCTGATCGCGGTCATGGCGGATGGACCAACCGTGCGCAGCCTGAACCCGGACAGCCGGGCGCTGCTGGCTTTCGGTGACGGCGCGATGGAGCGGGGCCAGGTGATCGCAGCGGCGCTTGAGGACCGGGACGGTCATGACGTCGTGGATCGCTTCTTCGGACCAGGCTGCGGTCTTGACGAGGATCCGGCGACCGGTTCCGCGCGCGGCGGGCTGGCCCCGCTGTTCGCCGGCAAGCTGGGACGGCCGGTGGTTCGCTTCCTGCAGGCCTGTCCGGGCCGGGGCGCGCGGTTCGAGACCGAGATGGCGGGCGATCGCGTGCTGATCCGGGGCGAGGCTGTGACGGTGATGGACAGCCGGTTGAGGATGTGAGGCGAGTGAAAAGGGACGCGATCCTTGCGGATCGCGCCCCTCTCCCGACGGACGGCCGGTCATGGAGCTGTGTCAGTGGCCGTCCGAAGCTCTGCAACCGGACCGGCTGCATTGAACCGACCAGAGCAGATCGCGACTGAGGCGATCCTGAACAACCCGGGTCAGGTCCGGTTCATCCCCGGGGCGAGACCGGTTTCCCCCTGAGCCCAAACCTCTCTAGGCTGCGCGTTCAGCCGCTGTTCAGAGCACGGGGGTCAAAAGACATCCCATGACCCGCATGTCCGCCTTCGTCCTGTCCGTCCTGATTGCTGCAGCGCCGCTGGCTGCCGCGAATGCACAGGATCGCGGCCAGCGCGGCGATCGGGAACGTCCTGAAACCAGCCGGGAGCCGCGCCGGATCAGCGAGGCCGAGGCACAGGGCATCGCCCGCTCACGCGCTCGGGGTGCCCGGTTCGTCGGGTCGCTGGGGATGCGCGGCTCCAGCTATGTGTTCCGCTTCGAGGGCGAAGACGGTCAAATCATCGACATCGCCGTTGATTCGCGCGGCTGACGAGGACGTAGGGACCAAACAATGCGAGTTCTCCTGGTCGAAGACGACGCCGATCTGTCGCGTCAGCTGAAACAGGCTCTGGGCGACGCCGGCTATGCTGTGGATCACGCCGCAGACGGCGAGCAAGCTCATTTTCTGGGTGATACCGAACCCTACGACGTCGTGGTCCTGGATCTCGGCCTGCCCAAGATTGACGGCGTGTCGGTGCTGGAGCGCTGGCGGCGCGACGGCAAGGCCACGCCCGTGCTGATCCTGACGGCCCGGGGGGCCTGGTCCGACAAGGTGTCCGGCTTCGACGCCGGAGCCGACGACTATCTGACCAAGCCATTCCACACAGAGGAGCTGCTGGCGCGCCTGCGGGCCCTGCTGCGGCGTTCGGCCGGGATCGCCTCGGCGACCCTGGCGTGCGGCGGGTTGCGGCTGGATCCCCGCGCGGCGCGCGCGACGGTCAACGGCGAGCCCCTCAGGCTGACGTCGCTCGAGTACCGCCTGCTGCACTACATGATGATGCATCAAGGTCGGGTGATCAGCCGGACCGAACTGGTCGAGCATCTCTACGATCAGGACTTCGATCGCGACTCCAACACCATCGAGGTGTTCATCGGCCGCCTGCGCAAGAAGGTCGGCGCCGATCGAATCGAGACCGTACGTGGCTTGGGCTATCGCCTGACCCCCCTGGCCGGCGAGTCCGAGGCGGCGTGACCGGGACGCCGGCGGTCGCCAAGCCGTCCTGGGGACGCTGGTTCGGTCGCCCGGGCCGCAGCCTGACGCGCCGCCTGATCTGGCTCGCCTCGGCCTGGATCGTTCTCGCCCTGATGCTCACCGGCTGGATGCTGACCAGCCAGTACCAGGAGAGTGCCCTGCAACGCCTGGGCAATTCTCTGGGCGGGGTGATTGATGATGTGGTGATCGCCAGCGTGGCGACGCCCGAGGGGTTGAGGGTCGCCGAAATCAAGGATGCGCCCACCCTGCGCGGCCTTTCCGGCAAATACTGGATGGTCGGCGAGGTCGACGCCGGGGGTGGCTTCGACGTCCTGGCGCGTTCGCCGTCCCTCTCGGGCGAAAGTCTTTATGTTGATCCCGAACTGCCGGCGCGCCTGCAGGCGGCCATGGGCGCGACGATCAGTTACAATGACCCCGGCATCCTGCCCGAGGGGGCCCAGCCGCTGCGCATCGCAGCCAGTATGAAGGCGTTGAACGGGCGTCCGTTTGTCTTCATGGCCGGGATCGACCGGTCCGAAATCGATACGGACACCCGCCAGTTCGCCACCTTCACCTGGACGGCCCTGCTGATCCTCGGGATCGGCCTGGTCATCGCCGTCTTCCTCCAGGTCCGGATCGGCCTGCGCCCCCTGTTCGACCTCCGGGTCGAGATTGCCAATGTGCGCAAGGGGCGGGCGGCGCGGATCGAGAAGGACTATCCGACCGAGATCCAGCCCCTGGCCGAGCAGGTCAACCGGCTGCTGGACCATAATCAGGAAGTCGTGGAGCGCCAGCGAACCCATGTGGGCAACCTAGCGCATGCACTGAAGACTCCGCTGTCGGTGATGCTGGCGGAGGCGGGCAGCGACGCCGGGCCACTGGCCGACATCGTGCGCCGTCAGGCCGACATCATGAAGGGCCAGGTAGATCACCACCTGCGGCGCGCCCGCGCTGCGGCTCGCGCTGCCCATGGTCTGGGCGAACGCACGCCCGTGGCCGAGGTGATCGACGAACTGGCCGTGATGCTGGAACGGGTGTTCCAGTCCAGGGATGTGGAGATCGACTGGCGCGCGCCAGACGACCTTGCCTTTCTCGGCGAGCGACAGGATCTGCAGGAGATCCTCGGAAATTTGATCGAGAACGCCTGCAAATGGTCGACCCGCAGGGTCCGGATTTCGGCCGGTGCCAACGGTTTGGGCCAGATGATCGTCGTCGTCGAGGACGACGGCCCGGGACTGCCCGCCGACCAGCGCGAGACGGTCTTGAAGCGCGGAGCCCGGCTGGACGAGGACGCCCCGGGTTCGGGGCTGGGACTGTCGATCGTGGACGATCTGACCCGCGCCTATGGCGGGCGGCTGGCGCTGGCCGCCAGCGACCTTGGGGGTCTCAAAGCGGTACTGGAACTGCCCGCCGCCGAACTGTGACAGCCCGGTTGCGGATTCTTAACCCCGATCGTTCACCGTGCCGCCGACCGAACCGTTTCGGTCGGCGGAGAACGGCATGGCCGAGCTTTCGGTCGCTCATCGCGCGGTGCTCGCCCAGATGCTGGAGCGGGTACCCGACAGGACGTTGAAGACCCTGTCTGCGGCGGTGGCCCAGATGCCGGGCGAAAAGGCGCGCGCTCTCAGCCTCATGCTGGCCGATGAAACCAGGGATCGATGTCGCCGCGCCGTGGCCTTCGCCCCCCTGATTCCCATGTTCCGGCCTCGGGCCGACGGCGTCGAGTCCCTCGTTTTTCCCGCCACGGTCCTGCCCCGCCTCTGGAAGGCGGCGTCCAGCTGCGAGCCGGCGCTGCTGCAAAAGCTCGACGATGTGCGCGGTCTGGAGGACGATCCGAGGGTCGTCGCTGTCTCCGACCGCATCTGCCTCGCAGCCGCCGCGGTCATCCGCGACCAGCCGGACGTCATCTGGCCGGTCCAGTCGGCCGACCCGGACGCCCGCGACCGGGGTCTGGCCGAACTGGCACGGTGTTTCGACCTCGCGGCGATGGCGCGCCGCGGTCTTTTCGCCCTCCCGGCCCTGATCCTGCGACCCTCGGAGAACCAGCAGGCGGAGCTCCGACTGCTGGTTCGCGACAGCGGCGAGATGACGACCGACGGCGGCCCGCGCATGCTGGAGATCCTCTTCGCCCACCTGGGGGACGCGTCGCTGATTCTGCGACTGGTGGTGCAGTCCTCGCGGGCCGCCAGCCAGGAGGGCGTGCTGTCCGAATCCGAGATGGCCAGCTTCGTCAACCGGCTCATCGTGGCGGTTGAGGCCCGGGTTGAGCGGATTGCCACCTTCAGACCGGACAAGGGCGGGGGCCCGCGCGCCGATCTCAAGGCCGATATCGGCTGGTGCGCGACCGCCCTGGCCGAACTGGACGCCACACTGCAGCTGGATCCCGAGGGTGGCTGGGGCAAACAGGCCCGTGAAGCCCGCGCCCGGATCAACCGGACCCTGGCGACACTGCTGAGCTCGACCGACAAGGCGCTCGACAAGGTCATGCCGACCCGGCGCGTCCCGACGACGGGCCGCATGACCCGCGAGGCACCGGCGCTGGACCTGCCGGTCACGACCGAGGCCGTGGAGGCCGCTGCGGTCCTGATGACCCTCGTCGGCGCCATGCGAACGGCGGCCCAGATCTTCGGCTGCGAGTCCCAGCGCTACAAGCTGGTCCAGTCCGCCACCGAGCGGATCACCGGCTACGTCGACATGACCCTGGAGTCGGTGAACGCCGGGGAGGTCACCGACCGGGCCGGTGCCTTGGCCCGGGTCGAGCATCTGGCGAAGTTTCTTCTGCTGATCGACGCGACCGACGTCGCGCGCACCGCGCGTCGGCGGGCTGCGGCGGCGGCCGCTTCGACGGCCCCGGCAGCCGCGACCATCGAACCCTCGCACGAGGCCGCCTGATCCGCTAAGGCGGCATCATGATCATATTCTGGACCCTCGCTGGCCTGATCACGGCGCTCGCCGGGCTGCTGGTGCTGACTTCCGCCCGGCGCGGTGCCGATTCGATCGCGCCTGTGTCCGACACCGGTGCCGCCGAGATGGCCGAACTGGACCGGCTCAAGGCGCGCGGGCTGCTCGACGAGGACACGCTGGCCTCCGCGCGCGCAGAGGCTGCACGCCGGTTGTTGACGATGCCGCCCGCCGACGCGCCGCCCGTCGTCGGCGGGCGCGACCGGACCGTCGCCATGGGGGCCCTGATCGCGACTGCGGCGGCGACCCTGGGGCTCTATTTCGTTTTCGGGGAACCGGGCCTGCCGGACCAGGGCTACGACCGCCGGATCGACGCCTGGGCCGCGTCTCCCGAGACGCTGGATGCGCCCCAGATCGCGGCGGTTCTGACCCGCGCAGTGCGGCGCGAGCCCGAAAACCGCACCGCCCTGACCATGCTCGGGGCGGCCCGGTTCGAGGCGGGCGATCCGATTGGCGCAGCCTCAGCCTTCCGCAGGGCCCTGGCGCTGGACGCCAACGATGCGGCGAGCTGGGCCCGGCTGGGCGAGAGTCTCGTCCGCGCCGGTGAGGGCGTGGTAGGTCCCGAAGCCGAGGCGGCCTTCACCCGCGCGCTGCGGATCGACCCGGGCCAGCTGGGGGCCCGATACTTTCTCGGCGAGGCGGCCCTGACGCGTGGCGATGCCGCCCGGGCCCGTGAGATCTGGACGCCGCTGATCGCCGCGCTGGATCCGGCGGATCCGCGCCGCGCCGGTCTTGTCGCGCGGCTGGACGCGCCCGGATGACCCGTTGGAGCCGACTGCGGGGGGCGCTATACCCGGCTTCCCCGCCCTGCGCGAGAGTGTGCCTTCGTCCATGACCTGGCTTCCGAAATCCCCCAAGGCCCGCCGTCGTCTGTGGGTCGTCGCGGCCGCTGCGCCCGTTCTGGCGATGGCGGTCGGCCTGTCGCTATGGGCCATGCAGGACAGTGTCACCTTCTTCTTCTCGCCGTCTGAAGCGACGCCCGAGGCCGTGCCTCCCGGCCGCGTGATCCGGCTGGGCGGGCTGGTCGAGGCGGGCAGTGTGAGCAAGACCGGCACGATCGTGATGTTCGCCGTGACCGACAATGCCGCAACCAGCCGCGTGATCTACAATGGCGAGCTTCCCGACCTGTTCCGCGAGGGGCAGGGCATCGTCGCCCAGGGGACGTTCGGGCCGGACCGGGTGTTTGAGGCCGATACGGTGCTGGCCAAACATGACGAGACCTATATGCCGCGCGAGGTGGCCGACCGGCTGAAGGCCGAAGGTGAGTGGCGGCCGGCCGCCGGCGACGCCCCGCGATCAACCGGCGCGAAAGACTACAGCAAGGACCCCACAGTTTCATGATTGTCGAGTTTGGCGCCTTTGCGCTGATCCTGGCGCTGCTGCTCTCTGCGCTGCAGACGGGTCTGGCGACGGCCGGGCGGTGGCGTCGTAGTCCCCTTCTGTCGGGCGGTGCCGAGGGTGCCGCGATCGCAGCGGCCCTTGCCACGGCCCTGGCCTTCGCCGCCCTGATTTTCGCTTTTACGACCTCCGACTTCTCGGTGGTGAACGTGGCGCGCAACAGCCACACCGACAAGCCCATGTTCTACAAGGTGGCTGCGGCCTGGGGCAGTCATGAGGGGTCTCTGGTCCTGTGGTGCCTGGTCATGACCGGGTTCGGCGCGGCTCTGACGCGCGCACGCGGCCTGCCATTCGGGCTCAAGGCCTCGGCTGTTGGCGTCCAGGGCGCGCTCTGCGTGCTGTTCCTCGCGTTCGCAGTCTTCACCTCCAATCCGTTCAACCGCCTGGACCCCGCGCCTCTGCAGGGAGCATCGCTGAACCCCCTGCTTCAGGACCCGGCGCTGGCGGTCCACCCGCCCCTGCTCTACGCGGGCTACGTCGGCTTCTCGGTGACCTTCTCCTTGGCCGTTGCGGCCCTGATCGAGGGCAAGGCCTTTTCCGGTTTCTGGCCGGCCTGGGGCCGGTGGGTCCGCCCTTGGGCGCTGGCGTCCTGGGTATTCCTGACCCTGGGTATCACCCTGGGTAGTTTCTGGGCCTACTACGAACTGGGCTGGGGCGGCTGGTGGTTCTGGGACCCGGTCGAGAACGCCAGTTTCCTGCCCTGGCTTGCAGGGACGGCCCTGCTGCACTCGGCGGTCGTCACCGAGCGGCGCGGCGCACTGGCGGGCTGGACGGTGTTCCTTGCTCTGCTGGCTTTCAGCTTCTCGATTCTGGGGGCCTTCCTCGTGCGCTCCGGCGTGCTGACCAGCGTTCACGCCTTCGCCGTTGATCCCGAGCGCGGCATGTTGCTGCTGGCCATCCTGGGCGTTGCCTCGGGCTCGGCCTTTGCCCTGTTCGCCTGGCGGGCACCGCAACTGAAGGGTGGCGGGCTGTTCTCGCCGGTCAGCCGCGAGGGCGCGCTGGTGCTGAATAACCTGTTCCTGACCGTGGCGGCAGTGACGGTCCTGCTGGGCACCCTGTATCCGCTGATCCTCGAGGCCGCGACGGGCGCGACCATCTCGGTCGGACCGCCCTATTTCGCTCTCACCTTCACCCCCCTGATGGCGGTGGCCTTCCTGATCCTGCCGGCCGGGCCGTTGCTGGCCTGGAAGCGCGGCGACCTGAAAGGGGCCATGCAGCGACTGGCGCTCGCGGCAGGCCTGGCCATTGCCTGCGGTTTCGTCGGCTGGCTGGCGTTCGAGCCCCGGCAGGCTTTCGCCGCCGCCGGGCTGGCGATCGGGGCCTGGCTGATCCTCGGTTCCCTTGCCGAGGTCTTCGAGCGAATCCGCCTGTTCCGCGCGCCCCTGGCGGAGGTCGGTCGTCGGACGCGCGGGCTGCCGCTGGGGGCTTGGGGCATGACCCTGGCCCATGCGGGTCTGGGCGTGTTCGTGCTGGGTGCCGTGGTCGAGACCGGTTTCAAGATCGAGGCGGCCGCCCCCCTGGCGATCGGCGGACAGGTCAGCGCCGGGCCCTGGGCCGTGACCCTCGACCGGGTCGAGATCGTCGAGGGCCCCAACTATCTGGCCGAACGGGGCACGGTGACCGTGAGGCCGGTGTCGGGCGACGCCCCGCCCCGGACCATCTCGGCCGAGCGCCGCTTCTTCCCGGCAGGGGGCCAGACCACCACCGAGGTCGGGCTCGATTTCCGCGGGCTTGACGATGTCTATGTGGTGATGGGCGAACGCCGCTCGACGCCCGAAGCGGCCCAGGCCTGGACGGTGCGGGTCTACTACAATCCGTGGGCCCGCCTGATCTTCCTTGGGCCTGCCCTCATGGCGGTGGGTGGCCTGCTGTCGCTGTCGGACCGGCGACTGAGGCTGGCCGTCGGGCGACGCAAGAAGGCTTTGGCGGGATGACGGCGTCGGGGTGGCCCATCCTGATCCTGGCCCTGTTCGCCCTGGCAGGCCCGGCTGCCGCGCAGGAGCCCCCGGCCGCGCCGGACCGCCCCCTGTCCTCGCCCGAGCAGGAAGCCCGCGCCCAGGCCCTGTTCTCGGTCGTGCGCTGTGTTGTGTGCCAGCACGAGTCCGTTGCCGATTCGCCGGCCGGGATCGCGGGCGACATGCGCCGCCTGATCCGCGAGGAGATCGCGGCCGGGGCCACCGATCAGGCTGTCCGCGACGATCTGGTGCGGCGTTATGGCGACTATGTCCTGTTCACTCCGCCGATGCGGGCCGGGACCTGGCTGCTGTGGTTCGGACCTGCGCTGGCGGTGCTTCTGGGTGCCGCCGGTCTGCTGGCCATGGTGCGAAGGCGACCGGTCGAAACGCCGCCGCTGTCGCCGGATGAGGAACGTCGGCTGGCCGATCTTCTCGCGGCGGAAAGACTTCGCCCTGATCCTGACGCATCCACGCCTCACGACGGGCGTTGAGGCGGGTCAATCGTCGGACTTCTGCGGTTGGCGAAGACGCTGAACGCCCTATATCTTTAGGCGAAACGGGTCCTCGTGGACCTTGGTGAGGATCGCAGGACAACGATGTTGAAGCGTAAGGAATTCATCCTTGGGGCCGCTGTCGGCCTGGTCTTCGCGGCGGCGGCGACCGCCGGGGGCGTGATCGACTGGCCCGGTGCCAATGCCGCCGAGATATCCGGCCGCCTGACCCCGTCGGCGGGGGCCGCAGCGCTCGCCTTCGCGCCGCCGCAGGGCGCGCCGCTCAGCTTCGCCGACATCTTCGACCAGGTCTCGCCCGCCGTGGTTCAGATCGACGTCGAGACCCGGATCGAACGCCCGCGCGGGGGTCGTATGATCCCCCTCCCGGGTTTCCCTCCCGGTTTCGGTTTCCAGGCCCCGGCGCCCCAGCAGCCTGGTGCGGAAGAGGAGGCCCCGACCGCCCAGGGCGCCGGATCCGGCTTTTTCATCTCGGCCGACGGCTATGTCGTGACCAACAACCATGTTGTCGAGAACGCGACAAAGATCACTGTCAAGCTGTCCGACGGCCGCGAACTGCCCGCCCGGCTGATCGGGCGCGACGCGGACACCGACCTGGCCGTGATCAAGGTCGAGGGCTCCGAGTTCAAGTTCGTCGCCTTCGAGGAGGCTGCTGAGCCGCGCGTGGGTGACTGGGTCATCGCGGTCGGCAATCCGTTCGGTCTGGGCGGCACCGCCACGGCGGGCATCGTTTCGGCCCGCGCCCGCGACATTGGTGACGGCAACACCCCCTATACCGACTATCTTCAGATCGACGCGGCCATCAACCGCGGCAATTCGGGTGGCCCGACCTTCGACATCTATGGCCGGGTGATCGGTGTGAACTCGGCGATTTTCTCGCCGACCGGCGGCTCGGTCGGCATCGGCTTCGCCATCCCCGCCTCCATCGCCAAGACGGTCACCGACCGCCTGATGAGCGGACAGGCGATCCAGCGCGGCTATCTGGGTGTCCAGATCCAGAACCTGCCGGACGAATATAGAGCGCCCCTTGGCCTGTCGGCGGATCAGGAGGGCGCATATGTCGCCGATGTCACCCCAGGGGGACCGGCGGCGCAGGCCGGTCTTCGGGCCGGCGATATCGTCGTGGCCATCAATGGAGAGTCGATTGAGACTTCTACCGAACTGACCCGTCGCGTCGGCCAAGCCAGTCCCGGAGAGACCCTGCGTCTGGAAATCATCCGCGAAGAGCGCCGCCAGACCGTCAATGTCCGATCGGGCACTCGCCCGGCCGACGTCAACGCCGGCCAGACCGGTGCGGACGAAGGTCAGGACGCCCAGCCGGATCGCCCGGTCGCCCCGTCGGGCGAGGCCGTCGAGGGCATGACCCTGGCTCCGCTCAGCGAGGCTCTGCGGTCCCGTTTTTCGATCCCCGAGACCGTGCGCGGTCTGGTCATCACGGCGGCGGTTCCGACGTCGCGCGCCGGTCGCGCCGGCGTCGAGCCGGGTTTCGTGATCGTGCAGGCCAATGGCCGGCCTGTCTCGACCGTCGCCGAGCTGCGCGCCGTGGTCGAACAGGCCAAGGCGGCCAACCGCGACGGCGTCCTGCTGCTGCTGCGAATTCCGCAGGGCAACCGGCCGTTCGTTCTGGAGCTGGCCAAGCCTGAATAAGCCGTAACTCCCGTAATCGCCGCCGATGGGCTACCGTCGGCGGCGATTCCAATTCAGAGGGGCTGGCCGTGAAAATTCTTGTGGTGGAGGATGACGCCGAGGCGGCCCAGGCGATGGTGCGCGGTCTGACCGAGGCGGGCCATGTGGCGTCCCACGCCATCGACGGGGCCTATGGGCTGCTGGAGGCCCAGAAGGGCGGCTACGACGTCTATGTGGTCGACCGGATGATGCCCCGGCTGGACGGCATCGGCATGGTCGAGACCCTGCGCAAGAACGGCGACCAGACGCCGGTCCTGTTCCTGTCCGCCATGGGCGAGGTCGAGGACCGCGTGATGGGGCTGAAGGCCGGTGGTGACGACTATCTGGTCAAACCCTATGCCTTTGCCGAGCTCATCGCCCGGGTCGAGGCCCTGTCGCGCCGGCGCGAAACGGGCGGGGTCCAGACGGTGTTGAAGGTCGGCGAGCTGGAGATGAACCTGATCGCCCGCACGGTGTTTCGCGGCACGACCGAGATCGACCTCCAGCCTCGCGAGTTCCAGCTGCTGGAGTTCCTGATGCGCCACGCCGGTCAGTCGGTGACCCGCACCATGCTGCTGGAGAAGGTGTGGGAGTACCATTTCGACCCCCAGACCAACGTCATCGACGTCCACATCAGCCGCCTGCGCTCCAAGATTGACAAGGGCTTCGACCACGCGATGCTGCAGACGGTGCGCGGGGCGGGGTATCGGCTGGAGGCCTAGCGGCGGAGGATTTCTCCCTCCCCCTCAGGGGAGGGTGGCCGCGCAGCGGCCGGGTGGGGAGGGCCAAGGCGACATGGCGATCATCGCTCGAGCCCGCGCGATGCGAAAGGCGCTTACGCCCGCCGAGGCTCGCCTGTGGGTCGCGCTCGGAGATCTCAGGCTGGAGGGTCTTCATTTTCGAAGACAGACGCCGCTGCGCGGCTACTACCTCGACTTCTTCTGCTGGCACGGAGCGTGATTGTTGAAGTGGATGGCAGCTCTCACCAGGCTGGGGATCGTGCCCGCCAGGATCGCGTCCGCGACGCCGTTTTTTCAAGGGAAGGTCTTCTGACCTTGCGATACGACAATGTGAAGGTCCGAGATGATCTGGCGGCTGTAATCGAAGACGCGCGCGGGCATTGCCTTGCCCGCCCCACCCGGTCTCCGCTTCGCTACGACCACCCTCCCCCGCAGGGGGAGGGAGAGGATATGGCCTAGTCGATGCAACTCCCCTCCCTCTTTCGCCGCACGCCCTTCCGGCTGACGCTGCTGTTCCTCGCCCTGTTCGCAGCGGCGGCCAGCGCGATCCTGGCCTACGTCTACATTGCCTCGGCCTCGGAGGCCCAGGCCCGGGCGCGGTCGGATGTTGAGGCCGAGAATGCGTCGCTGACGGCGATCTATCGCGAGCGGGGTCCGGACGCGCTGAACCAGGCGCTGGTGGACCGGATCCTGAGCGGCGGGCCGTTTCTGTATCTGAACATGGACGCCCGGGGCCAGGGCATCACCGGCAACCTCAGCGTCACGGCCCAAGGCGCGACCGGCGCGGCGGAGCGCCGGTCCCTGAACGAATCCCCGATCGCCGATTATGAAGGCGGCGAGCAGTGGGCGACCTTCCGCTTCACCGACACCGAGGCCGACGGCAAGGTGGTGCGCAAGGAGGCCTTCGGCGTCCAGACCACCTTGTCGGGCGGCGAGATGCTGTACGTCGGCAAGGACCTGGGGGACACCGAGGCCTATCTGACGCGCCTGACCCAGGCGCTGTGGCTGGCCATGGGCATGGTGCTGCTGCTGGGGGCCGGGGGCGGCCTGCTGATCAGCCGCAACGTCGAAAAGGCCATGGGACGGCTGAATACCGTGGTCGTCGCGGTGCAGGAGGGCGACCTCAAGGCGCGCGTAGCCGTAGGCAACTCGGGCGATGAACTGGACGAACTGGGTCAGGGGCTGAACCGGATGCTGGATCGGCTGGAAGGCTCGATGGCCTCGATCCGCCATGCGGGGGATGCGATCGCCCATGACCTTCGTTCGCCGCTGACCCGGATGCGGGCCCGGCTGGAGGTCGCCCTGCTCGACGCCGAGAGCGGGCGGGTCGACGGTGCCGACGCCCTGCAGGTGGCGCTGGACGAGGCGGATGCGCTGCTGAAGACCTTCAACACCGTGCTGGCCATCGCCCGGCTGCAGGCGGCGGCGGGTCGGGCCCCGGACGCCGCCGTGTTCGACGCTGCCGAACTGGCCGCCGACATGGCCGAACTCTACGAGCCCGCCGCCGAGGACAAGGGTCTGGAGTTCTCGTCCGAGATCGAGACGGGTCTGATGATCGAGGGGTCGCGTCCCTTCCTCGCCCAGGCCCTGGCCAATCTCATCGACAACGCCATCAAATACACGCCGGCCGGCGGTGCCGTGATGCTGCGGGCCCGCCGCCGGTCGTCGGGCGAGATCGAATACTCCGTCACCGACACCGGCCCGGGCGTTCCAGAGGCGGATCGCGGTCGGGTCATCGAACGCTTCGTGCGCCTCGACAACAGCCGCACCGAGACGGGCTCGGGCCTGGGGCTATCGCTGGTCGGGGCGGTGATGGAGGCGCACGCGGGCCGGATCCAGCTGGACGACGGTCCCGGGGCCTATGGCGGATCCGGACCCGGCCTGCGGGTCGCGCTGGTCCTGCCGCCGGCGGCTGAGGGATGAGCGGCCCGCCCCTCGGCGAGCGGCTGCGCCCCTGCGGCCCCGTGATCGATGCCGAGGGGGCGGTGCGGGCGCATGATCGCCTGGCGGCGCTGGCGGCGGACGACGGATGGGCCGCGGGGCTGGAACGAGCCTGGCCGGCTCTGGCCCCCGTGTTCGCGGCGTCGCCCTATCTGTTTGGCCTCGCCCGGCGCTGGCCGGACCGGTTGCGGGCCGTCCTCAACGATCCGCCCGAAGCCCGGCTGCAGGACATCGTCGCCCGCACCATCGCCCTGACCGGGGGGGCGGACGACATGCGCGGCCCGCTCCGGCGACTGAAGGCAGAGCTGCATCTGCTGACCGCCGTGGCCGACCTTGGCGGGCTCTGGGACCTGGATCAGGTCACGGGCGCCCTCAGCCGGTTCGCCGATGTGGCCACGCGCGCGGCCCTGTCGGGTGTGGCCGAGGACCTGCGCCGGCGTGGCAGGCTGCTGACCGCCGCCGACGATACCTGCGGCCCGATCCCCGGCCTGTTCGGCCTCGCCATGGGCAAGCACGGCGCGTTTGAGCTGAACTATTCCTCAGACATCGACCTCAGCCTGTTCTTCGATCCGGATCGCCTGGCCCCGGTGCTGGCCGAAGGGACAGAGGGGCAGGGGCCGATGAACCGGGTGGCCCAGGGCGTGGCGGCGCTGCTGTCCGAACGGACCGCCGACGGCTATGTGTTCCGGGTCGATCTGCGGCTGCGACCTGATCCGTCATCGACGCCGCCCGTCGTCGCCGTGCCCATGGCTCTCGACTACTATGAGAGCGTCGGCCAGAACTGGGAGCGTGCCGCCTTCATCAAGGCCCGCCCCATCTGCGGCGATTTCGGCGCGGCGGCCGAGTTCCTGAAAGCCCTCGTCCCGTTCGTCTGGCGCCGCAGCCTCGACTACCAGGCCGTCCTCGACATCCAGTCCATCAAGCGACAGATCCATGTCCACAAGACCGGCGAGGGGCTTCACGCTGCGGGGGCCAATCTGAAACTGGGACGCGGGGGTATCCGCGAGATCGAGTTCTACGCCCAGACCCAGCAGCTGATCCTGGGGGGGCGCGCCCCCTCCCTGCGCAGTTCCCGCACGGTGGACGCGCTCGCTTCACTGGTGGCCCGGGGCCATCTGCCGGCCGAGGTCGCTGCAGAGATGACCGGCGCCTATGTGGAGCTCAGGGGTCTCGAGCACCGGGTGCAGATGCTTGAGGACGAACAGACCCACATCCTGCCGGTCGAGCCGGCGCGTCGCGCGGCCGTGGCGGCGCTGGCGGGGCAGGGTGACCTGGCGGCCTTCGATGCAGGCGTCGAGGCTCTGCTGCTGGGGGTCAACCAGCGCTACGGCGACCTGTTCGAGGGGGAGGAGGAACTGTCCTCGCCCTTCGGCAGTCTGGTCTTCACCGGCGTGGACAACGACCCCGAGACCCTGGCGACGCTGCAGCGGATGGGCTTCTCCGAGCCCGCCGGTGTCGCCGACACGATCCGGTCCTGGCACCACGGGCGGATCTCCGCCACAAGGTCGGTGCGGGGCCGCGAACTGTTCACCCGGCTGGCCCCGCGCCTGCTGACCGCCTTGGCCCGGACGGGCGCGGCCGATGTAGCCTTCCGCCGGTTCTCGGTCTTTTTTTCCGGACTGTCTGCGGGGGTTCAGGTCCAAGCGCTGTTCCTGAACCAGCCCGAACTGTTCGAACGCATCGTCGGCGTCATGGCTTTCGCGCCCCGGCTGGCGCGGGCTCTGGGTCGCTATCCGGCCGCGCTCGATTCCATGCTGGACGAACGGTTCGAGACCGAGTTGGGCGTGAACACCGGCCTGTTCGACCAGATGGCCGAGGAGGCCGAGGCCGCCGGCGATTTCGAGGGGGCGATGAACGCGGTGCGCCGCCTGCACCGCGAACAGGCCTTCCGCATCGGCATGCAGACCCTCAGTGGTCGGGTCGGGCCGGAGGCGGCGGGGCGGGGCTTCACCAATCTGGCCGATGCGGTGATGCGCACCCTGTCGGCGGCGGCGTTGCGCGAGACCGGGCGTCTGGGCGGCACCCTGCCCGGCGCGGTTGCGGTCATCGCCCTGGGCAAGGCCGGATCGGGCGAAATGACGGCGGGGTCGGATCTGGACCTGATGACCGTCTATGATGCGCCCGCCGAGGCCACCTCGGCGGGAAAGGGCTGGTCGGCGGACACATTCTACGTTCGTTTCACCCAGCGGCTGATTTCGGCCCTTTCGGCGCACACGGCCGAGGGCGGCCTGTATGAGGTCGACATGCGGCTGCGTCCCTCGGGGTCGAAGGGTCCGGTGTCGGTGCCGTTTTCAGGGTTCGAGGCCTATTATCGCGGTGAGGCCGAGACTTGGGAGTTCATGGCGCTGACCCGCGCCCGGGTCGCCTGGGCCAGCGACCCGGCGTTCGGCACTCGCGTCGCGGACGCGGTGGAGGCGGTGCTGCGCCGACCCCGGCCGGGGGTGGCTTTAGCGGCTGACGTTCGAGCCATGCGCGACCTGATGGAGCGCGAGCGCAGGGCGCACGGCTTCTGGGACCTGAAGCTGATCCCGGGTGGGCTGGTGGATGCCGAATTCGTGGGTCAGTTCCGGCAGCTGCAGGCGGCGGCCGGGGGCCAGCGGCTGAGTGTGTCGACCCTGGATCAGCTGGCGGGTGACGCTGCGCTCAGGGAAGCCTGGGGCCTGCATCAGGCCCTGGCCCAGCTTCTCGCCTGCGCCTTCGACGACAAGGGGGATCCGGACAGCGAGTCGGACACCTTCCGTGCCCGGCTGGCCGAGGCGGCGGGCGAGCGGGACTTTCCCGCCCTTCGCCGGCGACTGGAGCGCGTCCGCAAGGCCGCGAGAAAGGCGTTCGAAAAGGCTTTGCCTCCGTCCCGCGACGGATTGGAGCCCCCGCCGCGTTAGATTTCGTGCGGGGGTTCTCGGGACGTGTCGCAAGACCGGCCCCATCGGAGACGACACCATGAAGAAGACAAGCTTGGCTCTGGGCACCGCGATCGCCATGACACTCGTGGTCGGCGGCGCGGCTCTGGCCCAGAACGCGGAACGGCCCGACCGGGCCTTGCGCGCCGACGCCGACGGCGATGGCCGCATCAGCCGCGCGGAATTCGTCGATGGCCGTGTCGCCCGTCTGACCGCGATCGACGCCAACCGCGACGGCTCCGTTAGCGCTGAGGAGCGCCAGTCCGGCCGTGACACCCAACGCAACCAGCGTGTTTCGGCCCGGTTCGAGACGCTCGACAAGGACGGCAACGGCGCTCTCAGCCGCGAGGAGTTTACCACCGGTGCCGAAATGCGCGGCGAGCGGGCCGGCCGCGGCGGACGCCATGGCATGGGCGGGCGAGACGGTCATGGCGGCGGTCACGGCGGCGGCGAACGGGGCCCCCGCGCCGAGGCCAGCGGTTCGTTGAGCATTGCAGAAATGACGACGCGCAGGGCGACACGGTTCGACCGGATCGACGCCGACCACGACGGTTTCGTTACGCTCCAAGAGCGTCGCGCGATCCGTGACGGCATGCGCGAGCAGCGCCGCGCCCGTCGCGCCGTCGGTCAGCCGTCGCCTTCGGCGACCGCTTCGGAGTAGGGTCGGTGGGGACGGTTGAGCCTGTTTGGCCGTCCCGCCTTTCCGGAAGGGGACTGATTGGCCGCCGCTGCCGACCCCGACGAGGACCTGGTGCGCCGTGTGGGTCAGGGCGACCCGGCGGCCATTCAGGCCCTGGTGGCCCGCAAGCTGCCGCGTATGCTCGCGCTCGCCTGTCGTATGCTGGGCGATGCCGTGGAAGCCGAGGATGTCGCCCAGGAAGCGATGCTGAGGGTCTGGAAACAGGCTCCGCGCTGGCGGCCCGGCCAGGCCAGGTTCGACACCTGGCTACACCGGGTCGGGCTGAACCTGTGCTACGACCGGCTTCGACGGCGTCGGGAAATCCCCACCGAGGTCCTGCCGGACCGTCCGGATCCCGGACCGGCCCCCGACCGGGGCCTGCTTGCGGCCGAACTGGGGGCACGCGTGGACCGCGCGCTTCAGGCCCTGCCGCAGCGCCAGCGTGAGGCGATCGTGCTGTGTCACTATCAGGAGCTGACAAATATCGAGGCCGCAGGCCTGATGGAGGTCAGTATAGAGGCTCTCGAAAGCCTGCTGTCGCGGGGACGCAGGACCCTGCGGCTTTCATTGGCGGATCTGGCCCCCGGCGCTGAACCGGCGGGAGAAGGAGGAGGACGATGAACGCCCGGCCCATGACAGAAGGGCGCATCGCCGAACTGGCCGAGGCCTGGGGCGGTGACTTGCGACGCTGGCCCGAGGGCGAGCGGGAGGCTGCGCGCGCCTGGGTTGAGGCCGACCCGGACGCGGCCGACCGCGCCCTGTTCTCGGCGCGGCAGACGGACGCGGCTCTGGACGCTGTGCCGCGACTGGCGGTGTCCGCCGCCCTGCGCGATCGCGTCATCGCCTCGGCCGCCGGTGCAGGCCTGAAAGCTCGAGCCGCCTGGCCCGGACTGCGGCGGCTGCTGTGGCTCGGCGGTGCCGGCTGGGCCGCCGCCGCCTGCGCCGGGGTGGTGTTCGGTGCGACCCTGAACGGGACTCTGGCGCTCGAACGTCAGGCCGAGGCGGTGCTCGAGCAGGCGTCCATGACGGGCCTCGACGACCTGGCGGTGCTGGGTTGAATGCGCGCGCGATCGCCATCGCTCTTGGTATTGCCCTGGCCATCTCTGTGGCGGTGAACCTGTTTGCGGCCACAGCGGCCTATACCGCTCTGACCGGCGAGAACCGTGTCGAGCGTCGTCATGACGGCGGGGAGGCCGGTCAACGCGGCCTCGGCATGCGCGACATGCTAGCCGAACTTGACCCCGGAACACGCAGCGCCGTTCGGGAGGCCATGCGCGATGCGGCGTTGCGCGCCCGCCCGGATTTCCAGCAGGCCCGGCAGGCGCGCCGCGACGCGGTCGCCGCCGCCGCCGCCGAACCTTACGATCCGGCTGTCGTCACCGCTCTTCTGGAACAGTCCCGTGTCGCCGAGGCGCGCGGCCGCCTGAGTCTGGAGACAGATACCCTCGCCGTACTCGCGACGCTCAGGCCGGAAGACAGGGCGGCGGTCGCGCGCATTCTGAATACCCGGAGCCGGGGCGGCGGCCGCGGTCGATCGTCAGAGGCTGAGCCGGCCTCCGAAACGCGCTGACCGCCGCTACGCCGCCCGCGCCTGCTCGTCGGCGGCCTCGCCCGGACGGCGCATGGGGATGTCGAAGCTGACCGTCGTGCCCACTCCGGGCTCGCTTTGCATCAGCATGCGGCCCTGGTGCAGTTCAATCAGCGCCTTGGTCAGCGACAGACCCAGACCTGTGCCCTGGGTGGTCTTGGAATGCTGGCCCTCGACCTGTTCGAACGGGTTTGCCAGGCGCGCCAGATCCTCGGCGGCGATACCGATGCCGGTGTCGGTCACTGCGATCCGGACGCGGTTCTGACCCAGACGCTCCGCCGACACGGTGATTTCGCCACCCTCCGGCGTGAACTTCACCGCATTCGAAATCAGGTTGAGCATGACCTGCTTCAGGCCGCGATAGTCTGCTTCGATCTCGGGCAGTTCGGGGGCGGTCAGGATCAGCGTCAGGCCCGATTCCTGCGCCTTGCCGCGCATCAGCCGGATCGCGTCATCGCAGACATCCTTGAGCGACACGGGCTCGTAGTGAAGCGTCATCTTGCCCGCCTCGATCTTGGCCATATCGAGAATGTCGTTGATCAGGCTGAGAAGATGCTGGCCCGACGTAAGGATGTCGCCCGCATAGCCCTTGTAGCGCGCATCCCCCAGGGGACCGAACATCTCGCCTGCCATGATTTCGGAGAAACCGTTGATGGCGTTCAGCGGCGTGCGCAGTTCGTGGGACATATTGGCCAGGAACTCCGACTTGGCCTGATTGGCGGATTCGGCCCGGGTCATGGCGATCTCGTATTTGCGCGCCAGAAGGCTGAGCTTCTCCTGGCTGGCCTCCAGTTGATCGACCGTGATGCGCAGGGAATCGGCCGCCTTCTGGCGCTCCACCTCCTGGCGCCGGATGGCGGTCACGTCGGCGGCAGTGACCACGGTGCCGCCGTCGCCGGTGTAGCGTTCGGCCAGTTGCAGAACCCGTCCGTCGTGAAGCTCGACCTCACGCGCGCCGGCCTGCCCCTCGGCGGAGGGGCGCTCGGTCTTGATGGCCAGCGAGGCGATGCGGTTCAACTCGTCCTTGAGCGCGCCTTTCCGGACGGCCTCGTCCGTAAAACCGAAGGCGTCCTTGAAGGCCTGGTTCCAGAGAACCAGCCGGCCATGCCTGTCGAACAGGACGAAGGCATCGGACACGCTTTCAATCCCGTCTCTCAGCCGGTTCTCGGCGGCCTGGGCCTGGGCCCGTGCGCGCCGCGCCTCGGTGATGTCCAGCGCGACACCCAGGATGACGGAGAATCCGTCATCGCCCCGTGCGCCCCGCGCCTGGCCCCGCGCGTCGATCCAGCGGACGCCCCCGCCCTCAAGCGGCACGGGAAAACTGACCTCGAAGGCCCCCAGCGTCGCCGCCTGTCGCAGGGCGTGCTCAACAAGATCGCGATAGCGGGGATGAATCCGCGCCATCACCGCCTCGGCTCGGGTCGACCCCCCTTGCGACAGACCCAGAAGCTCGGCCATGAAATCCGAGACCATGACCTGGCCGCCTGAAAGGTCCCATTCCCAGACGCCGCAGCGCGCAGCTTCCACGGCGACGCGGAAGCGGTGTTCGGTCTCGGCCCAGGCCAGAGCGGCTCTCGACTGGCGCCATCGCTGCATCAGGGCCAGCCCGAGCACCAGAACGCCGAGGCCCAGAGGGGCTACGAGCAGCCACAGGTCGCTGATGAACGCCGCCGCGCCGGTCGCCTCCCGACGCCAGGCCACCACGACCAGACCGGTATCGCCAACGGCTGCCGATGTCGCCTCCACTGCCTCACCGCGCTGCGGCGTTCCGTGAACCGGCGCGCTCGCGCCGGTCAGGGTAGTCAGGTCGAGACCCAGCCGCTCTTCAAGCGAAAAGGCACCACTGGCTGCAATCACGCCGTCGGTCGGCGAAACCACCAGGGTGCGGGCATCTTCGAGGGCTTCGACGGGGGTTCGGGCCACAACGGCACCGGTCCCCGACAGCAGGGCCTGCCGATCCTGTGTCGGTCGGATCCCGACAGGGCGGGAAGAGGTCAGAGGCTGGAAATCACCGACTGTGGCACCTGTGGTGGCCCGTATCTGCCCATTCGCGTCGAGGACCGCGAAAGCGCTGCCGGGCGCAATGGCCCGAGCCGCCTCGATCGCATCCAGCGGGCGATCAGGCCGCCTTTCCAGGGCCCCGGTTGCCGCAGTCAGTCCAGTCCGGGCGCGGGCCAGCCGGGCGTCCAGAGTGGCGGCACCAAGCGCAGCCTCGCGATTCAGGGCCTCGGCGCGCAGCACGGCCGCTTCGCGCGCGGGGCGGGTGCTCTCGCGGGCGAACAGCACGACATAGATGGCTAGGCCCAGGGTCAGCGCCAGGACCAGCACCCGGCCCCAGGCGGGCAGGCCTTCGGTGCGGTCCGAGGACCGCCGCCCTCGCTGCTGGATGCGGCGCTCGCTGCCCCGCAAGGCGCTCTCCCCGACATGATCGCGGCGTTCCCGGCCAGGGGCGGCGGGGCGAGACGCAAGCGATTCGATGACGCCACGGAATCTAGGCTGCGTCGGCGAATCCTGTCGAGGTTTGGTTAACGAAACCTGACCGGATGGGTTCAGGCGGCGCGCGCTCTGGCCGGTGCGGCATTTGCCGTCTCCGGCGCAGCCGCGAGAACGTCAGTGACCGACTTCAGAATGTCGCGCGCCTCGCGCGCCAGCGACAGGGTCTCGGGCGGGGCGTCGTCGGGGTTTTCGGCGACCGCATCGACCATCGTCTGTGCCAGGGCCATCAGCCTGGGCGCGGCCGCGATCAGCCGGGCCTGGAACTCGATCCGTTCCGGATCGCGGTCATACTCAGCGCCAGGCACGCGCCATCCGCCCCAGTCTGCCCTGTCGGTGACCACGACGGGATAGGTGCCGGGTGAGGGGTGGTGCGGGACGTCGTCTGCAGACTGCCACTTGTTTCGGGCGCGGAGCAGGCGCCACCCGGCAAGGTCGCCGTCGGCGTCATCATGACTGGGAAGAAGCAACTCCGAGCCCTGGAACTCACGCCCCAGACCGACGTCATAGGTGACCTTGACCGGTTCCTCGAAGCCCTTGGCCCAGACGGGTTGGACCTTCTCGATCTGGGCCCAGGCCCCGACGCACTCGACCCAGACCTTCTGGCCCTTCTGGAATTGCGCGCGCGCCATGCTGTTCCCCGCTCGTTATCCCTCACCCTGCGCACGCCGCCGTTGACGCGCGGTTTCGAGACAGGGTGAAGCGGGCGTGAACAGCGTGGCCGTTCATCTAGCTGACTCCCAGACAACGGCCCGCTCAGGGGCGTGTCAGCTTCACCGTGGTTTTCTGGTCCTCGCCGCCCGATCCGGGGCCGCCTTGAAGGAAGAAGATCATGACGACCGCCCTGACGAAGAAAGCCCTGCTTTCGTTGCTGGCGGCGTCGGCGGTCGCGATCGCGACCCCGACGCTGGCCCAGTCCTATGGCCGAGGCCACGACGGCCACGGTGATGGCTACGGCGGCGGCTACGGCCAAGGGCGCGGTGGCGGCCTGAACGCCGAACAGGCCCGCCTTTCGGAACGCATCGACCGCGCCGCCTGGAACGGCCGCATCAGCCGTCGCGAGGCCCAGAATCTCCGCTGGCAGATGAGCGAGTATGAGCGGATCGAATGGCGCTATCGGCGCGACGGCCTCAGCGGCTGGGAGCGGCGCGATCTGGAACAGCGCCTCCACCACATCCGTCGCGATCTGCGCGAGGATCGCCGGGACGGCGGCCACCGCGACCGCTGGTAATCGCCGACCGTTTCACCGAGGGCCGCTTCCGCAGGGGGCGGCCCTTTCGCTTTGCCGGGGCGGGCGCTAAGTCGCGGGCCATGAACGCTGCCGATCAAGCCCGAGCCGTCCTGACCCGCCTTGGCGTCGCTGAATCCGCCTTCGATCCCGAGGGCTTGACGACCCGCTCGCCCGTCGACGGCTCGGTGGGCCGCGCTTTGCGGGTAGCCGACGAAGCGGCGACCGACGCCGCGCTGGCGGCTGCCGTCGCCGCGTTCGACGTCTGGCGTCGCGTGCCCGCGCCGCGGCGCGGCGAACTCGTCCGCCTGCTGGGTGAGGAACTGCGCGCCGCCAAGGCCGATCTCGCTGCCCTGGTCACGCTCGAGGCCGGGAAGATCGCTTCCGAGGGCCTCGGCGAGGTGCAGGAGATGATCGACATCTGCGACTTCGCCGTCGGGCTGTCGCGCCAGCTTTATGGCCTGACCCTGCCGAGCGAACGCCCCGGTCACCACATGCGTGAGACCTGGCAGCCGCTGGGGCCGGTCGTGGTGATCTCGGCCTTCAACTTCCCGGTGGCCGTCTGGGCCTGGAACGCGGCACTGGCTCTGGTCTGCGGCGATCCGGTGATCTGGAAGCCGTCGGAGAAGACGCCGCTGACCGCCATCGCCACCCAGGCGGTCATGCAACGCGCGCTCGACCGGTTCGGTGACGCGCCCGAGGGCTTGGCTCAGTTGCTGGTCGGCGGCCGGGAGGTGGGCGAGGCGCTCGCGGCCGATCCCCGCGTTGCGCTCGTCTCGGCCACGGGTTCAATCCGGATGGGAAGGGCGGTCGCCACCACAGTCGCCGGCCGTCTGGGCCGGTCGCTGCTGGAACTCGGCGGCAACAACGCCATGATCGTGACGCCGTCTGCCGACATGGACATGGCCGTTCGCGCCATCGCCTTTTCCGCCGTGGGCACCTGCGGCCAACGCTGCACCACCCTGCGGCGACTGCTGGTGCACGAGGATGTGGCCGAAACGCTGATCGCGCGACTGGCGAAAGCCTACGCCACCCTGCCCGTGGGCGATCCCCGCGAGGACGGCGTGCTGGTCGGGCCGCTGATCGACGATGAGGCGGCGCGTGGCTTCGACACAGCCCTGGCACGGGCGGCCGACGAGGGTGGGCAACTGGTGGTCGGCGGAGCCCGGGAGGGAAGCTACGTCCGCCCTGCCATCGTGCGCATGCCGGCCCAGAGCGCGGTCGTGATGGCTGAGACCTTCGCGCCCATCCTCTATGTCTTGACCTGGAGCGATTTCGACACGGCGGTCGCGATGCAGAACGCCGTCCCCCAAGGGCTGTCGTCCTGCGTCTTCACCGACAGCGTGCGCGAGGCCGAGGCCTTCCTGTCGGCCTGGGGCTCGGACTGCGGCATCGCCAACGTCAACATCGGCCCGTCCGGGGCCGAGATCGGCGGGGCCTTCGGCGGCGAGAAGGAGACCGGCGGCGGGCGCGAGTCCGGTTCGGACGCCTGGAAGGCCTATATGCGCCGCCAGACCCAGACCGTGAATTTCTCGGCCGACCTGCCGCTGGCCCAGGGCGTGCGGTTCGAAGTCTGAGCGCGACGCGAACGCGCCTCGACAGCGTCGCACGCCATCCCCACTGTCTGTCGGATGAACCGTCGCGCCTTCCTGACCCGCGCCGCCCTTGTCGCCGGCGGCCTTGCCGGGGCCTGGTGGCTGCGTGACAATGTACTGTGGCGCGATCCGGGGGTGATCTTTCCGGCCGGTGGCTCCAGCGGCTGGCTGCCCTATGACGAACCGCGCGCGTCGGTGCCCACGGTGCGGGTCACCGTGGCGGGCCAGCAGGTGCGCGCCCTCGTCGATTCCGGGGCCCAGTATTCGGTCATCGATCGCGGCCTGTTCGAAACCCTGGGTCTGACGCGGGCCTTCGACCTGCCGCTGGTCGCCTATGGTGTCGGCGGAGCGCCGCAGATGGGGCGGGGAACGACGCTGGAACTGACCGTCGGCGCGATGCGGATCGAGGCGCTCCGGACCGCAATTCTGGCCTTGGGTCCGCTGGCCATGCGCGATGGCCTGTCGGCGCCGCTGATCCTGGGCCAGGACCTGCTGGGTGAGACCATCCTCGAAATCGACACCGAGGCGCGGCGACTGCGGTTCCTGACGCCGGACGCCCATGTTCTGCCGACCGACGTCGCCGCCATCCCGGTGCGCCGCTCGGGCGGGGCGCTGTCGACCGAGGTGACGGTGGAAGGCAGCACGATCGAGGCGGTGGTTGATACGGGGGCCTCGGCCCTGCTGGCGCTGGCGCGCGAGGCGGCCGAAGGCGCGGGCCTGCTGGACGGTCGACCGACGCGGGAGGGTGCCAGTATCGTGCTGGGCGGAGCCATCGCCTCGCAGGTTGTCCGCTCACGGACCATCACGGTCGGCGACCAGTTGTATCGCGACGTGGAGACGCCCATCTATGCCGACGTCGCCCTGCCCGGGTTCCCGAAGGCCCTGCTCGGCATGGAGGCTTTCGCGGGCCGCCGGCTGGTACTGGACCTCGGCGGCGGAGCCCTGCACGCCTCCCGGCCGCTGGATCTGACGATCGGTCGCTAGGGCCGCGTCTGGCCCGTGCCGCGCACGACGTATTTGTAGCTGGTCAACTGCTCGGCCCCGACCGGCCCGCGCGCGTGCAGGCGCGAGGTCGAGATGCCGATCTCGCCGCCAAAGCCGAATTCACCGCCGTCCGCGAACTGGGTCGAGGCGTTCCACAGCACGATGGCGCTGTCCACGGCCGACTGGAATGCCGCTGCCGCCCACGCGTCTTCGGCCACGATGGCCTCGGTATGGCCGGAGCCGTATCGGGCAATATGAGCCACCGCTTCGTCGAGCCCCTCAACGATACGCACCGACAGAACCGGGGCCAGATATTCCGTGGACCAGTCGATCTCCCCGGCGATGCCCATGCCCGGCACCAGCGCACGTGCCTGCGGGTCGCCGCGCAGCTCGCACCCGGCGGCCATCAGCGCTCCGGCGACGGGCGGCAGCAGTCGTTCGGCCCCCGCCCGGTCGACCAGCAGGGTCTCGGTCGATCCGCACACGGATACGCGCCGCATCTTGGCGTTGACCACGATCGCCGTCGCCATCTCCGCGTCGGCCGAGACGTGCAGATAGGTGTGATTGATCCCTTCCAGATGACCGAGAACGGGGACGCGCGCCTCGGCCTGGACCCGCGCGACCAGGCTCTTGCCGCCGCGCGGGATCAGCAGGTCGATGGTTCCGTCCAGCCCTGTGAGCAGGGCCCCGACCGCCGCCCGGTCCGGCGTATCCACCAGCTGGACGGCGTCGTTCGGCAGACCCGCGGCCACCAGGCCCTCGATCACCGCCGCATGGATCGCCAGCGCGCTGTCCAGACAGTCCGAGCCAGAGCGCAGAATGGCGACATTGCCCGAGCGAACGCAAAGCGCCGCCGCGTCGGCCGTCACATTGGGCCGGCTCTCATAGATGATGGCCAGCACGCCCAGCGGTGTTCGCACCCGGGCGAAGTCCAGCCCGTTGGGGCGGGTCCAGCGTGCCGTCTCGACGCCGAGGGGATCGGGGAATGCTGCGACCTCGTCGACTGCCGCCGCCATGGCCTCGACCCTGGCGGGCGTCAGCGCCAGCCGGTCAATCAGCGCCTCGCTCATGCCATTCGTCCGGGCCCGCTGGATGTCGCGCGCATTGGCCTCAAGGATGGTGCCGGCACGGGTGCGCAGGGCCGTCGCCATGGCGGTCAGTGCCGCCGACCGGACCCCGGCGGGCGCAAGCCGGACCTGATCCGCCGCCACCCGGGCGCGCCGTCCCATCGCCAGCATCTGCGCCTCCAGACCGGTCATGGGGTCAGCACCAGATCGTCGCGGTGGATGGCGACGCCGGGGCCCTTGTAGCCCACCAGTGCCTCTATCTCTCCAGAGTGTCTTCCACGGATCCGCTCCATCTCGTCGGCGGCGTAGGCGGCCAGTCCGACCCCCAGCCCACGACCGTCGGGCCCCACCACGCGCACGCAGTCGCCGCGGTCAAAGCGGCCCTCGACCCGCTGCACGCCCGATGCCAGCAGGCTGCGTCCACCGGTCAGGGCCCCGGCCGCCCCGTCGTCGACGGCCAGCACGCCGGCCGGCTCAAGGCTTCCGGCAATCCAGGACTTGTAGGCCTGCAGCGGCGTGGCCGTGGCGGTGATCAGACTGGCCCGCGCCCCTGCCGCCACCGCCGCCAGTGGACGGTCGACAAGGCCTGACACAATCAGGGTGGCGCACCCGGCCGACCGGGCGATCCGCGCCGCCTCCAGCTTGGTCGCCATGCCACCGGTGCCGATGTCGGCCTCCGCATTGGAACCACCGGCCATGGCCAGCACCTCGGGCCCCAGGCTGTCGATCAGCGGCAGGTGATGCGCGTCCGGGTCGCGCCGGGGATCGGCTGTGTACAGACCATCGACGTCCGACAACAGGACCAGCAGGTCCGCCCGGACCAGCTGCGCCGTGCGGGCTGCCAGCCGGTCGTTGTCGCCATAGCGGATTTCCTCGGTCGCGACCGTGTCATTCTCATTGACCACGGGCACGGCACCGAGCTTCAGCAGGGCCTCCATCGTCGCCCGGGCGTTCAGCCAGCGGCGCCGGCGCTCGGTGTCGTCCCGCGTCAGCAGAACCTGAGCCGGGAATAGATCGGCACCCGCCAGCGCGGCCTCCCAGGCCTGCATCAATAACGACTGGCCGACGGCGGCCGCAGCCTGTTTCTCGTCCAGCCGGGCGTTCTTCTCAAGTCCCAGCCGGGCGCGACCCAGGGCAATGGCTCCGGAGGAAACCACGACCACCTGCCGGCCGCCGTTCCGCAGCCCGCCCAGA
>JBBSCK010000015.1:0-30438 GCA_038250335.1 Caulobacterales bacterium
CAGGCCCCCGATCCCGGCCGCCAGAACCGCCCGCCGTGCGATCGACCCAGAAATGGCTTTGCTCCGCCGCCCGCTTCGTTATGCTCATCTGAGCATGACGGTCGTCCCTGCGTCCAGCCTCGCCGCGTCCCCGATGGTCGATCCGTTCGGCCGGTCCATCGACTATGTGCGGGTGTCGGTGACCGACCGCTGCGACCTGCGCTGCACCTACTGTATGGCGGAACGCCAGACCTTCCTGCCCCGGGCCGAACTGCTGTCGATCGCCGAGCTGGACCGGCTGTGCTCGGTCTTCATCGGCCTGGGCACACGCCGCCTGCGCCTCACCGGGGGCGAGCCCCTGATCCGCAAGGGTTTCATGGATCTGGTCGCCGGTCTGTCGCGGCATCTGAAATCCCGCGCCCTGGATGAGTTGACCCTGACCACCAACGGCACGCATCTGGCCGAATACGCTCAATCGCTCGCCGATCACGGGGTGCGGCGGATCAATGTCTCGCTGGATACGCTGAAACCCGATGCCTATCGGCGGATCACCCGGGGCGGGGATCTCGAACGGGTCATGAGCGGCCTCGCCGCCGCGCGGGAAGCCGGGATCGCGGTCAAGATCAACACCGTGGCGCTGAAGGCCGACAACGCCGCCGACCTGCCGGCCATGATCGAGTGGGCGCATGGCCTCGGCATGGAGATCACCCTGATCGAGACCATGCCGATGGGCGAGATCGAGATCGATCGTACCGACCAGTTCCTGTCCCTGAACGAGGTCCGACGCGATCTGGAGACCCGCTGGAGCCTGACGCCGCTGGCCAAACGGACCGGCGGCCCGGCCCGCTATGCCCGGGTCGAGGAGACGGGCGGGACGGTCGGGTTCGTCACGCCCATGACCCACACATTCTGCGACACCTGCAACCGGGTCCGGGTCACCTGCACCGGCCGACTCTACATGTGCCTGGGCCAGGATGACCACGCCGACCTGCGAGCGGTGCTTCTAACCGGGGGGGACGCCGCGATCGCCGAGGACATCCGCGAGGCGGTAGCCAGAAAGCCCAAGAGCCATGATTTCCGCATCGGTCCCGGCCTCGCCTCGACGGTCGCGCGGCCCATGTCGATGACGGGGGGCTGATCATGCCGCGCGTCCTCCTGTTCGGGGCCTTCGCCGACGTAGCGGGCTGGCGCGAACGCACCATCGCGGGCGACACGGTCGAGGCCCTGCGCGCCGTGCTGAACGAGGACCACCGACTGGCCGAACGGCTGGCCAGACCCGGCGCCCTGACGGTAGTCAACCAGATCATGGTCCGCAGCGACTGCGCCGTCGGCCCGGAGGACGAGGTCGCCTTCGCCCCGCCGGTCAGCGGGGGCTGAGCATGGTCCGGCTGGAAACCGATCCGATAGACCCGGCAGCGCTGCTGGCGACGTTCACCTGCGACCGGACCGATGTCGGGGCCGTCGTCAGCTTCACCGGCCTGTGCCGGGCAGCCACTGATGGCCATTCGGTCAGGACGCTGACGCTGGACGCCTGGCCGGGATACACCGAACGCGTCATGGCCGAACTGGAGGCCGAAACGCGCGCCCGGTTTGACCTGATTGACCTCCTGGCTGTCCACCGCCGGGGCGCGGTCGCGGTCGGCCAGCCCATCGTCTTCGTCGCCGTCGCGGCGGCGCATCGCCGCGCCGCGTTCGAGGCCTGCGATTTCCTGATGGACCAGTTCAAGACCCGAGCCCCCCTGTGGAAGTGTGAGGATGGCCCGGGCGGTCGCCGCTGGATCGAACCCCGCACCTCTGACCACACCGACGTCGACCGATGGACCCTTACGGAGCCGACCACATGACCGACGTCCTTCCCGCCCCCGGTGGCAATCTGCTGCTCGACCAGCCGGTGGTGCCGGTGCGGATCGCCGTCCTGACCGTGTCCGACACCCGCGACCACGACAGCGACACCTCGGGCGGCATCCTGGCCGAGCGGATCGCGGCGGCCGGGCATGTCTGCGTCGGCAAGGCCATCGTTCCGGATGCGGTGGACGCCATCCGCGCCCGGGTCCGGGCCTGGATCGTTGCGGGCGCGGTCGACGCCATCCTGACCACCGGCGGCACCGGCCTGACCGGGCGCGACGTCACGCCCGAGGCGCTGGAGCCGCTGTTCGACAAGCGGATCGACGGCTTCTCCGTCATCTTCCATACAGTCAGCTACCAGACGATCGGCCTGTCGACCCTGCAGTCCCGCGCCACGGCCGGCATCATCGATGGCGTCTTCGTCTTCTGCCTGCCCGGATCGAACGGGGCGGTGCGCGACGGCTGGGACAGGGTGATCCGCTGGCAGCTCGACAGCCGCCACCGCCCCTGCAACCTGGTCGAGATCATGCCGCGACTGCTGGAGGTCTGAGATGCCAAAAGACTTGGGGGGGCTGACCCATATCGACGCCGAGGGCCGCGCCCGGATGGTGGACGTCTCGGCCAAGGCCGTCACCCCGCGTGAGGCCCGCGCCGGGGGCCGGATCGTCATGGCCCCCGCCACCCTGGCCCTGGCCCTGTCCGGCGGCGGCGGGAAGGGCGACGTCCGCGCCGTGGCCGAGATCGCTGGCGTCATGGCGGCCAAGCGGACTGCCGACCTGATCCCCCTGTGCCATCCCCTGCCGCTCGACGCCGCCTACGTCTCGGTCGAGACTACCCCCGACGGCTCGGGCCTGACGGTCACCGCCACCACCCGCACCACCGGGCGCACGGGCGTGGAGATGGAGGCGTTGACGGCGGTGACGGTCGCCCTGCTGACACTTTATGATATGCTGAAAGCCGTCGATCGCGGCATGACCCTCGAAGCCGTGCGGCTGGTCGAGAAGTCGGGCGGTGCCTCCGGCGACTGGACGCGCGCATGAGGCCGTTTCCATGACCTTGCCGACGGTCGAGGCCGGCCGTGCCGCCATGTTGGCCGCCCTCACGACGCTGCCGGCCGAACCCGTAGCGCTGGTCCATGCCGATGGCCGCTGGCTTGCCAAGGCCGTCATCGCCACGCGCGACCAGCCCCCCTTCGATGCCTCGGCAATGGATGGCTGGGCCGTCCGAACCCTCGATCTCGGCACAGGGCCGCTGCGGATCGTGGGCGAGAGCGCCGCCGGACGGGGCCGGGAGACGCCGCTGGCACCCGGAGAGACCGTCCGCATCTTCACCGGTGCCCCCCTGCCCCCGGGGGCCGACCGGGTGGTGATCCAGGAGGAGGCCACCCGCGACAGCGACCGACTGGGCGTCCGGGCCCCCGCAGACGCCCCGTCATGGGTCCGGCCGCGCGGCGGCGACTATCGCAGCGGCCAGACCCTGTTGGAGCCGGGCCTCAGGCTGAACCCCTGGCGCGTGGCCCTGGCCGCCTCCGCCGGCTGCCCGGAGGTGACCTGCGCCCGCCGCCCCCGCGTCGCCATCCTTGCGGGCGGGGATGAGGTGGTCGAGCCGGGCGCGCCGGTCGGCCCCTATCAGATTCACGACGCGGCGGGCCCCGGCGTCGCCCTCGTCGCCCGCCGCGCAGGGGCCGAGGTCCGCCGCTTGCCGCTGGTCGGCGATACGCTGGAGGCGATTGCAGAAAGACTCGCCGCCACAAGGGCCGACCTGATTGTCACCATCGGCGGGGCCTCGGTCGGCGACCACGATCTGCTGAAGCCCGCAGCCCTCAGCCTCGCGGCCACCCTTCGGGTCGAGGGCGTTGCCATGCGCCCCGGCAAGCCCGTCTGGTTCGCTTCCCTGCCCGACGGCCGCCTGCTGCTGGGCATGCCCGGCAATCCCGTCTCCGCCCTCGTCTGCGCCGAACTGTTCCTGACGCCGATCCTGGCGGCGATGCAGGGCGGCGTGGCCAAGCCCGGGTTCTATCCTCTCCCGCTGGCCGAATCCCTGCCCGCCAACGGCCCCCGCGACCACTATCTGCGCGCCGTGGTCGTGCGTGACGCCGAAGGCCGGGCGAGCGTCCGAGCGCTGAAGGATCAGGATTCGTCGATGGTCACAGTGCTGGCCGGGGCCGACGCGCTGCTGCGACGGCCGCCGTTCACGCCCGCGTCAGACCGGGGCGAGCCTGTGCCCGTGCTGACGCTCGATATTTGAAAAGACTGGAACACCATGAGGGCGCTGGCGAAGCGGCACGAGATCAACCCCCAGGATTGTCGCCAAGTGGAAGCGGCGGACCTCCGCCGCTGATCTGCCGGCAGGGCTCAGGGAGGCGAGTTCGCCGGTGCTTTCGATCGAGGCGGACGCGATCGTTGACGTTCTGGATGGAACGGCAAGCGATGCCTCCTTTGCAAAAAGCCTGGAGCGGGTCGTCACGTTTGTCCACATAGAGCCCCGGGGCTTGACGCCGCTCGGCAACGCGCCGTCACATCACCCACCCAGATCAGGTCACCGGAAAGGGAGCCGCCCGGGTGACCTCGGTCCCCGCCGGGTCTAATCGCCTCTGATGTCCCCCAAATCGTCCGCCTTCATGATCCTGTTCGTCGTCAGCCTGATGGCGGCGGCGGGGAATATGGGGTTGCAGTCGGTGCTGCCGGCGATCGGGCGCGAGTTTCGACTGTCCGACACCCTCGTGGCCGGGGCCTTCGCGATTTCCGCCCTGATGTGGACTGTGACCTCGCCGTTCTGGGCGCGGCTGTCGGACCGGATCGGGCGCAAGAAAGTCATCCTGATCGGGCTGACCGGGTTCGTAGTGTCCATGCTCGGATTTGGTCTGGCGGCGACCTCGGGCATCGAGGGCTGGCTGGGGGCCATTCTGGCCTTTGTGCTGATGGCAACGGCGCGGACGGTTTATGGCGTGTTCGGCTCGGCCGCCCCGATCGCGTCCCAGGCCTATGTCGCCGATCGGACCCGTCCCGAAGAACGCACCCAGGCGATGTCGCTGCTGGCCTCGGCCCAGGGACTGGGGACGGTCATCGGGCCGGTGCTCGCGCCCTTCTTCATCCTGCCGTTCGTGGGGCTGGCTGGCCCCATGTATGTCTTTGCCCTGCTCGGCGCCGTCGTGCTCGTGATCGTGTGGAAACGCCTGCCGTCGGGCGATGTGGTGCGCCTGCCCTCGCCCAGCGGGCGCCAGGGCGATGCGGCCAGGGGGCTGTGGCGCGACCCGCGCGTGCGCGATTTCCTGCTGTACGGCCTGCTGGTCACCGGGGCCCAGGCCGTCAATATCTCGGTGCTGGGGTTTCACATCATTGACGAGATGGCGGCGACGGGGCTGGAGGTTCGCCAGGCCCAGCCCTTCATCGGCGTGGCCATGTTCGCCGGGGCGGCCGCGACCCTGATGGTGCAGTGGGGCCTGATCCCGCTGCTGAAGCTGCAGCCGCTGGCCCTGATGCGCTGGGGCGCGGGCCTGGCCCTGTTCGGCAATCTGGCGAGCATGGCCGCGCCCGGCTATTTCGGGGTGGTTGTGGGCTATGCCATCGTCTCCATGGGGGTGGGGTTCGCCCGGCCCGGCTTCACCGCCGGCTCCTCGATCGCGGTCGGCCCGCATGAGCAGGGCGCGGTTGCTGGCCTGATGATGTCGCTGGCAGGGCTGAGTTTTCTGGTGCCGCCGGTGGCCGGGGTGGCGCTGTACGAACTGAGCGAATGGGCACCGTTTGCGGCCAACGCCGTCCTGCTGGCGGGGGCCGTCGTCCTGGCCTTCCTGAGCCCGGTACTGCGCTTTGACCCGACCCCGGGGGTCGAGGACAACCCGGCCCCCGACGCCCCGCCCGCCTCACAGCCTGGGCCGGAAGGCAATCGCTGACGGCAAGATGCCGCCCGGCTTGCGTCGGGGCGGGAGGCTTGCGACATCGGGGGGTATGAACTTCAAGATCGAAAAACGCGTCGGCGTTCGCGCCCCATCGGAACGGATCTGGGAGGTACTCACCGACCTGCCCGGCTGGGACCGCTGGAACCCGGTCGAGACCGGCATCGCCGGCGTCATCGCCTTCGGCGGCGAGCTCGCGCTGACCGAGCGGATCGAGGGCCTGCCGGAACGCCGCGTCATCGGCCGGGTCTCGGACTGGCAGCCGAACGCCCAGCTGGTCTGGGCCGAGAAGCGCGGCTGGCTGTTCAACGTCGTCCGGTTTTACGAGATCGAGGAACTGGCCCCGGGCAGCAGTATCGTCGCCAACGGTTTCATCTTCTCCGGCCTGCGCGGCGAAAGCTTCCACGAGAAACACCGCAGGACCCTGCGTGCCGGCTGCGAGGCAGTCGCCGAAGCGCTGCGGGTGACCGCCGAGGGATGATCCTTACCGGGTGGCGGACTGTTCGCGCAGGCCCTCAGCCTTGCTCGAGCCCATCGTGTCCTGAATCTGGATGATCGCCGGTCCCAGGATCACGACGAACAGCACCGGCAGGAAGAAGACGATCATCGGCACGGTCAGCTGGGCCGGCAGGGCGGCGGCCTTCTTCTCGGCCGCCGACAGACGCAGGTCGCGGTTCTCCTTGGCCATGGTGCGCAGCGCCGAGCCCAGGGGCGTTCCGTACTGCTCGGCCTGGACCATGGCGGTGGCGACAGAGCGCACGCCGGGATGGTTGGTCCGCTTGGCCAGGCCCTCATAGGCCATACGTCGCTCCGGCAGGTAGCTGAGCTCGGCCGACAACAGGGCCAGTTCCTCGGCAAGGTCGATTGAGGTGGTGCCGATCTCCTGTGACACCTTCACGATGGCGGATTCGATCGACATCCCCGCCTCGACGCAGATCAGCATCAGGTCGAGCGCATCGGGAAAGGCCTGCATGATCGATTGCCGGCGTTTGGCGATCCGGTTCTGGAGATAGATGTTGGGGCCGTAGAAGCCCGCCATCGCCGCCGCAAGCGTCATGGCCAGCTTGATCATGAACGGCTGGCCAAACCCGTTGACGAAGAACACATAGCCGCCGGCGAGGAACAAGAAGACGAACGGCGTCGCAAAGCGGAAGAAGTAGAAGGTCGTCAGGGGGCGCGGGCCGCGAAAGCCGGCCTGGATCATTTGTTCCGCGACCTTGGGGTCCTCCAGCATCTTGGTCAGGTTGAGCTGGTCGACCACACGCTTCTTGAAGCCGTCGTCGGTGTGGCGCAGCCCGCCCTGTCCGCCGGCGATGGCCTGGCGCGAGCGGCGTTTGAGCTCGTCGCGGCGCACCGAGACGGCCTTCATCCGGTCGTCCAGCTTCACCCCGCCGCCCATCGACCCCAGCAGCGTCACCAGGGTGGCGAAGACCAGAACGGCGACCGCAAGGCTGAGCAGGTTCCGGGGCTCGACGATGGCCTGCATGATGCCTTCCATGCCGTCCTCCTCAGAACTTGAACGAGATCATGCGCTTCATCATGAAGATGCCCAGCGCCATCCAGGTGGCCCCGCACAGCAGCATGATCTGGCCGCGAAAGTCGGTGAACAGCACCATCATGTAGGCAGGCGTCGTCACGGTCACGAGGATCATGACCACCGGCGGCAGGGAGCCGATGATACCGGCCGAGGCGATGGCCTCTGACGACAGGGCCTTGATCTTCTCGACCATCATGCGACGGGCCCGCAGCACCGTGGTCAGATTGCCCAGCGCCTCGGCCAGGTTGCCGCCGGTCTTCTGCTGGATGGCGATGACGATCGAGAAAAAGCGCAGCTCTGGCGTCGGCATGCGCTCGTACATCTTGTCGAGCGCCTGGGCCAGGGTCAGGCCGACGCTCAGACCCTCGACCAGACGTTGGAACTCGGGGCCCAGCGGGGCGGGGCTTTCCCTCGCGATGATCTTGAAACAGTCGTGCACCGGCAGGCCGGTCTTGATGCCGCGGACGATGACGTCGACGGCATTGGGAAACTCGGCGGCGAACTTCTTCATCCGGCCCTTGGCGATGAAACTGACGATCCAGCGCGGCAGGCCCAGACCCATGACGACCGCGATGCCAAGGGCGACGAAGACATTGAGCCCGAACACCAGCGGCGGCAGGAAGGCCACCAGGCCGAGCGCGCCGCTGAGGATCCAGAAGGTGCGCACGGTCATGGTCATGCCGGCATGCTTGAGGCGGGCCTTCATGGTCATGCGGGCCTTGCGCTCGATGCGGTCGGCCTCCTTGAGCTGAAGTTCGATCGCCTTGCGCCGCGCCTCGGGGGTGTTGGCGTCGGCCTTGGCCTGTTTGGCGCGCGCGACGCGGGTCGCTCCGGAGGTGAACCCTTCGGCCCGCTTCAGCGCCTGGCTTGAGGAATCATCGCCGCCGACGAGCACCCAGCCCAGGCCGCCGATGGTGATGAAGGCCAGGATGGCGGCGAGAATGGGAAGCATCCGCCCTACTCCGCCGCGTCCAGGGCCTCGGCCAGCTCACGCTCAAGGCCGTAGTAGCGGGCGCGGTCCCAGAAGCGGGGACGGGCGATGCCGGTCGAGCGGTGACGGCCGACAATCTTGCCGTTCTCGTCCTCACCCGTGATCTCGTAGACGAACAGGTCCTGGGTGACGATGACGTCGCCCTCCAGCCCGACCACCTCGGTGATGTGGGTGATGCGGCGCGAGCCATCGCGCAGGCGCGCGGCCTGGATGATGACATCGACCGAGCCGACGATCATCTCGCGGATGGTTTTCGAGGGCAGGCCGTAGCCGCCCATCGTGATCATGGACTCCATCCGGCTGATGGCCTCACGCGGCGAGTTGGCGTGCAGGGTGCCCATGGAGCCGTCGTGGCCGGTGTTCATGGCCTGCAGCAGGTCGAAGGCCTCGGGGCCGCGGACCTCGCCGACGATGATGCGTTCGGGGCGCATGCGCAGGCAGTTCTTGACCAGATCCCGCATGGTGATCGTGCCCTGCCCCTCGAGGTTGGGCGGGCGGGTTTCCAGACGCACCACATGCGGCTGCTGCAGCTGCAGTTCGGCCGCGTCCTCGCAGGTGATGACGCGTTCGGTCGGGTCGATGAAGGCGGTCAGGGTGTTCAGCAGCGTCGTCTTGCCCGAGCCCGTGCCGCCCGAGATGACGATGTTGCAGCGGCAGGCGCCGATGACGCCCAGGACGCGGGCCCCTTCCGGGCTGATGGAGGCGTACTCCACCAGGTTCTTCATCGTCAGCTTGTCTTTCTTGAACTTTCGGATCGTCAGGGTCGCGCCGTCGATGGCCAGGGGCGGGGCAATGACGTTGACGCGCGACCCATCGGGAAGGCGGGCGTCGCAGATGGGGGAGCTTTCGTCGACGCGACGGCCGACCTGCGACACGATCCGCTGGCAGATGTTCATCAGCTGGGTGTTGTCGCGGAAGCGGACATTGGTCAGCTGGACCTTGCCGTTGACCTCGATGAATACCCGGCCGGCGCCATTGACCATAATGTCGGCGATGTCGTCACGGCCCAGCAGGGGCTCCAGAGGACCGTAGCCAAGGACATCGTTGACGATGTCCTGGACCAGATGCTCCTGCTCCGCCACCGACATCGAGACGTTCTTGATGGCCACCAGTTCGGCGACGATGTCGCGGATCTCTTCCGACGCCGCCTTGGTGTCCAGCTGCGCCAGCTGGGCCAGGTCGATGGTGTTCATCAGGGCGTTGAAGATCGTGGTCTTGGTCGCGTGGTAGTAGTCCGACTGCTCGCGGACGATCTCGGCGACGGCCTGGGCTTTTTTCAGCTGTTCGAAGCCGGGCGTGGCTCTCGGCCCCGAGCCGGCCTTGGGCGGTGGCGGGGAGGCGGTCCTGGGCCGGGCCGCGAGGGCGTCCAGTCGGTCAGCGGCCGGTGAAGGCGGGGCCGAGGCGGATCGTCCGGCGGCGTGGGCGAATCCTCCGGCGGCGGGGGTCTCTTCTGCGGAATAGGCGAAGGCCTGGGTCTGCTGACCCTGGGCGGGCTGGTGCGGCAGGCCGCCGATTTCGGGCCCTGGCACCGGAGCAGGCGGCGCGGGCGCAGGGCGCGGCTCTGCGATCGCGATGCCGGGCTGGGCTGTGCGTTTGCCGAACACCCGTCAGGTCTTTTTCTTGAACAGGCCGGCGAACATGGACTTCGATTCGCCCTTGCCCGCCTTGCCACGCGGGGCCGAGAGGGCCGGAAGCTCACGCCGGGAGACGATCTGGGCCAGGGTCTGGAAGGCGTCGGCCGCCTTGGACTTGGCCCCGGCGTCGAGGATCATCTGGCCATTGTTGGCCGCCGCCCCGAACAGCTTCGCATCAAAGGGAATGGACAGGCTGGGATGAATGCCCAGGGCCGCACCGAAGTCCTTGGCCGGAATCTCGGGCCGGCCCGGTACCCCGACCTGGTTCAGCACCAGTCGCGGAGGCGCGTCGTTGGGACGACCTGCACGAATCAGGTCGATCATGTTCTTGGCGTTGCGCAGGCTGGCCAGGTCCGGGGTCGCCACCACAACGACCTCGTCTGCGGCGATCAGGGTGCGGCGCATCCAGGCGGACCAAAGATGGGGCAGGTCCAGCACCACGAACGGCGCTGTGGCGCGAATCTGGCTGGTGACCTCCTCGAAGGCCTCGGGGCTGACGTCCCAGTCACTGTCGAGGGTAGCCGGCGCGGCGAACAGGGACAGTTTGTCGGTGCATCGCACCATCATCCGGTCGAGCAGGACAGCGTCCAGACGGTCCGGCTGGCCGAGGGCGTCGGCCACCCCGCTGAGCGGATCCTGGTTGAAGTCCAGTCCGGCGGTGCCGAACGGCAGATCATAATCAACGATGACGGTGTTGGCCCCGATACGCTCGCTCATCGCATAGGCGGTGTTGTGCGCCACCGAACTGGCGCCCGCCCCGCCCCGCGCGCCGACAAAGGCGATCGAGCGGCCGACGAACGGCTGGGCCGGATCGGCGAACAGTCCGCCGATGGCCGCGATCAGGGTCAGGGGCTGGACGGGCGCGACCAGATATTCGCTGACACCGCGCTTCATCAGTTCGCGGAACAGGATGATGTCGTTGGTCGCGCCGATGACGACGACCTTGGTACCGGCGTCACAGACCTCGGCCAGGCGATCGACCTGCCAGAGCAGGGTCTGGGGGTCCTGCAGGCATTCGACGATGATCAGGGGCGGCGTGGGCTCGTGATTATAGGCCTCGACCGCCCCGGGGATGCCGCCGACGCGGATCTGGGTCGTGGCGCGCGACATCCGCCGGTCCTGGCCGGCCCGCTCGGCGGCGGCCAGGGTATCCTGACGCTCGGCGAAGACGTGGATGGCGATGCGCGGAATCGTGACTTCGGTCTGGAGGCCCGAGGACATTCCGGCGGGGGACAGGGCGGCCGATGCGCCTGCCACGAGGTCGCCGACCGGGTTGTAGCCCGCCGCAGGCAACGTGCCCGGTGCCATCGACAGTCCGCCCGGATGGGCCACGACCGCACCGGCCGGCACGGTGGTTCCGCCCGGCGCGGTGAACTGGAGCGGCTCGCGCGGATTGATGTCGCCAGACGGCTCCGACGCAACCGGCATGAGGTCCAGATCGGCGTCGAACTCGTCTTCGAGAGGGTCAAGGGCACTGGCGGCGAAAGCGTTGGTCATCACCGGTCAGTCCACCGCATCCGAGACGCGCTGGTTCTCGACAAGGGTTTCACGGATGGCGGCCGTCTGGTCGCCGACGCGATATTTGTCGAACACCACCGAACGGCGGGACGCACTGCCGGGCTCGATCGCACGGGGCCGGACAATATCGCGGGGGTCGGCGATCTGGGCCGCAAGGTTCGCGTTCACGGCGCAGCCGAAATTCGCATAGCCGGCGTTGGCCCCCGTCCGCCCGAGGTTGGTCCAGCTGGTTCCGCAGGTCGGCACTGCGGCGCGGACGGTGTCGAAGCCCACCAGGACGGGCGCGCGGGCATCCGGGGCGATATAGGTCAACAGCTGCACCTGATGGGCCGGGACGCCGGACGCCTCCAGCGCGGCCTTGATCCGCCACGCGCTCTCGGCGGCGACGGGATCGTCGCCGGACGGGGCCTCGATCCTGAGGACCGGTGCCCCCTCTGCGGCAAACCGGTTCACCATATCCGCAAGGGCCCGCGTCTGATTGGCTGACAGCCCCGCCTCATGCACGGCGAGGGCCACCCGATCGAGGCCCGGCTCGACCTGCAGCGCAAAACGCGAGGTCGGCGTCAGGGGAACCGGTCCTGTTCCGGCTGCGCCCGTGCAGGCTGCCAGGGGCCCGCCCAGAAGAACAGCAGCGGCGAGGAGACGGAGGGGAAAACGGGTCATGGCGGCGCTCACTCGATCACATAGCCGACTGGCCCCTGCCAACCTGCCGACGGCGAGGCCGTCGGGGCCGGCGAGCCATAGGACTGGTTCAACTGGCCGAAGAAGATGGTCTGGGCATCATTGGCGATGCGCAGGCCGTCGGCCGGCGTCTGCATGCGTCCGGGTGAGGTCGGGCTGACGATGTAGGGTTCGACGATCATCACCAGTTCGGTCTCGCCCGACAGATAGTCGCGGGACCGGAAGAGCGAACCCAGCACCGGCAGGTTCGTCACACCCGGCAGCGAATCCACCGTCTGCCGCGTGCTTTCCTGAAGCAGACCGGCGATCATCATCGAGCCGCCGGACGGCAGTTCCACCGTTGTCGCCGAGCGGCGCACGCTGAGCGCCGGCAGGGTGATGGACGAGACGGTGCCGGCGCCGATCGTCAGGCCGCCGTTGGAGGTCAGCTCGGAGACCTCCATCGAGACCTGCAGCGAGATGTTTCCGGCCGACAGCACGATCGGGCGGAAGGCCAGACTGACGCCATAAGGCTTGTATTCGATGGTGATGTTGCCATCGCGGTCGCGCCCGATCGGAACCGGAAACTCGCCGCCGGCCAGGAAGCTGGCGCTCTCGCCATTTACCGAGGTCAGGTTGGGCTCGGCGAGGGTACGGATCAGGCCGACGCGCTCAAAGGCCTGCAGACAGGCGCTGGCGTTGTTGCCGGTGACCGTGTTGTAGGCGCTGCTAACGACGTTCTCGATGACGTTCGAGACCGCATTGCCGGACGTAGTTTCCAAAAGAGAGTTTATAGTGTTGACGAACGCCGTGACCTGACTGCTACTGGCCAGGTTCTCCAGGTTAAAGAAGTTATCTTGGGTGATGACCGAACCTGGCAGAGTGGTCACATTGCCGTTAAAGTCGGTGACCGTGATCGTGCTGGGGTTGCTGGAGACGAACTGGATCCGGCGCCCGTCAAGGGTCGTGATAGTCGTGCCGGTGTTGTTGGTCGTGACGCCGGTGACGGTATTGCTGGCGTTGGTGCCTGATGTCGCCTGATTGCCCGTCGTATTGGTATTGCTGAAGCTGGTGGTCCGGGCGCGATTCTGATTGAAACAGGCACCGCCGCCGCCGAGGGCCGAGCCGTTTACGCCATAGGTGTTGTCGCGGCCCAGACTGATCGACTGGGCACCCGAGTTGAAGACGACGTCCGAAGAAAAGCCGAGCTGCTTGATGGCGCTACGTTGGACCTCGACGACCCGCACCTTGAGCGTCACCTGGTCGGACCCTGCGACGGTCATCATGTTCAGCACCTTTTCCGGTGCCGAGACGAAGGCGCGGGCGACCTGGACCATGCGCTCGGCCTCCGAGACGCTGGTGACCAGACCGGTCAGGATGATGCTGTCGTTGACGGCCTCGGCCCGCACCTGGGACCCCGGCGCGATCCGGCTGAGGGTGTCCTGCAGCGCCGAGACCCCTGCATCGACCCGCACCCGCAGGGTGAGGATGGACCGGCCGGCGGAATCGAGGAAGACCGCGTCCGTCTCGCCCGGGGCGATGCCGATGACGGTGATGCGGCGCGGCGAATGGACATTGGCTTCGGCCACGGCGGGATTGGAGACGATCACGTCGCGCGCGTCGGCCGGGAGGTCGACGGCGAACGAGGTGCCACGGGGCAGATTGACCAGCTGCGGTCCCGAGCCGGCGGCCACGGTCTGGCGCGCGCCATAGGTCTGGGCCCCGGCGGGGGCGGCAGCGGCGATCAGGCCGGCACAGGCCAGGGCGAGGATGCGGTTGAGGGGCGCGTTCATGGGCGAGCTCATGGGACGGACACCACTTCGGGCTCGCCGCCGCGGAAGATCCGGACGGAGGCCGGCTGAGCCTGCGTGGCCGCGCGCGGCGAGGGGCCGACGCGGCCGGATGGACCGGCGGTGTCGGCATAGGATCGAAGCACCAGCGACAGGGTGCCGGCGGCCTTGGCCAAGGCGAGGGTCTCGGTGTCGCCCGGTGCGATTTCCAGGGTTGCGGTGGCTCCGACCACGGCCTGCTGGTCGTCCTCGGCGCGGGTCGACTGGTCGACCGCCAGCACCTTGACGTTCTGCAGCACCATCCGGCTGGCGAATTTCGCGCCGTTCGATCCCTCCTCGGGGGAGGCGTCCAGCTCGACTGTGACAATGACATCGACCCGGTCGCCGGGCAGGATGAAGCCCCCGGCGGCGCTCTCGGTGGAGACGGCGATGGCCATGGCCCGCATGCCGGGTTCCAGATAGGCGGCCATGTAGCCGCTGTCGCCGGCGCGCACGATCTTGCGGGCCACGATTGGCTCCCCGGCCAGGATGGGCTCGCGCACGACCGATCCGAAATAGTCCGCCTTGGCGCCCCCCGTGGCCAAGGTGTTCGCGGCGCGGGTCACGCGGGCGACGGCACCCTCGGGCTTGTCCGCTGTCGCGGCCGGCTTGGCCTCCTCGCCCTCGGCCGGCGGGGCCTGGGGGACGGCGACAGTGCCATCGGTGATGAAGGCGGGATTGACCTCGTCGGCGAGCCAGTCCTTCCAGGCCAGATCCGCGTCGGTCAGACGCTGACCGGGGGCCAGATCGCGGGCGGCGACCAGAACCTTGGCCATCGGACGCGCCGGTTCGGCGGCCGAGGCCACGGTCACGGCGTCTCCGGACGGCGAGCCCATGGCGCGCACGACGAGCGCCAGACCGATGGCGGACACGGCGGCGATACAGATGACGGCGATACGGGCGGGCTTCATCGACGGTCTCCGGTGAGACACGGCGCTGATCCTGGCGCCCGTGTTCCCCGTTAATGACCATGGCGGGCGCGGGTTAACGCGCCCCTAAGCGGCCCCGCCAGCGGTCAGCCGGCGGCGAAATGTTCCAGTAAAACACTGGACGGAAAGGCCAGCAGAGCCCCGACGGCGATGGCGACCCCATAGGGGACATCCCCCTTCTCGCGCAGCAGACTGGACACCCAGGCGGGCGCCCCGGCGGCATAGGGGCTGAGCGAGCGGCGGGCCCCGATCAAGGCGGCGCAGAACAGACCCCCGGCCACGGCCGTCCAGAGGATGAAGGGGCTCAAACCCGGCAGTCCCAGCCACACAACGGCGGCGGCCATCAGCTTGGCGTCGCCGCCGCCGATGACGCGCAGGGCGAACAGCCCCATGCCCAGCACAAGGGCGGCCAGGCCGAGCCCGAGGTTGAGGCCGACGGTCTGCAGCGGCAGGCCGATGGCGAGGGCGGCGGGAAAGAAGCCGAGGATCAGCAGGCCGGAAATCCAGTTGGGGATCCGCATCGTGGTCAGGTCGGACAGGGCCGCGGCGATCACGAGGCAGGGAAGAATGCTGAGCAGGGCGAGCGAAAGACTGTCCATGGCGCAACCCTCGCACGACGCCGGTTAAGGTCCGGTTTGCGTCGTCATGGCAAAAAGCAAAAGGCCGGAGCGTCACCGCCCCGGCCTTCCGGTCTCAAGACTTCGACCCGGTTTAGAAGGAGGTCGAAATGGTCGTGAACAGGGTGCTCAGACGGCCGCCGACGGCGGTGACGCCGCCGATGATGATGACGGCGATGAGCGCGGCGATGAGGCCGTACTCGATGGCCGTGGCGCCCGATTCGTCCTTGGCAAACTTGGTGATGAACTTGGTCATGGTATCTTCCTCTGTTTTAAACTTGGAAAGCGAGCAACGTAGGCTGGAGGATCGGTTGCCCGCTTGGCCCCCAAACGCATGGACATAATCGGCCGGACCGGTTAAGGCGGGGCTAGAAGTCGTGGTTACCGATCAGTTTACTGTAAAAATCTGAACCTGCCCTGTTTCAGCTTTAGAGGCGGCTCTTTTGGTGCAGATGCGAACGGTCGGAGCAACGGCGACACTCTAACGGTTGTTAACCGTTATGAATCAAATGCTGATGCGGCACCCCGGCTTCAGACTTTGTAGAGATTTGACGACGATCCTTGGCTCCAGCCTTCGCGCGCGCCCGCCGGAGTTCAAAGGACAGCCGCCCATGGCCGGATCGACCGCCACCCGCCTCATCTTTCCCTTGCTCGCGGCCGCCATGCTTGTGGCCGGCAGCGCCCGCGCCCAGTCCCTGAACGTCGAGATCGACCGGTCTGCCCGCGTCAGCCTGTCCGGATCGGCCGCGTCGGTGATCGTCGGCAACCCGGACATCGCCGACGTCACCGTCGTCGACGCCAACACCCTGTTCGTGACCGGCAAGGGCTATGGGGTGACCGAGGTGATCGCCGTGGACGGACTGGGGCGCACCCTGTTCCAGGGCGAGATTGTCGTCACCGGCGGATCGACCGGCTCGGTGCGGGTCTGGCGAGGGGCCCAGGCGACTGAAATGGCCTGCGCAGCCTCCTGCGCCCCCAGCATCCGCAACGCCGGAACCGCCGGCGCGGCCCCGACCCCCTGAGGGCGATGATGCGAGCGCGCTTTAACCGTCGCGAACGACCGGCCCCCCGCCCCCGTCGTGAAGGGGCGGCGGCGCTGGAGTTCGCGCTCGTTGCGACGCCGTTCTTCTTTCTGATTTTCGCGATCATGGAACTGGCGCTGGTCTTCGTTCTGAGTTCGGTGCTGGAGAATGCGACGCTCAACGCCAGCCGCCTGATCCGTACGGGCCGGGTCGATCACGAGAACATCTCGGCGACCGCCTTCAAGACCGCCCTGTGCGGACAGATGAGTGTCCTGTCCGCCGGCTGCGCGGGCCGGACCGACATTGATGTTCGGGTCATTCCCCAGTTCAGGAACGTCACGCCGCCCGATCCGCTGGTGAACGGGACCCTCGATGAAAGCGCCCTGAGCTATCTGCCGGGGGACCCGGGCAGCCTGGTTCTGGTGCGGGTCTGGTACTCCCAGCCACTGGTGACGCCGTTCCTGTCGCGCGCCGTGTCGCGTCTTAACTCGGGCGACGCCGTCCTTTCGGTGTCGACCGCCTTCCGGAACGAGCCCTATGACGGATAGGCGATCGCCCCGCGCGCGCTGGTCCCTAACCGGCCTGTCCCGCTTCGGTCTGGACGAGCGCGGCGTGGCGGCGGTCGAGTTCGCCCTGATCGCCCCGGTCCTGATCGCCCTTTACCTCGGGCTCGCCGAGTTCTGCCAAGCCTATATGGCCCAGAAGCGGACGGGGCATCTGGCGTCCCAGATCGCCGACATTGTCGCCCAGTCCGACGTGGTCACGCGCGACGAGGTGGCGGACATCTTCGCTATCGGGACCCTGGTGCTGGCGCCCTTTCCGTCGGCGCCGCTGAAAATGCGTATCAGCGGCGTCACCCGCGGCACCGATGGTGTGGCACGCGTGGACTGGAGCCGGGGACAGGGCCTGTCCTCGCGATCGGGAACGGTTTCCGTGCCTACAGGCCTGATCGAAAACGGCCAGAGCATCATCATGAGCGAGGCGACCTACGACTACGTGTCGCCGCTCAACAAACTGCTTCCCGGAACAACACAGTTCAGCCAGACCTATTATCTGAGGCCGCGGCTGGTTGAACGCATCGGCTGCAGCGACTGCTGAGCCGCACTCAGGCGGCAGCGGCCGGCTCGGCCCGGCGCAGCACGCTGGCGCGGACCTTCTCGCTTTCAGACTTCAGCTGGCCACAGGCGGCGAGGATATCACGACCGCGCGGGGTGCGGATCGGCGAGGCATAGCCGGCCTTGTTCAGGATGGCCGCGAACCGCTCGATCGTCTTCCAGTCCGAGCACTGATAGTCCGTGCCGGGCCACGGATTGAACGGGATCAGGTTGACCTTTGCCGGCAGGCCCTCGATCAGCTTCACCAGCGCCCAGGCTTCCTCAGGGCTGTCGTTGACCCCCTTCAGCATGACGTATTCGAAGGTCACGCGGCGGGCGTTGGACAGGCCCGGATAGGCGCGGATGCCGGCCATCAGCTGGTCCAGCGGATATTTTTTGTTGAGCGGCACCAGAACGTCGCGCAGGGCGTCGCTGGTGGCGTGCAGGCTGATCGCCAGCATGGCCTGGGTGCGGTCGCCCAGCGGCGTCAGCTGGGGCACGACGCCCGAGGTCGAGACGGTGATCCGCCGGCGCGACAGGGCGATGCCCTCGGGGTCGCTGATGATATCGATCGCGTCGGCGACGTAGTCGAGATTATAAAGCGGTTCGCCCATGCCCATGAAGACGATGTTGGACAGGCGGCGATCTTCCTTCGGCGACGGCCATTCCCCCAGATCGTCGCGCGCGACCTGGACCTGGGCCACGATCTCGGCGGCGGTCAGATTGCGCACCAGCGCCTGGGTGCCGGTGTGGCAGAAGGTGCAGTTGAGGGTGCAGCCGACCTGGGACGACACGCACAGCGCCCCGGCACGGCCCACATCGGGGATGTAGACCGTCTCGATCTCGATTCCGGGCGCGGTGCGGATCAGCCATTTGCGCGTGCCGTCGGCCGACACCTGACGCTCGACGATCTCGGGGCGGGCCAGGGTGAAGGCGGCGGCGAGACGATCCTGGGTGTCACGCGCGATATTGGTCATGGCGGCGAAATCGGTGACGCCGAAATGGTGGATCCAGCCCCACACCTGCGAGGCGCGCATCTTCGCCTTTTCCGGCGGACACACATCGGCGTCGATCAGGGCCTGCCGCAGGCCGCTGCGCGTCAGACCGGACAGGTTGACGGGGGCCTTCAGGGCCGGGGCAGTGCTGCGCGACAGGTCGAGCGTAACGCTCACGGGCGGTGATCCTGAATTGAGGTAAGCGGGGCCTATAGCACGCTACGGGATGGAGTTTAAGGCTGCCGGTTTCCTTCTCCCCTTGCGGGAGAAGGTGTCAGGCGATGCCTGACGGATGAGGGGTACGAAACCGCAGACGGGATGAGGCGAGCAGACGCTTGGCGGCCGCACCGGGCGTCACCCTTCATCCGACCTCGCTCCGCTCGGCCACCTTCTCCCGCAAGGGGAGAAGGGCCAGTCGTCACAAGATAAACCGGCTCAGATCGGCGTTCTTCGCCAGTTCGGCCACCTTGTCGCGCACGGCGTCGCCGTCGAAGGCCACAGTCTGGCCGCCCAGGTCGGAGGCCTTGAACGAGGTCTCTTCGAGGACGCGCTCGATCACGGTGACCAGGCGCCGGGCACCGATGTTCTCGACCGCGCCATTGGCGGCCACAGCAGCGTCGGCCATGGCCTCGACCGCGTCCAGGGTGAAGGTCAGGGTGACATTCTCGGTGGCCAGCAGGGCCTGGTTCTGGCGGATCAGATTGGCCTCGGGCTCGGTCAGGATGCGCACGAAATCATTACGGGTCAGGGCCTTCAGCTCGACCCGGATCGGCAGACGCCCCTGCAGTTCGGGCAGCAGGTCCGAGGGCTTGGCGACGTGAAACGCGCCCGAGGCGATGAACAGCACATGGTCCGACTTCACTGGGCCGTATTTGGTCGAGACGGTCGTGCCCTCAATCAGGGGCAGCAGGTCGCGCTGGACCCCCTCGCGGCTGACATCGGCCCCGCCGCGATCCTGGCGGCCGGCGACCTTGTCGATCTCGTCGATGAAGACGATGCCCTCGTTTTCGGCCAGCAGCAGGGCTTCGCGGGTCAGGCTGTCCTGATCCAGCAGCTTGTCGCTTTCCTCGGCCAGCAGGGGTTGAAGCGCATCCCGGACCGTGGTGCGGACAGACTTCGTGCGCCCCCCACCCAGCTTGCCCAGCATGTCGGACAGGTTCAGCAGCCCGACGTTGCCGCCGGCCCCCATGTCCAGCCCCGGGATCGGCGAGGCGGTGTCGGTCAGCTGAATCTCGATCTCCCTGTCGTCCATCTCGCCGGCCCGCAGTTTCTTGCGGAAACTGTCGCGCGTCGCCGGTTGTGATCCCAGGCCGACGAGAGCGTCCAGGATCCGCTCCTCGGCCGCCGCCTCGGCCTTGGCGCGCACGCCGGTGCGGCGGCTGTCGCGCACCATCACCAGTGCCGCCTCGACCAGGTCGCGCATGATCTGGTCCACGTCGCGGCCGACATAGCCGACCTCGGTAAACTTGGTCGCCTCGACCTTCAGGAACGGAGACCCGGCGAGCCGGGCGAGGCGCCGGGCGATCTCGGTCTTGCCGACGCCCGTGGGGCCGATCATCAGGATGTTCTTGGGCGTCACCTCGTCGCGCAGGTCGTCGGGCACCCGTTTGCGGCGCCAGCGGTTTCTCAGCGCGACGGCCACGGCGCGCTTGGCGTCGTCCTGACCGACGATGAAGCGGTCGAGTTCCGAGACGATTTCGCGGGGGGACAGGTCGGTCATGGAGTCTTTCGGGCAAGGCGGGGGGCGACAGATTGGGGTTCTTCACAACGAACACAACGAGGCACGACGAACGCACCATCCATCACAGCGCGGCCGATCTGATTCACAGCGTCGGCCACAGGCTCGGTCTCGTCGTGTCCGTTGTGCATGCGTTGTGTTCGTTGTGGAGAACCAAACCGGAAAAACGCTACCCCAACCGCTCCACCGTCAGGTTGCCGTTGGTGTAGACGCAGATGTCGGCGGCGATCGCCATGGCGCGGCGGGCGACGGCCTCGGCGTCCATGTCGGTGTGGTCGATCAGGGCGCGGGCAGCGGAGAGTGCATAGTTGCCGCCCGAGCCGACGGCGGCCACGCCGTGTTCCGGCTCCAGCACATCGCCGACGCCGGTCACGGTGAAGATGGAGTCCTTGTCCGCCACCAGCAGCATGGCCTCCAGCCGGCGCAGATAGCGGTCGGTGCGCCAGTCCTTGGCGAGGTCGACACAAGCCCGCGCCAGCTGGTCCGGATACTGTTCCAGCTTGGCCTCCAGACGTTCAATCAGGGTGAAGGCGTCGGCCGTTGCCCCGGCGAAACCGGCCAGCACCTTGCCGCCCGCCAGCGTGCGGACCTTGCGCGCCGCGCCCTTGACGATGGTGGCACCCATCGAGACCTGGCCGTCGCCCACGATCACGGTCCGGCCGTCCTTGCGAACCGCCAGGATCGTCGTGCCGTGCCAGTCGGGGAAGTTCTGGAGAGCGTGGGTCATGGTGCGCAGATGGAGACCGAAATGGGGCGAGGCAAGGCGAATGTCTCGTGAAAACAACGGAATCTGGTTGACACAATATTACCCATGTAACGCCTTACATAGGCACGTTATTTTCGCCGAACAGCCGTATTTGAGGTCTAGTCTTGCTCCACCGGATCATCTTGGCCGGCGAACTGGTCGGCACGGCGGGGACCACGGTTCTGTCGGTAGCCCAAATTCTGGGCGTCTCGGAGCGTAACAATCGGCGCGATGACATCACCAGCGGCATGCTGCTCCATGGCGGTTGGTGCCTGCATGCCATGGAGGGGCGCCGGACCGATCTTGACCGGTTGATGGGCCGTCTTCGCGAGGACCGTCGTCTGACGTCCATTCGCCTTGTAGTGGATCAGCCGATCCGGGAGCGGCGGTTCTGTGACCCCGTCAGCCTGTGCGACGATCCGGAGGCACTCCTCAAGGCGTTCGGTTCACCGGACCTGTCGCGCATCACCGCCTATGAGGCCGAGCGCATCGTGGAGCTGAAAAAGGCGGCGTGACGGCCCGGTCGCCTTCGCCTATCCGGGGCCGATGAGCTTTTCCCCGGACGAGGTCGAACGCTATGCGCGTCACCTGGTGCTCGCCGAGATCGGCGGCCCGGGCCAGCAGAAGCTGAAGGCCGCCACAGCCGTGATCGTCGGGACCGGGGGCGTCGGCGGGCCGGCTGCGCTCTATCTGGCGGCAGCCGGCGTGGGGACGCTGCGCCTGATCGACGGCGACACGGTCGCCCTGTCCAACCTGCAGCGCCAGATCCTGTTCGACGGCGCCGACATCGGCCGCGCCAAGGTCACGGCGGCGGCCGATCGGCTGGTGGCGCTCAATCCCCATGTGCGGGTCGAGGCACTGGACCACGCCCTGACGCCGGAGAATGCCGCGGACGTCGTCGCCGGTGCGACCGTGGTGCTGGACGGCACGGACGATTTCGCGGTCCGGCACGCGGTCAACGCGGCCTGCATGCCGGCCCGCGTGCCGCTGGTGTCCGGCGCGCTGGGGCGCTGGACCGGTCAGATCGGCGTGTTCAAGGGCGCGCCGTGCTACCGCTGCCTCGTGCCCGAGGCCCCCCCCGAGGCCGAGACCTGCGCCCGGGTCGGGGTCGTGGGCGCGCTGGCGGGTGTGATCGGGGCGATGGCGGCGCTGGAGGCGATCAAGTTGATCACTGGCGCGGGCGAGGCGCTGACCGGCCGGCTGCTGCTCTATGACGGTCTTTCAGCCACCGCGCGGACGGTGACCATGACCGCCGATCCGGCGTGTCCGGTGTGCGGCAACCGGGGCCCAGACACGCCGGGACAGGTTCGGTCGCCTACCCTGACCCGGTGATCGAAGCGCGCACTCGCCGCGCCTCCCGGTCATCCTAGCGCGTGAAATAATAATCCGCGACCTGACAGACATTGATCCCGCTCCGCTGCAGCGTCTGACCGTTATCGAACTCGGCCCGCAACGCATAGCGACAGGCCCCTGAGCCGTCGTCGATCGTGACCACCACGCTCAGTCCCGGCGACAGGGTTTTGGTGCCCAGTAGATCGTTGCCCTGGTTACCGTCGCTCGAGGCATAGAGCTGGGTCATGGTCCAGCCGGTCTGGTTGTGGACCCGGACGTCGCGATTGTAGTCGTCGTCTGACGGATCGCCGATCGCGAATACCGCCGGCCGGGCGACGACCCTGTCGCCGGCCTCGGCCGAAGCCGGGCCAGAAAACAGACCCACAGCCACAAGGACGGCCAGCGGCAAGGCGCGACTCAGCGGGGGAAGGGCGGTTCGGCGCATGGGTCGGGTCCCGGAAACGCGGGCCCGCGACCCGCAATCGAGAGCCAGTCTGCCTCAGGGGCCGCCCCGATGCACCTGATGACGCCTGACTCTGCGGGATTCGGCGACTGGCGCGCATGAAGCCCTTGCGGGGCATGGCGACTTTCCCATATCCGGACGAGCCCGAGAGACCCCGCAATCGGTGGGGTTTCACCCGGGAAGGAACCCAACCTGCCGTTTTCGCGCCCCCGCGGACCGGTGAAACAAGACGGGGGCGGTCACGCGCGGCGCTTTCGACAAGGCCGCCGCATCGCCCGCCAGACGGAGAGAAAACAGGCTCATGGCCAAGATTATCGGTATCGACCTCGGCACGACCAACTCGTGTGTGGCTGTCATGGATGGCAAGAACCCCAAGGTGATCGAGAACGCCGAGGGCAACCGCACCACGCCGTCGGTGGTCGCGATCCAGGACGGCGGCGAGACCCTCGTGGGTCAGCCGGCACGTCGCCAGGCGGTGACCAACCCTGCCAATACCTTTTTCGCCATCAAGCGTCTGATCGGCCGGAATTTCGACGACCCCGTCGTGGCCAAGGACAAGGCCATGGTGCCCTATGAGATCGTCAAGGGTCCGAATGGCGACGCCTGGGTGCGCGCCAACGGCAAGGATTATTCTCCGCAGCAGATCTCGGCCTTTACGCTGATCAAGATGAAGGAGGCCGCCGAGGCCTATCTGGGCGAAAAGGTCACCCAGGCCGTCATTACCGTGCCCGCCTATTTCAACGACAGCCAGCGTCAGGCGACCAAGGACGCGGGCAAGATCGCCGGCCTTGAAGTCCTGCGGATCATCAATGAGCCGACTGCGGCCGCCCTGGCCTATGGCCTGGACAAGAACGACGGCCAGAAGATCGCCGTCTATGATCTGGGCGGCGGCACCTTCGACGTCTCGATCCTCGAGATTGGCGACGGCGTGTTCGAGGTGAAGTCGACCAACGGCGACACCTTCCTTGGCGGCGAGGATTTCGACGTGCGTCTGGCCGACTATCTGGCCGACGAGTTCAAGAAGGAACAGGGCGTCGACCTGCGTCAGGACAAGCTGGCGCTGCAGCGCCTGCGCGAAGAGGCCGAAAAGGCCAAGAAGGAGCTCAGCTCCACGACCCAGTACGAGGTCAACCTGCCGTTCATCACCATGAACGCCTCGGGCCCGCTGCACCTGAACATCAAGCTGTCCCGCGCCAAGCTGGAAGCTCTGGTCGACGACCTGATCCAGCGCACCATCGAACCCTGCGCCAAGGCGCTGAAGGACGCGGGTCTGAAGGCCTCGGACATCGATGAAGTGGTGCTGGTCGGAGGCATGACCCGGATGCCCAAGGTGCAGGAGGCCGTGAAGGCCTTCTTCGGCAAGGAGCCGCACAAGGGTGTCAACCCCGACGAGGTCGTGGCGCTGGGCGCGGCCGTTCAGGCCGGCGTGCTGCAGGGCGACGTCAAGGACGTGCTGCTGCTGGACGTGACGCCGCTGACCCTGGGCATCGAGACCCTGGGCGGCGTGTTCACGCCCCTGATCGAGCGCAACACCACCATCCCGACCAAGAAGTCCCAGGTGTTCTCCACCGCCGACGACAACCAGTCGGCTGTGACCATCCGGGTCTTCCAGGGCGAGCGCCCCATGGCGGCCGACAACAAGATGCTGGGCCAGTTCGACCTGATGGGCATTCCGCCCTCGCCGCGCGGCATGCCGTAGATCGAGGTGGCCTTCGACATCGACGCCAACGGCATCGTCAATGTTTCGGCCAAGGACAAGGCGACCAACAAGGAACAGTCGATCCGCATCCAGGCCAACGGCGGCCTGTCGGACGCTGACATCGACAAGATGGTCAAGGAAGCCGAGGCCAACGCCGCTTCCGACAAGATCCGCAAGGACCTGGTCGAGGCCCAGAACGCCGCCGACAGTCTGATCAACTCGACCGAGAAGGCTCTCGCCGAACATGGCGACAAGGTCGGCGTGGAGGAAAAGACCGCCATCGAGACCGGTCTGACCGAGCTGAAGGCCGCGCGTGACGGGACTGATCCCGAGGATATCCGGACGAAGACCAATACGCTGGTCCAGGCCTCGATGAAGCTGGGCGAGGCCATGTACGCCCAGAACGCCGCCTCGGGCGAGGGTGACGACGCCCCCGCTGACGACGGCGTCGTCGATGCGGAGTTCGAGGAAGTCTCGGGCGACGACGATCAGAAAAAGAGCGCCTAGGCCGCGTGATCCTCCTCTGCCACGCGGGGGAGGATCGTGGCTTTCATGAAACTTGCATCATCCCACCCGGCACCCATGTCTTATCGGGGTGGCCATTCCACTTGCGTGTCCGGAAAGGAGGCGTGAACGGAGTGTCCGGGGTTGGCAGAGGACGGTCAGCGCATGGCGCGTGATTACTACGAAGTTCTGGGGGTTGATCGCGGGATCGACGCCCCAGGCCTGAAATCGGCCTATCGCAAGCTGGCGATGGAGCACCATCCCGACCGTAACGGCGGCTCGGAAGCCTCGATGGCCAGGTTCAAGGAACTGTCCGAGGCCTATACCGTCCTGTGCGACGACCAGAAGCGGGCCGCCTATGACCGGTTCGGCCATGCGGGCGTGAACGGTGGCGGGGGCGGAGGCCAGCAGGGCTTTCACGACGTCAACGACATCTTCTCCCAGGTCTTCGGCGACGCCTTCGGCGACGTGTTCGGCGGCCGCCGGCAGTCGAACGGTCCCCGGCGGGGCTCGGACCTGCGCTATGATCTCGAGATCACCCTGGAACAGGCCTATCAGGGGGCCGAGGTCGAGATCGCGGTGCCCACCACCGCGACCTGCGAGGCCTGCGAGGGCTCGGGGGCCAGACCCGGGGCCAAGGCCAGCACCTGTTCGACCTGCAATGGCGCCGGTCGCGTGCGCCAGGCCAACGGCTTCTTCCAGATGGAGCGGACCTGCCCCGGCTGCGGCGGCCAGGGTTAGCGTCTCGCGGCGGCCGATGTCTGCGGGGGGTGTCAGGGTCAGGGGCAGGTCCGCAAGACGCGCAAACTGTCCCTGAAGATACCGGCCGGTGTGGACGAAGGCTCGCGCATCCGCCTGACGGGCGAGGGCGACGCCGGAACCCGGGGCGGGCCGCGCGGTGATCTCTATGTGTTCCTGGCGGTCACGCCGCACGACCTGTTCGAGCGGGACAATCTGGACCTGCTGTGCACCGTGCCTGTTCCCATGACCGTCGCGGCGCTGGGCGGCGACATCGAGGCCCCCTGCCTTACCTCCTCGGCCTGCGACGGGGAGTGCAGGGCTCCGGTCCAGGTACCGGCCGGCTCCCAGACGGGCAAGGCCATCCGTATCCGGGGCAAGGGCATGCCCCACCTGAACGGCCGTCAGCGCGGTGATCTGGTGGTCGAACTGTTCGTGGAGACGCCGACGGACCTGACGTCCCGCCAGAAGGAACTGATGCAGGAACTGGCCGCCTCGTTCGGCGACAGCCAGAACCCCCGCAACTCCAGTTTCGCCGGCAAGGCCAAGCGGTTCTGGGCTGACATTCTGGGGGCCGAGGATGACGCCCGGACTCCACGCGAGAACGCCCAGTGACGGTGTCCGGACGGACAAGGCTGTGAGCGAACTGTTTCACGTCGGAATTTCCGGGGCGCGCGGGCGCATGGGCCGGGCGGTCAGCCAGGCGCTGGACGCGCGCGAGGATGTGATGGTCTCGGTGCGCTTCGACTGGGGCGAGACGCCCGATCTCAGCCTGTGCGACGTCGTCATCGATTTCTCGACCGCCGAGGCGTCCGCAGCCCTGGCGACGACCTGCGCCGAACGCGGCGGGCCGGCCCTGGTGATCGGCTCAACCGGCTTCACCCCGGACCAGGAGGCGGCCCTGGCGGCCGCGACGGACCGGATCGCCATCGTCCGCAGCGGCAATTTCTCTCTGGGCGTCAACATCCTGATCGGTCTGGTCGAGCATGCTGCGCTCCGGCTGGATGCTCGCGACTGGGACATCGAGATCGCCGAGGCGCATCACCGCAAGAAGGTCGATGCGCCGTCAGGCACGGCCCTGATGCTGGGCGAGGCCGCCGCCGCCGGCCGGGGCCACGCCCTGTCCGACCTGCGCAGTGCGCCCTATGACGGCGTCGGCGACGCCCGAAAGTCCGGCTCGATCGGCTTTTCCTCGATCCGGGCGGGCGGGATCGTCGGCGAGCATACCGTGCTGTTCGCCTCCGACGACGAGACCCTGACCCTCAGTCATTCGGCCATCGACCGGTCCCTGTTCGCCAAGGGCGCTGTGGCCGCTGCCGCCTGGGTACGGAGCCGCAAACCCGGCTTCTACGACATGCAGGACGTTTTGGGGTTCCGTCAGGCCTGATAGGCTGTGCTGCGGAAGTGGCGCGTTATACTCGAGCGCAGTGTCGGGGGTCAGACCTTCGCGAATTCCAGAAACAGCGGATCGGTGTCGCCCAGCCGCTTTTCCTCATAGCGGGTGACGACATGATCGAGTGGCGCGACGCGCCAGTCTGCGGCCTCATCCGCCAGCCAGACCAGACCCGGTGTGGCCAGAAACCGCTCCAGCGCCCAGCCGGCGTAGTCTTTCCAGTCGGTGACGAACCGGAGCCGACCCCCGGGCTTGAGCGTTCGCGCCAGATCGGCGGCGAAGGCGGGCTGGATCAGCCGGCGCTTGTTGTGTCGCGCCTTGTGCCACGGATCGGGGAACAGGATCATGATCCGGTCCAGCGAGGCGTCCGGCAGGGCCTCCACCACCGCACGGGCGTCATCGGCATGAAGGCGGACATTGGTCAGGCCGCCCTCCTCGATATGGCGCAGGGCCGAGGCGACGCCGTTGATGAAGGGCTCGCAGCCGATCATCAACGCCCTGCGGTGGTGGGCGGCCTGGGCGGCGAGATGCTCACCGCCGCCGAAGCCGATTTCCAGCCAGACTTCCGTCGCCCCCGGCATCAGGGCCAGCGGGTCGATCGGTCCGGCGGCCGGATCGGGCAGTCGCACCGATGGAAGCAGGGTGTCGAACAGGGCGGCCTGGCGCGGCTTGATTGCGCGCGACTTGATGCGGCCAAACGAGCGCAGGGGCTCGCCCGGGCCGCGCGGGGGAGGGGCGGAGGTCATCGCCGGCTGTTAACCCGCGATGACGCCCTGCGGAAGAGAGGCGTCAGGCCAGGGCCTTCAGCTGGTCGATCAGATCGGTCTTCTCCCAGCTGAACCCGCCGTCCGCATCCGGTGTCCGGCCGAAATGGCCATAGGCCGAGGTGCGGGCGTAGATCGGCTTGTTGAGGCCGAGGTGCTCGCGGATCGCGCGCGGCGTGGCCCCACCGATCAGGCCCAGGATATTCGCTTCCAGCACCGCCTCGGTGACAGTGCCCTTGCCGGTGCCGTGCAGGTCGACGTGGATCGACTGGGGCTTGGCCACGCCAATGGCGTAGCTGATCTGGATGGTGCAGCGGTCGGCCAGACCGGCCGCGACGACGTTCTTGGCCAGGTAGCGGCAGGCATAGGCGGCCGAGCGGTCGACCTTGGTCGGATCCTTGCCGCTGAAGGCCCCGCCGCCATGGGGGGCCGCGCCGCCATAGGTGTCGACGATGATCTTGCGCCCCGTCACGCCGGCGTCGCCGTCCGGCCCGCCGATCTCGAAGATGCCGGTCGGATTGATGTGCCAGACGGTGTTCTCGTCGGTGAAACCCTCGGGCAGGACCGCGAGAATATGCGGCTTGACGATATCGGCGACGTCGGACGACGACAGCCCGGCCGCGTGCTGGGTCGACAGCACGATCGAGGTCGCGCGCACCGGCTTGCCGTCCTCGTACTGGATCGTGACCTGGCTCTTGGCGTCGGGCTCCAGACGGGTGTCGCCGGCGTGGCGGACCTCGGCCAGACGCTTCAGGATGTTGTGGCTGTATTGCAGGGTGGCCGGCATCAGTTCGGGCGTCTCGTTCGAGGCATAGCCGAACATGATGCCCTGATCGCCCGCGCCCTCGTCCTTGTTGCCGGCGGCGTCCACGCCCACCGCGATGTCGGCCGACTGGCCGTGCAGGCGGTTGATGAACTCGAATTTTTCCCAGTGGAAACCGGTCTGTTCATAGCCGATGTCCTTGACGGCTGCGCGCACGGCCATCTCGATCTCGGCCTCGACGCCCGGCGCCCAGCTGCCCGACGTGTCCATGATGCCCTGGCCCCGGATCTCGCCGGCCAGCACCACGAGGTTGGTGGTGGTCAGGGTCTCGCACGCCACGCGGGCATAGGCGTCCTTGGACAGGAACAGGTCCACGACCGTGTCGGAGATGCGGTCCGCGACCTTGTCGGGATGGCCCTCGGACACGCTTTCCGAGGTGAAGAGGAAGGAAGAACGGGACAAGGGGCGTCGCTCCGGGCAGCCACGAAGGCAGGGTGGCGCGCAGACATATAAAGATATGCTTATACGATCAAGGGATGACGCAGGCGCGCGGGTTTCCGACGTAAGACGCGCTCATTGCCGGGGAGGGAAATGGCGCGCTTGGGTGACCCGAACACCGGACCCCCGCTTTGCGGATGCGCCACTAAGGCTGATGGTGCTTCCGCTTGGGAATGAGGGGGAGTGAGCTGCACCCGGTTTCGAGGACACCAAGATAAGGTGTTTTTGGAGCTGGAGGGTGACGATGCAACGACGGAAGTTCAGCCGGGAGTTCAAGTTCGAGGCGGTCAAGCTGGTGCGGGATCGCGGTGTATCGGTGGCGCAGGCGGCGCGTGATCTCGAGGTGCACGAGAACGTGCTGCGTAAATGGGTTCGCGATCACGAAGCAGATCCGGGATCGGCTTTTCCGGGCCATGGCGTGATGAGGCCCGAGCAGCAGGAGCTTGAGCGGTTGCGCCGGGAGAACGCGAAGCTGAAGGCGGAGCGCGACATCCTAAAAAAAGCGGCCGCCTACTTCGCGAGGGACTCGATATGAGGTTCGCCTTCATCGCGAAGCACCGGGGGATCTGGCCGGCGTCGTGGATATGCGAGGCGCTCGGGGTCTCGCGCAGCGGCTTTCATGCCTGGCTGGCGCGCGCGCCGAGCGCACGGGCGCGGAGTGATGAGGCCCTTGGGGCGAAGGTGCGGGCCAGCTTCATCAGCAGCTATCGCACTTACGGTGCCCGCCGGGTCTGGCACGATCTTCTGGCCGAAGGCCTGTCATGCGGTCTGCACCGCGTCGAACGGTTGATGCGCCAGCAGGCGCTGAAGGCGCGGCCACGGCGGCGTGGGCTGCCCAAGGATAACGGCGAACGGTCGGTGATCGCCGGCAACGTGCTCGATCGCCAGTTCACCGCCGACGCGCCAAACCGCAAGTGGGTGGCCGACTTCACCTACATCTGGACCGCCGAAGGCTGGCTGTATGTTGCGGCCGTGATCGACCTGTTCTCGCGGCGCGTGGTCGGCTGGTCGATGAGCGACACCATGACGGCCCAGCTCGTCACCGACGCACTGGTCATGGCGATCTGGCGGCGCGGCAAGCCCGATGCCCTGCTGCACCACTCCGACCAGGGCAGCCAATATACCAGCGAGCAGTTCCAGCGCCTGATGACCGACAATGGCGTCACCTGTTCGATGAGCCGGTCGGGAAACGTCTGGGACAATGCCGCGATGGAGAGCTTCTTCTCCTCGCTGAAGACCGAGCGGATCGCCCGCAA
>JBBSCK010000016.1:0-29832 GCA_038250335.1 Caulobacterales bacterium
CTCGCCGGCATGGTCCGTGCCCTGATGGGGGCCGAGGACGGCGACATCCGTCTGGTGGTCGGCGTCCGGCTGAGCTTTCTGGACGGGACCGAACTGATCGTCTTTCCCCGCGACCGCGCCGCCTATGGCCGGCTGTGCCGTCTGCTGACGATGGGCAAGAGCGAGATCGATGTCTCCATCTCCTCCCCGTCGCCTCCTGGCGATGGGGAGGGGGAGGGGGCGACTCCGTCAGTGACGAAGGGGGCTTCCCACCTTCGGCTGGTGTCGCCCCCTCCGTCACGGCACGAAGATGCGCCGCGACACCTCCCCATTCGCGAGGCGGATGGGGAGGATAGCGTGAACCGCATCACCAAGGGCGAGACCCGGCTAACCTTCGACCAGGCCGTGGCTTTCGGAACCGGCATGATCGCCCTGGCCGTCGCGCCCGAGGTGCCCGACGCCGCCTTCGAGGCCCGCCTTCTCGACTGGCGTCGCGCCTGGCCGGACACCCTGTATCTCGCGGCCCAGCCCCTGTGGCGGGGCAGCGACCGGGCGCGGCTGAACCGTCTGGCGGCCATGGCCAACCGTACGGGCGCGCCCCTGATCGCCACCAATGCGGTCCTGTATCATCACCCGGACCGTCGCCCGCTTCAGGACGTCCTGACCTGTATCCGCGAGGGCACCACCATCGATGAGGCCGGCCTTCGGCTCCAGGCCAACGCCGAACGCCATCTCAAGGCCCCGTCGTCTATAGCGCGGCTGTTCCGGGGCCATGAGGCGGCGCTGGCGCGCACCATGGATGTGGTCCGCGCCTGTACGTTCTCGTTGCGGGAACTCAGCTATCAGTACCCGGATGAACCCGTCCCGTCAGGCTGGTCGCCCCAGCGCTGGCTGATCCGTCTGACCTTTCAGGGGGCCCGTCGGGTCTTTCCCGGTGGTGTATCCACAAGGATCCGCCAGACCATTGCCAAGGAGCTCCGGCTGGTCCGCGAGCTGGGCTATGCCCCCTATTTCCTGACCGTCAACGACATCGTCGCCTGGGCCCGGCATCCGGACCGGGACATCCTCTGCCAGGGGCGAGGCTCGGCCGCCAACTCCGTCATCTGCTTCTGCCTGGGGATCACCAATGTCGATCCGACCAGCCAGGACATGTTGATCGAGCGATTCATCTCTTCCGAACGGTCCGAGCCGCCCGACATTGACGTCGATTTCGAGCACGAGCGCCGCGAGGAGGTGATGCAGTATATCTATCGCCGCTACGGCCGCGACCGCGCCGGCATCGTCGCCACCGTCATCCATTATCGTCCGCGTTCGGCCATCCGCGATGTGGGTAAGGCGCTGGGCCTGACCGAGGACGTCACCGCGCGTCTGGCCGACACGGTCTGGGGCTCCTACGGGGCCGAGTTGAAGGACCAGCATGTGGATCGCACGGGCGTCAGCCGCGACGATCCTCGCCTCAAGCTGGCGCTGGACCTGACCGCCGAACTGATCCGCTTCCCCCGCCACCTGTCGCAGCATGTGGGTGGCTTCGTGCTCAGCCAGGACCCGCTGTGCGAGATCGTGCCGATCGGCAATGCGGTCATGGCCGACCGCACCTTCATCGAGTGGGACAAGGACGATATCGACCATCTGAAGCTGATGAAGGTCGATGTCCTGGCGCTGGGGATGCTGACGGCGCTGAAGCGGGCGTTCCGGATGATCGAGGCGGACTACGGCCGGCCCCTGACCCTGGCAACCGTCCCGCGCGAGGTCCCGGCGGTCTATGCGATGCTGCAGACCGGCGATTCCCTCGGCGTCTTCCAGGTCGAGAGCCGGGCCCAGATGGCCATGCTGCCCCGGCTGAAACCCCGCGAATTCTACGATCTGGTGGTGCAGGTGGCGATCGTCCGTCCCGGTCCGATCCAGGGCGACATGGTCCATCCCTATCTGAGGCGCCGGGCCGAACGTCGGGCGGCGGAGGCGGCGGGTGTCCCCTTTGACATCGACTATCCGCATCCGGCACCGGAGCATGGCAGTCCGGACGAACTGCGGCTGATCCTGCACAAGACCCTGGGCGTGCCCCTGTTTCAGGAACAGGCCATGCGCATCGCCATGGACGCAGCGAAGTTTACGGGCAACGAGGCTAACGGTCTGCGCCGCGCCATGGCCACCTTCCGCCACATGGGCACGATCGGCCACTATGAGGAGATGATGGTCGGCCGGATGATCGCGCGCGGCTATGATCCCGAGTTCGCGCAAAGGTGCTTTGCCCAGATCAAGGGCTTTGGCGAATACGGCTTTCCGGAAAGCCACGCCTGTTCCTTCGCCCACCTGGTCTATGTCTCGGCCTGGGTGAAATGCCTCTATCCGGACGTGTTCACCGCCGCCCTGCTGAACAGCCAGCCGATGGGGTTCTATGCCCCGGCCCAGCTGGTACGCGATGCCCGCGAGCACGGCGTCGAGGTGCGCCATCCCGATGTGAACGCCAGCGGCTGGGACGCCGCTCTGGAGCCCCGGCCGGGGGAGGCGCGGCATGCCCTTCGCCTCGGCTTTCGCTCCATCGACGGTTTCAGGGAGGACTGGGCCGGGAAGATCCTCGCGGCGCGGGATGCGGCCCCCTTCCGCGATCTGGAAGATCTGCGCCGGCGCGCCGCCCTGCCGCCCCCGGCGCTGGACCGGCTGGCGGAGGCGGACGCCTGCGGCTCGCTGGACCTGTCACGACGTCAGGGACTGTGGGCGGCGAGGGGCGCGCCGCCCGTGTCGGGGGCCCCCCTGTTTGAGGCCATGGGTCTGGACGAGGCGGACGGTTCGCCCCCCGACGCCCTGCCGCGCCTGACCGAGGCGGAGGAGGTCGTGGGCGACTACCAGTCCATCCGCCTGTCGCTGAAGGGTCACCCCGTGGCCTTCCTGCGCGACCGACTGACGAAGGCGGGGGCGATGACGGCGGAGGCCTACAGGGCCGCGAAGGAGAACCGCCGGGTGGCCGTGGGTGGTGTGGTGCTGGTGCGCCAGCGGCCGGGCTCGGCCAAGGGGGTGGTGTTCCTGACCATCGAGGACGAGACGGCGGTGGCCAATCTGGTGGTCTGGCCCGATGTGTTCGAACGCCTTCGGCCCGTCGCCATGGGGGCCCGTATGGTGCTGGCTAAGGGCCGGGTGCAGCGGGCCGACGGCGTCGTGCATCTCGTGGTCGAGGACCTGGTCGACTGGACCCCGATGCTGGGCCACCTGTCCACCGTCCCGACCCCGGGATCGGGCCACGCGCCGTCCCGGGGGCACCATCCCCGGGACGTGCGGGTCTTGCCGGGATCGCGGGACTTTCACTGACAACCGCCCGCTGGCAGGGGGGCGAGGTTCAGCCTTCCTCCATCGTCGGTCCGTCCGATTGTCTATAGGCCTTGTCCGGCCCGGCCCGCCGTGCTGCTTATGCCGCGATCCCGCGCCAGTCCGGCGCGGCCAAAGGGAGTGAGCCGTTGAGTTCAACGGATGGGGCAGGCGTCGCGACGCCTCGCAAGACGTTTCTGGGGCACCCGCGGGGGCTGGTGATCCTGTTCCTGACCGAGATGTGGGAACGGTTCTCGTTTTATGGAATGCGGGCGCTTCTGGTCCTGTACCTGACCCAGCATTTCCTGTTCGGTCCGGCTGAGGCCCAGGGCATCTATGCCGCCTATGGCGCGCTGGTTTACCTGATGCCGGTCGTCGGCGGCATGCTGGCCGACAAGTATCTGGGATCGCGCAAGGCCGTGATCATCGGGGCCGTGCTGCTGGTGGCGGGACACTTCACCATGGTGTTCGAGGGCACGGGCGGGCGCGAGTACCTGACCGTGGGAGGCACTGAATACCGGCTGGAAGTCGAAGGCCGCGACACCGATCGCCAGATCTTCGCCGTCAATGGGGATGAACGGGTCCCCATTCGCGTCACGCCGGAGGGCATCAGCACCATCCAGCCGGAAACGGTCGATATGAACGCTGCACCCGCAGGCACCGAGCCGTCGGCCGCCATTCCGGCCGATAGCGCGGCGGCCAGTATCGGGGCGGCCCAGGCCGAGGGCTTCCCGGCCACCATCCCGGCGGGTGGCTATACGCTTAGAACAGAACGCGATCTCGACGCCGAACCGACGCTGTTCCTCGCCCTGTCGCTCATCATCGTGGGTGTGGGCTTTCTGAAGGCCAACATCTCGACCGTGGTCGGCTCTCTCTACGACGACAACGACCCCCGGCGCGACGCGGGCTTCACCCTGTTCTACGTCGGCATCAACCTCGGTGCCGTGCTGGCCACCAGCCTGTGCGCATGGCTTGGGATCGAATATGGCTGGGCCTATGGTTTCGGCCTGGCCGGTATCGGTATGCTGATCGGCCTTGCGACCTTCATCCTGGGACAGAGCTGGCTCGAAGGCCGGGGGGCACCGCCCGAGCCCGAGCGCTTCAGCCGCAAGTCGTTCCTCGGCCTGCCGTTCGAGGCCATCTTCTGGATCGGCGGCCTGGTTGCAGTGTTCCCGACCTGGCTCTTGATGCAGCGGCATGAGTTGATCGCCAGTACCCTGCCCTGGCTTGCGGGCGTCATCTTCGCCCTGGTGGTCGGATACACGGTGACAAAGCTGAAGGGGGCCGAGCGCAGCCGCATGCTGGTGGCCCAGGTGCTGATCTTCTTTTCGGTCCTGTTCTGGGCGCTGTTTGAACAGGCGGGCTCATCCCTGACCCTGTTCGCCGATCAGTCGACGGAGATGCCCAGCTGGTTCAACGCGGCCCAGACCCAGACCTTCAACCCCGGCATCATCGTGATCTTCGGCCCGCTGCTTGCGGCCCTGTGGGTCTGGCTGGCCAAGCGCAATCTGGAACCATCGACACCGGTCAAATTCTCGATGGGCCTGATGTTCGTGGGTGCGGGCTTCCTGGTTCTGACCTGGGCGGCGGCGAACGCGGCCAATGTGGACTTCCGCGTGCCGCTGATGTTCCTGTTCCTGACCTATTTCCTGCACACCATCGGCGAGCTTTGTCTCTCGCCCGTGGGCCTGTCGATGATCACAAAACTGTCGGTGGACCGGGTTGTGGGCATGATGATGGGGGTCTGGTTCCTCTCCAGCTCGGTCGCCCATATCGCCGCCGGCGTCATCGCCCAGGCGACCGCGACCGACACGGTCGCCGGGGTGGTGACCAGTCCGGAACTGGCTCTGGCAACCTATGGCTCCATCTTCGGGACCATCGGATGGGTCGGGGTCGGGGTCGGGGTGTTGCTGCTGCTGATCTCGCCCATTCTCAGGAAGGGCATGGCCGGCGTCCGCTGACGGCGGTCTATCGCCGAGACGAAAAGGCCCGGTGGAGCGATCCCGCCGGGCCTTGTTCGTTTCGGCGCTCTATGACCGGCCTAGAGGGTCTTGCGGATCTGAATGAACAGGAACCGGTCCCGGCGCGTGCCGCGTTCCTCGCGAAAGGCCAGCGGTGCCGTGTTGCGAGGCCCCGAATAGACCCGCCGTTCGCGGCGTTGTTCCCGGTCCGTGACATTGCCCAGATCGAGGCGCAGCGTCAGGTCCCGTCGCGGTTTCCACTGACCATACAGGGTGACTTCCGGCTCACCCTCGAAGGACCGGAACTCGCGGATCCGGTACTGGCGGGACTGGTCGACATTGCAGTCATGCTCGACACCCCAGGACCAGCGTCCGCCGCGCAGATCTTGGTCGAAACTGACGCCGCAGCCGAACGTCCCCTGTCCGCTGGCTTCGCGAAGGTTACCGGTCAGCGGATCGGTGACCTCGGCCCGACGCCAGACTGCGCGACCGTTGAGACGCGCATTGGCCAGACCCAGCCGATCCAGCGGCAGGGCAAGCGAAGCGCGGAAGCTGTTCTGGGTCCCGTCGCCGATATTGCCGACAGCCTCGAAGCCGCCTGTCAGCGGAATAACGTCGATCACGTCCTGATAGGATTCGCGGGACGCGGTCAGGGTCAGGGCCCCTTCGCCCCAGAAGCGGCGCTCATAGACGGCCTCGACGACCCAGATCTTCTCGGGCTCAACTTCGGGATTGCCACCCGCGACCTGGTTCAGATCAACATCGGCCGAGGCGACGAAATCGCCGAAGTCGAGCTGGCCCACCTCGCGTTCCAGCCGCAGCCGGAACTGGTTTTCGGCGGCAGGCGACCAGGTCAGCTGCAGGCGGGGCTTGGGATAGACGAAAGTCTGTGACCGGTCGCTGTCGCCTGACTGGCGGATTTCGGACACCTCGACCCGCAGGGCCGCCTCGGCGGTGAAGCGGGGATCGGGACGCCACGAGGCCTGGCCGAACAGTTCGCCGCGCAGCTCCTCGACCTTGACGGAGGCGGACGGCAGAGGGATCGGAACGCCGTTCTCGGCATAGGTCGTGGCGCTGTCGAGGACGTTGTAGGCCCCCTCGCCGCCGGCCTCCCAGTCCCAGCGGTCGCCGGGGCGGTAGCGCAGGACGGCGCGGGCGATGGTCTCGCCCGAGGTACTGTCATCGCCGAAGGCGGTGGTTCGGCCGCGGCTGCGAGAGCCGGAAAGTTCCTGTTCCGTCGAGTAACGCTGCAGGCCGGTCAGTTCGATCTCGGTCCGTTCGCCCAGCGGCCGCGACCAGTTGATGCCCAGTTCGCCACTGAGCTCATCGTCCTCTTCGGAACTGAATTCGTCGGCACCGGTCCCCGATGTGATCAGGGTGTCGATGGTACTTTCGGAACTGTACCAGCTGGCCCTGCCATTGAGGCGGAGCTTGCCGCCGCCGACCACCTGCTGCCAGGCGGCGGTTGCACTGAGGTAGTGATAGCGGTCCCACAGGTCCAGGTCGGCCAACTGGGTCGAGCGGCCTGCAGCGTCGAAGCGGCGACGGTAGCCGTCCCCGGTCTGGCTTGTACGGTCGGTGGTAGCGCTGATCGAGGCCTCCAGCTGGCTGTCGCCCTCGCGCCGCGACCAGGAGGCCCCAAGCGACGGCCCGAGGTAGCCGTCGGGATAGACATAGCTGTTGACCTCGAACACCCGCTCGATCTGGACAGTGCGTTTCAGGACGACGTTGGCGACCACCGGGCGGCCCCGCATGTCGATGCCGGGCGCGCCGCCCCGGATCAGCTCGATCCGCTCCACGCTGTCGGCCGAGATGCGGCCAAGGACCGCATCCAGTCCGTCGCTCTTGGACGCCGGGCGATCGCCGTCGATCAGGACATTGCCGGCGGCCCCCGCGAATCCCCGGGTGTCATTGTCACCGCCATCGAAGCTGAAGCCGGGCAGGCGGCCGATCATGTCGAACGCCGTATCGGGGCGGGATGCGGCGAAGAAGTCAGGGGTGAAGAGAAGGACCCCGGGCCGGGCCGGATCAACAGACGGAGCCTCCGCCGTCGGACGGGCCGTCTGGGCGCTCACAGTGAACGGCAGCGCCACGAGCATCGTCGTGGCGAGCATGAGCGCCCTGGTCATTTTCGGTGACTCTCCCCTATGGCCAAGGTGGAGAGCCGCCGCGATTCTCGCCAGTTACAAGCCAGACAGGATCGCGGCGGTGGTGTGGCGGACCGTCAGAACGTCTTGCGCACCCGGATCTGCCAGAAGGTGCGGGGGTCTGTCGGGCGCAGCTCGGTGAAGGCGACCGGCCGGGCGGGCGTGCGGTTCGCATAGACGGTGCGCTCGACCTGGAAGTCATTCCAGACGTTGATCTGGGCGCGGATGGCGAGCGTCGGCGTGGGCTTGTACTCGATGTTGGCCTCGAGATAGTCGCTGCCGGTGAAGCCCGAGGTCTGGTCCGGGTCGAAGCGGAACTGACGCAGCCGGTTCAGGTAGGTGACGGCCCAGTTAATCTTCCAGCGGGTGATGTCCTGCGAGACGGTAAGGGCCGGCTGGGACGCGCGCACGCCCGAGATCGGTCGCTCCTCGCCTGTCGTCGGGTCGGTCACGGCCGTATGATTCCAGGTGTTGCGGAACTGGAACTGGCCCCCCGAAAAACCGGTCCTGTCCAGCGGCATCGTGACGTTGACGGCCAGCTGGTCCAGCGTCCCGTCGCCGATGTTGCCCACAGCCGACAGGCCGCCGGCAAGGGGCAGGCGGTCGATCGCGTCCACGATCTCGTCGTGGCGGTAGCCGATGGAGACAATGCCGTCGCCGAGGAACCGCCGCTCGTAGACCAGTTCGGTGATCCAGCGCTGCTCGGGTTCCAGATCGACGTTGCCGCCGAACACCCTGTCGTCCTGAAGGTCCGAGGAGGCGGCGAAGTCGTCGAAGTCCAGCTGGCCCAGTTCGCGCTCAATGCGGAACCGCAGCTGGTTCCGGGGCATGGGCGTCCAGGTCACCTGGACGCGGGGCTTGGCGAAGAAGAAGCTCTTCTCCTGATTGGCGTCGCCCGACTGGCTGATAGTCGAGGCCTCCAGCCGCACGCCGCCCTCGACGGTCAGGTCGGGCCGCACCCGCCACGTTGCCTTGCCAAAGAGCTCGCCACGCGTCTCCTCGACCTTGATCTGGTCGGACGGGAGCGGCACGCCGACGCTGCCGACGGTGAAGGCCTGGTCGGTCTCCAGCATGTTGTAAGCGACCTCGCCGCCAGCCTCGATGGTCAGGAACGGCGACCGCTCCCAGCGCAGCAGCGAGCGCAGGATGGTCTCTGAGGCATTGCCCTCCGACTCGAAGCGCTGCTCGGGGCTGACGATGCCTCCGGCCGTATTGTTCGACACCGAGCCGTTCTCGCCGTCACTCCATTCGCGGATGAAACGGGTCTCGGAGGTCAGGCCCTGCCCCATGGGGCGGGTGAAGACCGCGCCCACCTCGCCGCTGGTTCCCTCGTCCTCGAAGCGGTTCTCGCGCAAGATTCCGGTACCGTCCTGAAGGCTGAACTGGCTGTAGTCGTTGCGGCCGAGCCGGGCCGTCAGGTCGATTTTCCCCCCCATGACGGCGTCGGCGAAATTGACCCGCGCGGACTGGCCGCCGCCGTTCTGGTCGCTGTAATAGCCCTCATCGCGCAGGACGACGCCGTTGGCATCCCGGCGTATGACGCGGCCCACGCCGCTGGAATCGTCGATGGCGACGCCGTCCGACAGGCTGAAGCCCCAGGTGCGGTCGCCGTTCCGGGCCATAAACTGATACTGCCCGGAGTAGCGATCCTGACCGCCCTCGAAGAAGGCTCCGTTGGCCGTCAGGATCGACTCGCGGCTGGACCGGGTCTTCGTGATCACGTTCACGACCACGGCATAGCCCTGCATATCGATGCCGGGCGCGCCGCCGCGGACGAGTTCGATGCGCTCCACCTGGGCGACGAGGGTACGGCTGAGGACGGAGGAACCGGTGTCGTTCTTGGAGGCAGGGCGCGAGCCGTTGATGAGGATATTGCCCACTGCGCCCTCAAAACCCCGCGACCCGTCCCCGTCCTGGACGGAAAAGCCGGGGACCCGGTTGACCATGTCCAGCGCCGTGTTGGGGCGCTGGTCGGCGAAGAAATCGGGCGTGAATACCAGAACGCCCTGCTGGCTCGAGCCGGCGATCGGGTCCGGGGGCGAAGCGGCCGGGACAGGCGTCTGGGCCAATGCCCCGGCAGCGCTCAACAGAATGGCCGTGCCGGCCATCAGAATAGTCTTGGTCATCGCCTGGGGTTCCCCTTGTTGCTACGGGGATGTGTGGAGATGCTGGAGTTCTATCTCCAGTTACAAGACGGACAGGTGGATTAAATCGCGGAAATAATTACACAGGCGTCATGATTGCGGCCTATTCGGACGAATACTTTACGATTTCCGTGTAGGGCACGGGTCCGGAACCGGATCCGGCGGGAGGCCCCGCCACCGCCGCGGCCGCTGCAGCCCGGGCGTCCCGGGCCGCCCACCGGGCCGCGCGTTCCGCAGCGAAATCGGGACGCGGCCGGTCGAAGCCGAAGGCGCGCGATCCGTCGTTGAGCGGGTCTGGCCTCCGGCTGTCCTGAACGACGGCCCGGTAGGCCTGCATCGGCGTGGGATCTTCGGCCGCCGGGGAGGGCTTGGGCATGCGTGGAACGTCGTCGTGCCCGCCGTCGTGGTCGGCCCAGGCCTCCGGGGGCGACCAGGTTTCGTCGGCGATCATGGCGGCACGGGCCAACGTGGCCCGATCCAGTACGGCCCGGTCGAAACCATCCCTCAGCGGGCCCACTTCCATCGCCGCCCCGGGTTCGATCGCCGGCTCGACGGGAGCCACGATGGTGATCGCCATGGCCGGGCCGGAACGGCGCGCCTCCGGGGCGTCGCCCCCGGCGAACGCACCGACGGCCGCGACCCCGGCGATGACCAGGCCGACAACGGCCATCACTCCGAGCAGGACGGGCGGTCGGGACAGCGACTGGATGAGGGGATGGGTCATGGAAGGGGCAGGAGATCGCGAACAGTGACTCTAGACCGGAACCCGGACAAGGCGAGCCGGTTCCCGCTCACGCTGCGGCCACGCTTGGGCCACAACTGGTGGCGACCTTGCGCCCCGCGGCGGTTGGCGCTGCGTTCGGGGAGACGGCCATGCAGCGGATTCTGGGGGCTCTGACGGCGCTGGTGATGCTGACCACGACGATGCCGGCTGTGGCGCAGGACGCGGATCAGGTCGACGACATCGTGGTGGTCGCCCGTCGCGCCGGTGCCCCGATGTGGACGGTCACGCGCGGCGACAGCACGGTGATTCTGGTCGGATCGATCAGCGGCGTACCGCGGGACTTCGCCTGGCGTCCCGCCTCGCTGGAGGCGGCGACGGCACGCTCGCAACGCATTCTGTATCCGACCGAGGGGCGAGCGTCGGTCAGCGACCTGTTTCGAGTGATCTGGCGCATCCGCACGATTGCGCGCCTGCCGGAGGGCAAGACGACGGCCGACTATCTTCCGTCGGAGCTTCAAACGCAGCTGGAAGCGCTGATGGTCGGGGAGGGCGAAGACTGGCGCACCCAGAGTCTGGTCGGCCTCAGTTTCGACCTGCTGCAAAAGGCTGGCCGGGGACGGGGTGGAGCCGGAGCCATGGAGGCGGTCCGCCGGGCGGCGCGGGCCGGTCGCATTCCCGGAGAACCCGTCGGTCTGGTGCGCGGCGACGAACTGGTCGAAGGCCTGATCTCCGATCCGCCGGAACAGTATGTGCCCTGTGTCGCGGCGGCGATCGGGGCGGCGGAGACGGGTTCGGACGGGGCCACCGAACGGCTGGAGGCGTGGCGGTCGCTGCGCGTCTCCGATGTGCTCGCCACCCCGCTGGATCAGGCGCTGAACCAGTGCTGGCCGTCGGGCGATCCCGAGATTGCGCCCCTGCTCCGGACCCAGTGGCGCGACGCGACGCAGACGGCCCTGGCCCAGCCCGGCGTCACCATGGGCGTGGCCAATCTTCGGATCCTGGCCGAGCCGGGCGGCGTTCTGGACCAGCTGGAGGGCGAGGGGCTGGATGTGGTGGGACCGGACTGGAAGCCCGAACCCTGATCCGGCGAAAAACACCGTCCGGATGGTCCGGATGGTCCGGATCGTGTTGCGCGTTGGGACGGGAAGATGCGGCGGGGTCATGGACGGCAGTCTGCACTGCGGCCACGTCAGATCCGGACGCAAGCCTCAGACCGCCGTGCCGCCCACGGTCAGGCCGCCGATCTTGAGCGAGGGCTGGCCGATGCCGACCGGCACGCCCTGACCCGACTTGCCGCAGACGCCGACGCCCGGATCGAAGGCGAAGTCGTCACCGACCATCGAAACATTGGTCAGGGCCGTGGCTCCGTCGCCGATCAGGGTCGCGCCCCGCACCGGCGCGGTGATCTTGCCGTCCTCGATCAGATAGGCCTCGGTGCACTGGAACACGAACTTGCCGTTGGTGATGTCGACCTGACCCCCGCCGAAATTGGCTGCGTACAGACCCCGCTTCGTCGAGGCGATCATGTCGGCCTGTCTGGCCGAGCCGCCTTCCATGAAGGTGTTGGTCATGCGCGGCATGGGCTGGTGGGCGAAGGACTGGCGACGGCCGTTGCCGGTGGCGCGCTGGCCCAGCTGGCGCGCTGACAGCCGGTCGTTCATCAGCCCGACCATGATGCCGTCCTCGATCAGGACGGTGCGCGAGGTGGGTGTGCCTTCGTCATCGACGCTGAGCGAGCCGCGCCGTCCGGCGATCGAGCCGTCGTCGACGATGGTGACGCCCGGGGCGGCAACCCGCTTGCCCATCATGCCGGAGAAGACCGACGAGCCCTTCCTGTGGAAATCGCCCTCGAAGCCGTGGCCGATGGCCTCGTGCAGCAGGACCCCGGGCCAGCCCGCAGCCAGGACCACGTCCATCTCTCCGGCCGGGCAGTCGACGGCGTCCAGATTGACCAGGGCCCCGCGCAGGGCCTCGTCGACCTGGGCCTGCCAGCGGTCGGGCGCGATCCAGGTCTCGAACCCGGCGCGGCCCCCGGCCCCCGATGACATGGTCTCGCGCCGCCCGTCGCGCTCGACCGTAATGGAGACGTTCAGGCGGACCAGGGGGCGGACGTCGCGCACGGTAAGGCCGTCGGCGCGCAGGATCTCGATGGCGCGGCGCTCGCCGACGATGGAGGCCGAGACCTGGACTACCCGCGGGTCGCGGGCCCGGGCCCAGGCGTCGATCTCCTGCAGCAGGGCGATCTTGTCGGAAAAGGCCGGCGAGGCGAGGGGGTCGACCGCGTCGTAGAGCTTCTGGTTGGTGGCGCGCGGGCCCTCGGCGGCGACGCCGGCATGGCCGGATTTGGCGAGGGCGGCTGAATCCGACGCGCGGCGCAGGGCAGCGGTCGAAATCTCGTTGGCATGGGCATAGCCCGCCGTCTCTCCGGCCACGACGCGCAGGCCAAAGCCCTCGGTCGCGTCATAGGCGGCGGACTTGAGCCGGCCGTCGTCGAACACCAGCGATTCGAGCTCGGAGCGTTCGAGGAACAGTTCCCCGTCATCGGCCCCCTGCAGGGCGGACTGCAGGATCGACAGGGCCTCGGCGGGATCGACGCCCGAGGTTTCGAGCAGGGGCGGCGGGGGGATGTGGACGGTCATGGATGGGAAGATAGGGACGGAAGCGTCGTTGGTCCACGTCTCCTCCCCGTCCCGAAGGGATGGGGAGGTGGCTCGAAGCGCAGCGGAGAGACGGAGCGGTTCTTGACGGGGCCAAATTCGGTGGGGCGTCAAGAACCCCTCCACCACTTCGTGGTCCCCCTCCCCATTCGCCAGGAGGCGAACGGGGAGGAGACGGTGCCACACCCCACGCTCACATCTCCCGACCCGGAGACCTTGCGGTTCACCGTCACGGAGCGCGCGATCCACCTCCGCGATCGCCCTTCGGCGATGGGGAGGTGACGGTGACTGATCGCCTAGGGTGCCGGAACCTCGGTCGACGTGGTGACCGAAAGCGGCCCGGCGCGGGTGATGTCTCGCGTAGTCTTGATCGTGGTGGTCACCCTGTCGAAACTGACCTCCCCCGACCCGGAGATGTTCTGGTTCACCGTCGTGGGCCGGGTCGTGACGGCGACGTCTCCGGAGCCGGCGAGGGTGATGTCGGCCTTGCCGGTCGGGGCGATGCGGGCGTCTCCCGATCCGGCGATGGCGACATTGGCGTCGATGGTGGTCAGGCCCGACAGGTCCGCGTCGCCCGAGCCGGAGATGTCGAGTTCCAGCGCGCGGGTGCGTCCATTGGCGCTGACGTCGCCCGAGCCGGAGATATCGACCGCCAGCGTGTCCTGATCATAGTCGCGCAGGGTCAGGTCTGCGGAGCCCTCCAGGTCGAAGCTGTTGATGTTGGGCGCTGTGACGACGATCCTGACCGCCTCGGAATGAACCCAGACGCCCCGCCCACCCTCGCGGCGTCCGAAGACGACGGTTTCGTGGTTCGGGCCGTCGTTGTCTTCGGTCCAGGTCAGCCGGTCACCCACCAGACGGACCTTGTCGACCAGACTGGCGGGGCCGGTGATCGTGACCCCCGGCGTCTCGCCCTGGACGTAGTCGACGTCGGCGGACAGGTCGACGGTCAGGCTTTGCCCGCCGGTCCAGGCCAGGGTCCGGGTTATGTCTTCGGCGCGGGTGCCGTCGTCGCGTTCAATGGAGACGGTATCGCCGTCGCCGTCACGGAAGGTCCACTCCCAGCCGTGGCGGGCCATATCGCGGCCGCCGAGCGCGAAGGCTCCGCCGAGGGAGGCCGTGGCCAGCACGAGGCCAGCGGCGGCGATGATGAACAGGGTGCGGATCATGCGGGATCTCCCGTCAGGGGGGCGGATTGGGGCTCGAGCGCGGGCTTGAGCAGGCGGTAGTGCAGGCGGGCGAACCAGACGATGCCGTTGACCAGCCAGATGGTGAAGATGGCCAGCAGCGCCCCGATGGACGTCGCTCCCGCCATCAGGCCGAGGCCCGCGAGGATGGCGGCGAAGGCCCCGCCGGGAATGTCAGCGAACGGACCGGCCACCATGACCGCGCCGCCCGAGACGAACAGTGCGATGACCGCGATCAGCACGCCGAACAGGGTGCCGATCACGCCCATCAGGATGGGCAGCAGGATCAGGATGTCGATGGCCCCCAGCCCCAGTACTGCAAAGACAGCGGCAGCGGCGGCGGAAGGGTTCTTCTCCTGATGCCAGCGCTGGGCCCCCGCTTCGGCGCGCAGTTCGCGCGCCAGTCGGTCAGGATCCCCCAGCGCCGCGACCACCTCGGCCTCGGTGCGGCCGGCGGCGGCACCGTCGGTGAAATGGGTCTCATAGTCGTTGAGGATTTCGGAAGCGGTCGAGGTCGGCAGACCGACCAGACCCTTTTTCAGACGACTGAGGAACTCGGCGCGCGTCATGCGGGCTCTCCCTGTTGGGCGACTGCGGCGGCCTCGTTCGAGACGATGGCGTCGACGGCGCGGGTGAAATGGGTCCATTCGGCAGTCTGGGCGGCGAGCGCATCGCGGCCGGCCGGGCTGAGCCGATAGTATTTGCGCGACGGACCCGACGAGGATTCGACCAGATAGGTCTCCACCAGGCCATCGGTCTGCATGCGCCGCATGAGCGGGTAGATCGTGCCCTCGCCCATGTCGATCGCATCCGAAAGCCGGCTGGCGATCTCATAGGCATAGCTGTCGGCACGGGCGAGAAGTGCCAGGACGCACAGTCCCAGCACCCCCTTCTTCAACTGTATCTCTATGGTCTCGGGCATTCCGAACACCTCCTGTGATTTCTGGAGGCTATCGCAAGGTACCATGCGCTGCAAGGTAGCTGTCGTAACATGACAGCGATTTAACGATCAGTCGTAGGTCACGCCCGTCAGATACAGGCCGTCGGAGGGCGAGACTGGCCCGCAGGCCGCGCGGTCGCGGGCGTCCAGTGCGGCCTCGACGTCCTCGGGCGACCAGCGGCCGAGACCGACCTCGACGAGGGTGCCGGTCATGGAGCGCACCTGGCGGTGCAGGAAGGAGCGGGCCTCGAACACCAGATGCACCTCCTCGCCGACGCGCCGGACGGTGGCCACGTCCAGCGTCTTTTCCGGCGATTTCGACTGGCAGGCGAGGTCGCGGAAGGTGGTGAAGTCGTGGTGGCCGATCAGAAGGCTGGCCCCGGCCTGCATGGCCCCGGCGTCGAGCGGCTTTCTGACATGCCAGACCCGGCCGCGCTCCAGCGCCGGACGGCCGGGCCGGTTGAGGATGCGATACAGGTATCGGCGGCCGGCGGCCGAAAAGCGGGCGTGCCAGTCGTCGGCGACGACGATGCAGTCGAGCACGGCGACGGAGTCCCGGATCAGGTGGGCGTTGAGGGCGTTCATGACGGTGTCGGCGGGCCAGTGCTTCTCCAGATCGACATGGGCGACCTGGCCGGTGGCGTGGACGCCGGAATCGGTGCGGCCGGCGGCGGCGATACGGACGGTCTGGCCGCAGAAGGCGTGGATGGCGGTTTCGACGGCACCCTGGACCGTCGGCAGGCCGTCCTGGGCCTGGAACCCGGCATAGGGCCCGCCGTCGTACTCGAGGGTCAGGCGATAGCGGGGCATCAGCCCAGGATCGTCCCGACCGGCAGGGCGAAACCGTTGAGGAAGTCGGCGGGCGACTGCTGGGCCCGGCCCTCGCGCTGCACGCGCAGCAGGCGGACGGCCCCGTCCCCGGTGCCGATCAGGAGAGCGTCGTCGAGCACTTCGCCCGCGCGGCCTGCGCCCGTCAGGTCGGGCCGCGACTGCAGCGCCTTGACCCGGACCGGACCGTCCGGTCCGGGAGCCTCGAACCAGGCCCCGGGAAAGGGCGACAGCCCCCGGATGTGACAGTCGATCGCGGCGGCCGGGCGGGTCCAGTCGATGCGCGCCTCTGCCGGGGTGATCTTCCGCGCATAGGTGGGCTCGCCGACCTGGGCGGTCTCGGTGACGCCGCCGCGCTCGATGGCGGCCAAAGCCCGGGTCCACAGGGTCGCACCCGTGGTCGCCATCCGGTCAGCCAGCGTCGCGGCGGTGTCGTCATACTGGATCGGCAGGCTTTCGCCGAGCAGGATCGCGCCCTCGTCGAGGCCTTCGGACATGCGCATGATCTGCACCCCGGTCTGGCGGTCGCCGGCCATGATGGCGCGCTGGATGGGGGCAGCCCCGCGCCAGCGGGGCAGCAGAGAGCCGTGCAGGTTGAAACAGCCGAGGCGCGGGGCCTCCAGCACGGCGGGCTTGAGGATCTGGCCGTAGGCGACGACGCAGGCTGCGTCGAGGTCGAGGCTGACGAAGGTGTCGATGGCGTCCTGCGCCTTCATCGAGGCGGGGGTGAAGACCGGCAGGCCCATGGTTTCGGCAAAGGCCTGGACCGGTGACGGCGTCAGCTTCTGACCGCGCCCCTTGGGTCGGGCCGGCTGCGAATAGACGGCGACGATGTCGTGACCCGAGGCGATCAGCTCGGCCAGGGACGGCACGGCGAAGTCGGGGGTTCCCATGAAGGCGAGGCGCATGGGCGGGGGTTTAGCGGTCGCCGATGCCGAGGAACAGGGTCAGGGCGCGATCGACGAGCGCCATCTCTGAGGCGCTGATCCGTCCGATCTCCGGACCGACCTTGAAGCGGCGGACGAGCCCCGGCTTGTCGATCATGATCCGCGACACCTCCCGAAGGCCGTTTTCAGGGGAAGGCGCGATTTCGATCCGCGGACCGGCGGGGCCGTCAAGGTCGGATGTGAGCGGAACCACCGCAACGGCGGTGGTCCCCGGATAGGCATCGGATTGAATCACCAGCACGGGCCTCGTCTTGCCGATGTCGCCGGGCAAGGCGGCGATGACTAGCGACCCTCGTCCCACGCCCACCCCTCGGCAGACGCCAACTCCGCCTCAAGAGCCTCATCCAGGGCGTCCGCGTCCGACTTGCCCTTTAGACTCTCGACCCATGCCCGTGTTTCTTCGGCGAACCCGGGGCGACGGGTGTCCGGAATCCAGATCTGCAACGGCCGCAAACCCTGATCACGCATCTTCGTGCGGTGGTCGGCGACACGTTTCGCTGAACTGGCCATGCGTTACAGTAACATGCTCCGACGGGCAGCGGAAGGCTTTACTGCCAGCGGGTGGAGACGCCGCCGCCCTCGTCCCATTCGCCACCGGCGTCGAGCGCGTCATCGAAATCGAGCAGACGGTCCAGCAGGACGCCCGCGATAATGCCCAGGGCTGCAACACCGACCAGGGTGGCGACCGAGCCGATGCCGATCTTTTCGGAGCGGGTCAGGCGGCGGCGACCGGCCGGATCGACGATCCGGGACTTGTAGCGGGCCATCAGGCGTCCTCCCTCAGCCGCATGGTCTTCTTCACCTTGGCCATGGCGCGGTCGCGGCGCAGGCGCGACAGGTGATCGATGAACAGGACGCCGTTCAGGTGGTCCAGCTCGTGCTGGAAACAGACAGCGTAAAGGCCCTCGATCTCCTCCTCGACCCGCTGGCCCTGCCGGTCCAGATAGGCGACGCGGACGCGGGCCGGGCGTTCGACCTGGTCGAAATAATCCGGGATGGAGAGGCAGCCTTCCTCGTAGCAGAAGGTCTCGTCGGAGGCCCAAAGGAGCTCGGGATTGATGAAGAAGCGGGGGTTGGGAACGCGGGGCTCCTCGCCTTCGCCTTCGCTCTCGGCCGGGGCACTCCCGGGCCGATCTGCTTCAGGAGGGGGCCCGTCGCCCAGATCCATGACCACGATCCGGCGCAGGTCGCCGATCTGCACGGCGGCCAAGCCGATGCCGGGCGCGTCGTACATGGTCTCCAGCATGTCATCCAGGAGGTCGCGGACGCTGTCGTCGACCCCGACTACGGGCGTCGACGCCTGCTTGAGGATCGCCAGGTCGGGCGCGCTGTCGATGGTCAGGATACGTCGGATGGCCATATCGGTCAGGTAGGCGCGGGCGGCCGGAGGGTCAAGTTTCAGCACGCCCAGACCCGGCGCAAACGCTTCTGCAAGGCTTTGGGGTCAAGCTTGGCCGATGACCCAACCGAACCGGCAAACGCACGCCCTCGAGGCCGAGATCGAGCTGCACGAGCGGTTTGTGTCCGGGCGGCCGGGCGGGCGTCGGCTGGTCCTGCGGTTCTTCCGGTTGGCGGGCCTGATGCTCCAGAAGCGCCGTCTGAGCGGTGCGGACCTGACCGGGTGCAATCTCTCGCGGGTCCGGATGGCGGCGGCCGATCTGTCTTCCGCCCTGCTGTATTGCTGCGATCTGCGGGACGCGGACCTGAGGGCGGCCAACCTGACCAATGCCGATCTGCGCGGTTCCAGCCTGCGCGGGGCCAAACTGTACGGGGCCCGCATGGACGGCGTCGACCTGCGCGACGCCCGTCTGGCCCGGGCCGAGGCGACCGGCGCATTTCGGGCCCTGGCGATCGATCCTGATCGCCCGCTCCGCCGGATCAGCCCGGACGGGGAGATTTCCCAGGGGGTCGACCTTCGTCACGCCTCGCTCAAACGGGCGCGGCTGGGCAATGCGCGGCTGAAGGGTGCCGATTTCAGCGGGGCGGACATGGCCGGGGCCGACCTGACGGGGGCCGATCTCAGGGGCTGCAGTTTCGCCGAGACAATCCTGACCGGTGTCGATCTCAGTGGCGTCCGGATTGACCGGGCCGCGCTGGCAACCTGTGTTCTGGACCCCGACGCCTCCGCCCTCGCCAGGGAGGGGGAGGTGCGTCAGACCCTGGTTGAGGCCGAGGCCTGGGTCGACAGCAATGGTAGCAGGGGCAAGGTTGCGGACCTGTCGGGACTGGACGTGCGGCCTGCCGCCGATGCCTTTGCCGGACGGCGGCTGGCCGGGCTGAAAGCCAGTGGCATACGCGCGATCGAGGTTGATTTTTCGGGCTCGCTGCTGACCGGCGCGGTGCTGCGGCATGCCGATCTGCGCGGGGCCCGGTTCCGCGGCTGCGACCTGCGGGGCGCAAGCTTTGCGGACTGCCAGCTGGCCTTCGCCGACTTCACCGGTGCCGTGACCGGGGTGATCGTCAAGGAAGACGGCACCGAGGTCTCGACCGATTTCGAGAATGCCAATCTGACCGGCGCGATCTTTGATCCCGCCCCGCCGGTCCCTGCTCCGGCTCCGGTGCCGGCCGAACCCTCAGCGCCCGACGAGATCGCCCTCGCCTGCTGATGGCAGCGGCCGGGGCTTTCGGTCGGCGTCGATGGCGACATAGGTGAAGACGCCCTCGGTCACGCGCGAGACCGCCTGGGTCGAGCGCGGTCGCTTCCACGCCTCGACACGAACGCGGATCGAGGTGCGGCCGGTCTTCAGCACCGTCGCATAGAGGGACACCTCGTCACCGACCGAGACCGGCTGGTGGAACACCATGGCGTCGACCGCGATGGTGGCGCACCGCCCCTGGGCCAGGTCAAAGGCGGGTGTCGAGCCGGCGAGATCCATATGGGCCAGCAGCCAGCCGCCGAAGATGTCACCCTCGGGATTGGTGTCAGCGGGCATGGCGATGACCCGCCCGACGAGGGCACCGTCGGGTGTATCCGGAGACGGATGCGACACGGCTCAGTCCTTGGGATCGAGGTGCCGGTCGAGCCAGCCGAAAACTTCATTGTGCCATTGCAGGCTGTTCTGCGGCTTCAGCACCCAGTGGTTCTCGTCGGGGAAAACGATCAGGCGGCTCTCGATGCCGCGGCGTTGCAGGGCGGTAAAGGTCGACAGGGCCTGGGCGGTGGGGATGCGGAAGTCGAGGTCGCCCTGGATGACCAGCATGGGCGTCTTCCACTGGTCGACATGGTTGACCGGGTTGAAACGCTCATAGCCCTCGGGGTTTGCCCACGGCGTGCCGCCGAACTCCCATTCGGTGAACCACAGTTCCTCCGTGGAATAGCCCATGCCGCGCACGTCAAAGACGCCGTCGTGATTGACCAGGCATTTGAATTCGTCCGACCAGCGCCCGGCAATCCAGTTGATCATATAGCCCCCGTAGGAGGCACCGAGCGCGCAGGCATTGTCACCGTCGAGGAAATCATACCGTTCCTGCGCCGCCGCCCAGCCCTTCTGGAGGTCCTCCAGCGGCCGGTCGCCCCAGTGCTGGGAGATGGAATCGGTGAAGCCCTGGCCGTAACCGGTGGAGCCATGGAAATCGATCATCACCACCGCATAGCCGGCCCCGGCGTAGGTCGAGGCATTCCAGCGGTAAGACCAGCTGTTGCCGAACGAGCCCTGGGGCCCGCCGTGGATCAGGAAAGCGACGGGATATCTGCGGCCCTCGACATAGCCGGCGGGCTTGATGACGTAACCGTGGACGGTCTCGTCGTTCCAGCCGGGGAAGGTGAACTGCTCGGCCTCGCCGAACAGGCGGCTGTCGAGCTGGGGGTTCACGTCGGTGATCTGGCGCGGCATCTCGCGGCCGCGGAAGGTCTTCACGAACAGCTCCGACGGCGAGGTCAGGCTGTCCTGGGCGAAGACGAAGCCGGAGGGCGTCTGGTCGAAGGCCGAGACGTGACCGGGGCCGGTGATCGGCACGACCGCACCGTTGGCGACGGTGATGGCGAACAGCCGGGTCTGGCCGACATCGCCCGCGACCACATAGAGGGTACGGCCGTCGGCGGACCATTGCAGGCTGTCGGCCGAACGGTCCCAGTTGGCGGCGACCTGGCGTTTCGCGCCGGTGGCCACGTCCATCAGGGTGATCTGCCAGCGGTCGGCCTCGAAGCCCGGACGGGCCATGGCGCGATAGGCGAGGGTGCGGCCGTCGGGCGAGAACACCGGACCGGTGTCCCAGGCGTCATTTTCATCGGTCAGGTTGGTGAAGCCCTCGCCGGTCAGGCCATTGGTGCGGAACAGGTCGAAATTGGTGCTCCACGGCTCCGACTGACCGGCCACGCGGGCGGAGAAGACCACGGCCGAGCCGTCGGGGGTGAAGGTGAATTCGCCCTCGTCGCCGAACGGCTTGGAGGGGGTGTTGCCGTCGAAGCCGTGGGTGACCCAGACCGGATCGCCCGATCCGTCGGCGTTGACCACGAACAGGTGGTTCTGCGTGCCGTCGGCCCAGGTGTCCCAGTGGCGGACGAACATGCGGTCATAGACCTGGCCGGTCGATTGGCGCGCGGCCGCTTCGGTTCCCCGGGCGACCGAGCAGGCGAGGTCGTCGCAGGTCGGATAGACGGCCAGCGAGACGACGATCTTCGATGCGTCCGCGCTCAGCCGCCAGGCGTTGACGTCCAGCGGCAGGTTAGTGACCGGGGTCGCCGTGGCCCCCGTGCTGTCGGTCTTCCAGACCTGGCTCATGCCTGACCGGCCCGAGAGGAAATAGAGGCTACCGTCCGCGCCCCAGCGGGCGGTATTGGCCCCGCCGTCCGAAATCGCCAGCCGGCGGGGTTGGCCCTCGCCGTTGAGATCTTGAATGAACAGGCTGGAGACGCCGCGATTGGCCTCCATGTCCGTGGCGCGGACGGCATAGACGACGTGGCGGCCGTCCGGCGAGACCCGGGGATCGGACAGCCGGTTGGCGGTCAGCATGTCCGTATAGGTGAAGGCGCGTTCGGCGGCCGGCGTTGCCGGTGCGGCGGAGGGCTGGGCCAGGGCGGGCAGGCCCGTCAGCATGGCGAGAGCGGCGCAGGCTGTGAGCAGGGAACGGTGACGCATCGGACGGCTCCTGGAACTTTGTGGCGGATGGCGTAGCACCGGGCGACGCAGGGTGAAAGTTGCGGCTTGCCGGCAGCTTAGCTAAGTTGATGGGACCAAGGGAGGCATCGCGATGACCACCGTGACGGTGCACCACGCCAAGACCCATCTGTCCAAACTGATCGCCGCCGCCGAACGCGGCGAGGAGGTGATCATTGCCCGGGGCAACAAGCCGGCGGTTCGGCTGGTGCCAGCCGATGCGGAGTCGGTGCCGGTCGCACCGCGCATCGTTCGCAAGCCCGGACGATTGAAAGGTATCGTCGCGCTGGATGACAGCTTCTTCGACCCGCTGCCGGAAGAGGACCTCTTGCTTTGGGAAGGCCATGACGGGCGGGTCGATTGAGATACCTGCTGGATACGCACGTGCTCATCTGGTGGGTAAGTGACGATCCTCGTCTGAGCAAAGCCGTCAAAGCAGAGATCGAGACGTCCGCACACACCACTTTTGTTAGCGCGGTCTCAGCCTACGAAATCGCCTTCAAGTTCGGCATGGGAAAGCTGCCGCAGTCTGAGCGGCTGGCGCGAGCCTTCGAATTCGAAGTCGCGGCTGAGGGGTTTCATGGTTTACCCGTCTCGCTCGCCGAAGCGCAGCTGGCTGGACGTATGGAACACGCTCACCGTGATCCTTTCGATCGAATGTTGATCGCGCAGGCCTTGCTCAACGATATGACTCTGGCGTCGAATGAGAAGGTCTTCGACAGCTTCGGCGTCAAACGCCTCTGGTAGCCTTTACGGCACCTCTGACGTCCACCTGGCCGTCCAGTCGAGGATTTCGCGCTGCCAGTCGACCCAGTTCTGCGGTTTCAGCACCCAGTGGTTCTCGTCGGCGATCCGGACGAACCGGCTGGGGATGTTCTGGCGCTGCAGGGCCGAGAAGGTCGCCAGACCCTGGTCGATGGGGACGCGGAAGTCCCGCTCGCCGTGCAGGACCAGCATGGGCTTGTCCCAGTCGCCGGCGAAATCCCCCGGGCTGAAGGCGCGATACAGGTCCATCCGCTCCCAGCTGGGGCCGCCGAACTCCCAGATGAAGTTGCCGATATCCATGGCGTTCATCAGCTGGGGCACGTCGAAGACCCCGGCGTGGTTGACGAGGCAGGCCCAGGGGCCGTTCCACTTGCCGGCGATCATATTGACCATATAGCCGCCGTAGGAGGCCCCGAGCGCGCAGGCCCGGTCGCCGTCGATGAAGGCGTTCGCCGCCAGCGCCGCTGACCAGCCCTTCTGCAGGTCCTCCAGCGGGCGGTCGCCCCAGTGGTCATTGATGGCGTCTGTGAAGGCCTGACCGTAGCCGGGTGAGCCGTGGAAATTGACCATCACCACGGCGTATCCGGCCGAGGTGTAGATCTGGGGGTTCCAGCGGTAGGACCAGCTCTCGGTCCAGGGCGATTTGGGCCCGCCGTGGATCAGATAGACGGCCGGATAGGTCTGCCCCTCGACATGGCCGACGGGTTTGAACACCCAGCCGCGGGTCGGCTCGCCGTTCCATCCGGCGAAGGTGAAGGCCTCGGCCTGCGGCAGGTTCAGAGCGGTCAGGGCCGGGGCATTGTGCCGGGTCAGGGCGCGCGCTGCGTCGCCGGACCCGGTCATGATCTGGGCCGGGGCGTCGAAACCGTCGCGGGCATAGACAAGGACGCCGGCGCGGCTCTCGACGCCGGAGACCGCGCCTCGCCCGGTCAGGGGCGTGACCGCCCCGGTGCGGGCGTCGATACGGAACAGCCGGTTCTGACCGTCGTCGGAAGCGGTGGCGAGCAGGGTGCGACTGTCCGAAGCCCACGACAGGGAGGCCGGGCCCCGGTCCCAGTCGGGCGTCAGCGGGCGCGGGTTGGAGCCGTCCGCATCGGCGACGATGATCACCGCCTGGTCGCCGCCGACGTTTTCGCGGCGACCCGCCAGCCAGGCCAGACGACGGCCGTCGGGCGAGAAGGCGGGCGATCCGTCGGCACCGCGATTGGCCGGCGTCAGATTGACGGCCGTCCCGCCCTCGACCGGGACGCGGAACAGGTCCGAGTCATTGGTGAAGGCTTCGCGCGTGCCCCCGTCCTGGCCCTGCGTCTGGGTCGAATAGACGATCGTGCGGCCGTCGGGGGAGACGACGAACTCGTCCTCGGTGCCCTGGGGTTGGGACGGGGTGTCGGCGTCGAGGCCGGCCATCAGGTCGCGCGGCGGGCCATCGGCGAGGCCCGAACCGTTCAGGGGCTGGACGAACAGGTGCTGGCGGCGGCCGTCGGCCCAGCGGTCGAACTGGCGCAGCGGCATCCGGTCATAGCCGCTGACCGTGGCGGGCGATTTCGTGTCGGCCTCGATCCGGTCACGGGTGCACTGAAGCGTGGTGCAGTCGATGAAGACCGGCAGGGACAGGATCAGGGTGCGGCCGTCCGGCGAGACGCGGAAGGCGACCACATCGACCGGCAGGGTGGTGACCTGAATGGCGGCATTTCCCTGGGCGTCGGCGCGCCAGACCTGGTTCGAACCGCCGCGCGCGGACAGGAAATAGATCGCCTGGCCGTCGGCGGCCCAGCGCCCGGCCGCGGCACCGCCGGTGGAGATCGCCAGCCGGCGTGGCTCGTCGCCGTCCAGACCGGCGACCCACAGGGCCCCGGAGCCGCGATTGCCGTCCCAGTCAGTCGAGCGGACGCCGTAGAGCACGCGCGCCCCGTCCGGCGAGACCCGCGGGTCCGAAACCCGGTCCATCATGGCCAGGGCCCGCATCGACAGGCCACCGGGCAGGGCGGCGACCCCGGCCCCTGACGGCGACGCGGCCTGGGCCAGGGCCGTCGCGGGCATGGCCGCCAGCAGGACGGCCATGGCCGCCGATCTGATCCTGAGCCGCATGGCCGTCTCCCCGTGTTCGCGACAGACTTATCACGCGCCTGCGATCCGCCAACCCGCCCGCTTGCCTGTCCCCGGCGCAGAGGCGACAAGGGACGCGGATGACCGCTTTGCTTCCCGTCCCGTCCGAGGTCACGGCCGCCGTCCGCGCGCGGCGGCCGGACCATGTCGTCGACGTGCTGATCGCCGAGCGGGCCCCCCGGCTGACCGGCTCATGGCTGTGGCCCCTCATGCGTCCGGGGCTCCATGCGTTGCTGGGATACGGCCGGGCGCGGGCCATGGCCGATGCGATCGGTCCGGCGTCGGGCCAGGCCGCACTGGATTACGTGTCGAACCTGCTGGACCTGAAGGTGTCCAGCCTGAACCTGGAGCGTCTGCCCGCGACGGGGCGATGCGTGGTGGTCTGCAACCATCCGACCGGGATCGCCGACGGAATTGCGGTCTGTGACGCCATCCGCAAACGCCGTGCCGACGCCATCTATTTCGCCAATGCCGACGCCCTGCGGGTCTCGCCCCGGCTGGGCGAGGTGGTGATTCCGGTGGAATGGGTGGCCGGCAAGCGCACGCGCGACAAGACCCGCGCCACCCTCGACGCGGCGAAGGCCGCCTTTGAGGCCGGCCGCTGCGTGGTCCTGTTCCCCGCCGGGCGTCTGGCGCGCGTCGGCAAGGACGGCCAGTTGACCGATCCGGACTGGGCCCCGACCGCGGTCTCGCTGGCGCGGAAATACCAGGCCCCGATCGTGCCGATCCATGTGGCGGGCCCGAACTCGACCCTGTTCCATCTGTTCAACCGCGTTTCGCCCGAGCTCAGGGACATCACCCTGTTCCACGAGCTTCTGAACAAGCGGAAGAAGCCGTTCCGGCTGAGCGTCGGCAAGCCGATCCCCCCGTCGCGGCTGGATCTCGATGCGACGCGGGCGACCTATGCGCTGAAGGCCTTCACCGAGCGGGTTCTGCCGTCCCAGCCGGACGCGGAGTTCGCATGAGCCTCGCGATCTTCCTCGCCGACGCCGACGCGACGACTGCGCTGGGCCGTGCGCTCGCACCGCAACTGGCGGTCGGGGAGGCGGTGCTGCTGTACGGGCCGCTGGGCATGGGAAAGTCGACGCTCGCACGTGGGCTGATCCGGGCGCTGGCCGGGCCCGAGGAGGACGTGCCGTCGCCGACCTTCACCCTGGTTCAGTTCTATGAGACCGATCCGCCGGTGGCCCATTTCGACCTCTATCGGCTGACCCGGCCCGAGGAGGCGTTCGAGATCGGGCTGGACGATGCGCTGGACGTCGGCTGCGCCCTGATCGAATGGCCCGAGCGGCTGGGCGACGATCCGGCGCGGGCGCTGGGGCCGAATCGGTTGTCGATCACCCTGGAAGAGCGCGGCGAAGGACGGCATGCGACCGTTTCTGGCGCAGGGGCATGGGCACACAAGATCCATGCAGTCGTCGAAAGCCTGCCAAAGAGCCCGAATGTCTGACCCCCTGAACGATCGCGAGGCCCAGAGGGTCGCCTTCCTGAGCGAGGCGGGGCTGGCCGACGCCCGCCGTTCGCCCCTGCCCGGCGACGCCTCGACGCGCCGCTACGAGCGGCTGAAACCGGCCGCAGGGCCGGGCCTGATGCTGATGGACCAGGTCGCGGCGGCCGAGAGCCCGCCGGCCGATCCGTCGTGGTCGCCGGAGCGGCGCAAGGCCGAAGGGTGGAACGCGATCGCCCGGCTGTCGGCCGGACGGATCGAGGCCTTTGCGGCCGTGGCGTCGCATCTGCGCAGCGTCGGCCTGTCGGCCCCCGCCATCGTGGCGCTGGACGCCGGCGCGGGACTGGCGGTGCTGGAGGATTTCGGCGACGACCTGTTCGCGCGGGTGATCGAGGCGGGGCAGGACGAGCGGCCTCTGTATCTGGCCGCCGTCGAGGCCCTGGCGCTGCTGCACGCCGCCCCGACGCCCCCGGTGCTGATGGGCGCGGCGGGCCGCTGGCCGCTGCAGACCTATGACGCCACGGCGCTGCAGGGCGGGGTGGACCTGTTCCTCGACTGGCTGCCGAGGCTGAAGCCGGACCTGCACTTCGACGCGACGGCGATGGCCGAATGGGGCGAGGCCTGGGCTCCGGTGGTGGCCGAGGGCGAGGCGGGGGCGTCAGTCATGGCCCACCGCGACTATCATGCCGAGAATCTCATCTGGCTGCTCCAGCGGGAGGGGCCGGCCCGGGTCGGCATGATCGACTTTCAGGACGCGGTGCGGGCCCACCCGTCGTGGGACCTGCATTCGCTGTTGCAGGATGCCCGTCGCGACGTGTCGGGCGCGCTGGAGGCCGAGGCGCTGGCGCGCTATTTCGAAATCGCGCCCGTGGACGACCGGGCGGCCTTCCTGCGCAGCTATGCCGGGCTGGCGGCGCTGAACGAGGCGCGGATCCTGGGCATCTTCGCGCGGCTGATCACGCGGGACGCCAAGCCCCGCTACGCGGCCTTCATGCCGCGCGTCTGGGGCCATCTGAACGCCAATCTGGCCAGGCCGGGGCTGGAAGGCGTCGCGCGCTGGTTCGACCGCCATGTGCCTGCGGAGCTGCGCGCATGACCGCCTGGCAGTCCTTCCCCCGCTTGCGGGGGAAAGCGGTCCGTCTTCAGCCGAAGGCTGAACAGGACCGATGGGGGGATTTTCCTGTCGAGGACGAGGCACGGACTTCGCCCATCGTCACGCGTGTCGCTTCGCGCCACGACGTGACACTTCCCCCGCAAAGGGCGGGGGAAGGGCTTTGGGTGTGACCGCCCCGAAGACCGCCATGGTGCTGGCCGCCGGGCTGGGCACAAGGATGCGGCCGTTGACCGATGACCGGCCCAAGGCCCTGGTCGAGGTCGGTGGGCGGGCGCTGATCGATCATGTGCTGGACCGGCTGGCCGGGGCCGGGGTCGAGATGGCTGTGGTCAATGTTCACTGGTTCGCCGACCGGCTGGAAGCCCATCTGGCCGGGCGGGCTGTGCCCCGCATCCTGATCTCCGACGAGCGCGAGGCCCTGCTGGAGACCGGCGGGGGCCTGAAGAAGGCGCGGCCGCTGCTGGGCGACGATCCGGTGTTCGTGGCCAATATCGACAGCGTCTGGACCGATCATGGCCAGGAAGGCTGGGCCCAGGATCTGGTGCGGCTGTGGGACCCGGCGCGGATGGACGCCTGCCTGTTGCTGGCGCGGCGCGAGGGCTCGATCGGGTTCGAGGGTGACGGGGATTTCTTCCTCGGCGAGGATGGACGGCTGACCTTCCGGGGCGAGGCCGCGAGCGCGCCCTTCGCCTATATGGGCGTCCACATCACCCGACCGGACTATGCCGACGGGGGGCCAGACGGCGCGTTTTCGCTCAGCCCGCTGTGGCGCCGGTCGGCGGCGGCGGGACGGCTGTATGGCTGTGTCCTGGACGGCGACTGGATGCACGTCGGCGATCCGCAGGCGCGCGACGAGGCCGAGGCCAAACTCAGTGCGCCCTGACGTTCGCCGCACGGCGGCTCACTGCTTGAGGGCGCAGCTGTGAGGGGGTCGTTCGACCCGTTCCACGGCGATAGCCCCCGCTGGTTCGCCATTCCCGCGCACCGGCCGTTCCTCGAGGATCTGGCGGCGGGGGTGCTGGACTGGCTGGGGGATCATCCGCCCGAGGTGCTGTCGGACGCGACCATTCTGTTGCCCAACCGCCGGGCGGCGCGAGCCTTCACGGGGGCCCTTTCGGTGCTCGGCGCAGACCGGCCGGTGCTGCTGCCGCAGGTGCGGCCGCTGGGCGATCTGGAGGAGGACGAGCCGCCCTTCTCGCCCGGCGAGCTGGGGCTGGACCTGCCGCCCGCCATCGCCCCCCTGACGCGCCGGTTCGAGATGGCGCGGATGATCGTGGAAGACTTCGCGCCGGGCTTGCCGCCGATGCGCGCGCTGGAGCTGGCCGACGGCCTGGGGGCGTTTCTCGATTCCTGCCACATCGAGGAGGTCGAGGATCCGGGGCGCGTGGCGAGCCTCGTCGAGGGCGACCTGGCCGAGCACTGGCAGGCCTCCGCCGAGTTTCTTGGGCTGGCGGTGGATGCCTGGCCCAGGCGACTGGAGGCGATGGGGCTGGTCGACGCGTCCTGGCGGCGGACCCGGCTGCTGCGGCTGCTGGCGGAGCGATGGGCCGACCATCCGCCGGCGGGGCCTGTAATCGCGGCCGGCTCGACCGGCACGGTGAAGGCGGCGGCGGATGTGCTGCGGGCCGTCGCCAACGCCCCGCAGGGGTGTGTGGTCCTGCCCGGCCTCGATCTGGACCTCGGCGATACGGCCTGGGACGTGGTCGACGAACAGCATCCGCAGAGCGCGCTGAAGCGGCTGCTGGCGCGGGCCGGAGTGGCGCGCGAGGCGGTGCGACCGTGGTTCCGGCGACCTGCAGACCCGGTCGTGGAGGCCCGCGGGCTGGCGCGCCAGAGACTGGTCAACGAGGCGCTGCGCCCCGCCGATGCGACGGCCGACTGGCGCACGGAGATCGCGCGCCTGAGGTCGGATGCGTCGGAGGCCGGCGTCTCCACCGATCCGATCGCTCTGGGTCTCGAGGGGCTGTCGGTGGTCTCGGCCCGCGCCGAGGAGGATGCGGCGGCGGCCATCGCCCTGATGATGCGTGAGACACTGGAGACGCCGGGGAGAACCTGCGCCCTTGTGACGCCGGACTTGGCACTCGGCCGGCGAGTGGCCGCCCGGCTGGAGCGCTGGGGCGTGGTCGCCGACAGTTCCGCCGGCACCGGTCTGGACCGCATGCCGGTCGGGGTGCTGGTCGATCTGGCGGCGCGATTCATAGCCGATCCGCTCAAGCCGCAGACGGTTCTGGGGCTGATCAAGCACGGCCTGACCACCCTGCCGGAGGCGACCGGGATCGCCGTTGCCGGACTGGAGACAGCCGCCTTCCGGGGGCCGCGTACCCGGACGTGGGCGAGTGTGGAGGCACGGTTGCAGCAGGCGGGCGAGCCGCGCCGGTCGGGGGCCCCGCCGTCCGAGCGCACCTTGGCGCGGCTGGCCGCAGCCGGGAGTCTGGCCGGACGCCTTCAGAGTTTGGACGACACGGCGCGGGCGATTTTTCGGCCTGGTTC